>NZ_JBWHZP010000014.1:0-184591 GCF_056323165.1 Streptomyces sp. 3-6
AGTTCTCAAGGAACGGACGCTTCCTTCGTACTCACCCTCTCGGGCTTTCCTCCGGGCGCTTCCCTTCGGTGTGTCCGACTCTATCAGATCTTTCCGATCCGATTTCCTCGGCGCTTTCCAGGTCGAACGCTTTCCGCGCTTTCCCTTTCCGGCGGTTCCGACATTATCAGATCCTTCTGTTCGATCTGACCCCCAGTCAGCGGGGTTCGTCTTCCCGGCCGTCGGCCGTTTGGACGAGTGAGACCTTAGCGGATTCCCAGCCCCCGAGCTAATCGGGGCCCGCTCCCTTTCGGGTGTGGATTCCTCATTTCGCACACACGGGTGCCCTTTACCGGCGGCGGACACACGTCTGCCGTCAGGAAGTGACTGTGCTTGCGGAATGGCTGCCCGGGGCCGACCGGAGTCGGTGCTCACGTCGGGCAACCCGGAGAACACTACGGATGGGCCCGGGGCGTGTCAAACCGCCTGCTCGGACCGTCCTCGGGGCGTATCCTCCGGTGCATGACGACGCGTACGTACCGCCAGTTCTGGTGGGCCGCCTGACGGCGGCCGTCCTTACGTATGCACTCACGGCCGCCGCTTCGGCGGCCGTTCGTGTTTCTCCCTCCGGAGCTCTGGGGGACGGCCCGCCGGAGTCGGCGGCACCGACCGGGAGACGGAGTGAAGAGATGAAGCGGGTCTTCAGTGGGGTCAAGCCGACCGGGCATCTGACGCTGGGGAACTACCTGGGAGCCGTCCGGCAGTGGGTCGCGGACGACCAGCACCGCGCGGACGCGTTGTTCTGCGTGGTCGACCTGCACGCGCTGACCGTCGACCACGATCCCGCGCGGGTACGCCGGCTGACCCGGCAGGCGGCGACGGTACTGCTGGCGTCCGGGCTGGACCCCCGGGTGTGCACGGTGTTCGTGCAGAGTCACGTCGACGAGCACACCCGGCTGTCGTACCTCCTGGAGTGCGTGGCCACGGACGGCGAGATGCGCCGGATGATCCAGTACAAGGAGAAGGCGGCGCGCGAGCAGCGGCGCGGCGGGAGTGTGCGGCTGTCGCTGCTGACGTACCCGGTGCTGATGGCTGCGGACATCCTCGCGTACGGGACCGAGGAGGTCCCGGTGGGTGACGACCAGACGCAGCACGTGGAGCTGGCGCGGGACCTCGCCGTGCGGTTCAACCAGCGGTACGGGCAGGCGTTCGTGGTGCCGCGGGCGACGCGTCCGAAGGTGGCGGCGCGGGTGATGAACCTGCAGGACCCGCTCTCGAAGATGGGCAAGAGCGACGACGCCGGGCCGGGCATCGTGCATGTGCTGGACGATCCGGACGTGGTGCGCAGGAAGGTCATGCGGGCGGTGACGGACAGCGGACGGGACGTCGTGTACGACAGGGCGTCGCGGCCGGGGGTGGCGAATCTGCTGGAGATCCTCGCGGCGTGCACGGGTGGGGACCCGGAGGCCCTGGCCGGTGCATACGCGTCGTACGGGGTTCTGAAGAGGGAGACCGCCGAGGCCGTGATCGAGGTGTTGCGGCCCGTGCGGGAGCGGCACAGGGAGCTGTGCGCGGATCCCGGCCATGTGGAGCGGGTGCTGCGGGACGGTGCGGAACGGGCGAGGGGCATGGCGCGGCCGACGGTCGATGCCGCCTATCGGGCCGTCGGCCTGCTGCCGGCGGGCGCGGACACCGGGGCGCCCGTGCTGAACGCGGCCCGGTAGGCACGGGGGCTGGTGGCGAGGCGCGATGCGAAGTGCTGGCGCATCGTGACCTCGCTGCCGAAGCCGGCCCGGCGGGCGATCTCGGGCATGGGCAGGTCGGTGCGTTCCAGGAGGCGCTGGGCCGCGGCGATGCGCTGGTCGAGGAGCCAGCGCATCGGGGTGGTGCCCGTGGCGGCGGTGAAACGGCGGGCGAAGGTGCGCGGGGACATGCCGGCGTGAGCCGCCAGGTCGGCGACCGTGAGCGGTTCGCCGAGCCGGCGCAGCGCGTGTTCGCGGACGGCGGCGAGGGTGTCGGCGTCGCGGTCGGTGCGCGGTGTGGGGTGCTCGATGAACTGGGCCTGGGTGCCGGTGCGGAAGGGGGCCGTGACCATCGACCGGGCGATGGTGGCGGCGACCTCTGCTCCGTGGGCGCGTCGGACCAGGTGGAGGCAGAGGTCGATGCCGGCGGCGGTGCCCGCCGCCGTCCAGATGTTGCCGTCCTCGATGAACAGCGCGTCGGGGACGACGTCGACTCGGGGGTGGTGGATACGGAGGAGGTCGGTCAGGTTCCAGTGGGTGACGGCGCGGCGGCCGTCGAGGAGTCCGGCCTGGGCAAGGGTGAAGGCTCCGCCGCAGAGGGCGGCGAGCGGGGTGCCGCGGGCGTGGGCACGGCGCAGGGCGTCGAGGACGGGAGCGGGTGCGGGGGTGAGGTGGTCGTCCAGGCCCGGGACGACGATCAGGTCGGCGTGGGTCAGCCAGCTGAGGGGGCGGTCGGGGAGGAGGGTGAGGCCGCCGCGCAGGAGGACGGGGGCAGTGTCGGTGGCGGCGCGGCGCAGTGCGAAGGCGGGGACGCCGCGGTCGGTGCGGTCGACACCCCACACCTCGGTGATGACGGAGACGTCGAAGGCGCGGATGCCGGGGAAGGCGAGGAGGGCCACGCGGTAGGGGGCGGTGACGGCCATGGGTGGCAGTGAACCATCGATCGATGACTTCCGGACCTCTGGGGGCTGATGCGGGGGACCGGCAGGATCGCGGTCATGGACATCGCACGGAACGCAGCACTGGTGGTCGTGGACGTGCAGCAGGGTTTCGAGGAGGTCGGTTTCTGGGGGAAGCGCAACCACCCGGCGGCGGACGACAACATCGCCGCTCTCCTCGACGCGTGGCAGTCGGCCGCCCGGCCGGTGGTCTTCGTGCGGCACGACTCGGTCCAGCCGGGATCGCCCCTGCGGCCGGGCCGGCCGGGCAACGGGTTCAAGCCGTACGTGGAACGGCGGCGAGGGAAGGGAGGGGGTGCGGAACTGCTGGTCACGAAGACGGTGAACTCGGCGTTCCTCGGCAGTCCGGATCTGGGGGCCTGGCTCCGGGAGGCGGGGATCGGGCAGGTGGTGCTGGCCGGGATCCAGACGAACATGTGCGTCGAGACGACGGCGCGGATGGCGGGGAACCTCGGTTTCGAGGCGGTGGTCGCCTTCGACGCGACGTACACGTTCGACCTGGAGGGGCCGTTCGGCTGGCGTCGGAGTGCGGACGAGCTGGCGCAGGCGTCCGCCGTGTCGTTGCACGGAGGCGGGTTCGCGGCGGTGGTGACGACGCGGGACGTGCTCACCGCGGCGACGTGATCACGGCGGACGGGGGTGCCGACGGGCGCCTGGAGGGTTCGGCTGACTCGGGTGGCCGGGAGGGTCGGGGGGCGGGGAGGGTCGGGGTGGCGGGGGTGGCCGGGGTTGGTCAGGGTGGCCGGGGATACGGGGTGGCCGTCTCGGCCGTTCCCGGTCCCTCGCGGCCCACTCGGCCCCGTTGGTCACGTCGGCCGACCGCAGCTACCGGGAGCCCCGGGGCCGGGCGTCGATCCCGCAGTCCCGAGCCCCGGTCTGCGGCCTCTGCCCCGGCCCCCGGTCCTCGGTCCCCGTCCTCAGTCCTTGGTGCCGGAGGCCAGTTCGCGGCTGCGGTCGCGGGCGGCTTCCAGGGCGGCGATGAGGGCGGCCCGGACGCCGTGGTTCTCGAGTTCCCGGATGGCGTTGATGGTGGTGCCGGCCGGGGAGGTCACGTTCTCGCGGAGCCTGACGGGGTGTTCGCCGCTGTCGCGGAGCATGGTGGCCGCGCCGATCGCGGACTGCACGATCAGATCGTGGGCCTTGTCGCGGGGCAGGCCGAGCAGGATGCCGGCGTCGGTCATGGCTTCGACGAGGTAGAAGAAGTACGCGGGGCCGGAGCCCGACAGGGCGGTGCAGGCGTCCTGCTGCGCTTCGGGGACGCGGAGGGTCTTGCCGACTCCGCCGAAGATCTCCTCGGCGTGGGCGAGGTGCTGGGCGGTGGCGTGGCTGCCCGCGGAGATGACCGACATGGCCTCGTCGACCAGGGCGGGGGTGTTGGTCATGACGCGGACCACGGGGATGCCCGAGGCCAGCCGCTCCTCGAAGAAGGCGGTGGGGATTCCGGCGGCGCCGCTGATGATCAGGCGGTCGGCGGGGACGTGCGGGGCGAGTTCGTCGAGGAGGGCGCCCATGTCCTGGGGCTTGACCGTGAGGATCAGGATGTCGGCCGTCTTGGCGGCGTCCTGGTTGGAGACCGGGGTGACTCCGTAGCGGGTGCGGAGTTCGTCGGCTCGTTCCGGGCGGCGTGCCGTGACCAGGAGGTCGGCGGGGTTCCAGCCTGCGCGGATCATTCCGCTGAGCAGGGCTTCGCCGATCTTTCCGGTGCCGAGGACTGCGACTTTCTGGGTCATGGCTGGGGGTGCCCTCCGGGGTGTGCGTCGTCCTGGTTCATCCTCCCACCCGGGGGCGGACGGACGCGGTGGCTGTCCGGTGGGCGGACCGCTGGCCGGCGCTCCGGGGAACACCGCCGAGGCTTTCGGCGGGGCGATGTCGGTCGGGCTTCCGGTGGGCGGGACGCCGGTCTGGGCTTTCGGTGGTCGGACACCGGTCTGGGCTTTCGGTGGTCGGACACCGGCGGGGCGGCCCGGCCGCGGACTTCCCGCCGGGCCGCGGCAGGACGTCGGGCGGCGGCAGGACGTCGGGCGGCGGCAGGACGTCGGGCGGCGGGTCCGCGGCGGAGGATCGCGCTGCACGTGCGGGGCCCGAGCCCGCGCGCGTCGGGGGCGGCGGGTCCGCGGCGGAGGACATCAGGCGGACGTCGGGCGGGCGGAGGACGGGACGGGCGTCGGACGGCTCGCCTCAGGCCGGCCTCAGGCGGTGCGGCGGCGCAGGGTGGCCGCACCGAGGCCCAGGACCAGCAGGGCGCACCCGGCGACGATCGAGACGTCCTGCAGGAAGGCGGTGGTCATGTCGGAGTGGCGCAGCACCTCGTTCATGGCGTCGACGGCGTAGGACATGGGCAGCACGTCGGAGAGGGCCTCCAGGACGGGGTGCATGGTGTCGCGCGCGGCGAACAGACCGCACAGCAGGAGCTGGGGGAAGATCACGGCCGGCATGAACTGCACCGCCTGGAACTCCGAGGCCGCGAAGGCCGAGACGAAGAGGCCGAGAGCCGTGCCGAGCAGCGCGTCGAGGAGCGCGACCAGGAGCAGCAGCCAGGGGCTGCCGACGACGTCGAGCCCGAGGAACCAGACCGCCAGGCCGGTGGCGAGGGCGGACTGGACGACCGCGAGGGCGCCGAAGGCGAGCGCGTAGCCGGCGATCAGGTCGCCCTTGCCGAGCGGCAGGGCGAGGAGACGTTCGAGGGTGCCGGAGGTCCGCTCGCGCAGAGTGGCGATCGAGGTGACCAGGAACATCGTGATCAGCGGGAAGATGCCGAGGAGCGAGGCGCCGATGTTGTCGAAGGTGCGCGGGCTGCCGTCGAAGACGTAGCGGAGCAGGAGCAGCATCAGGCAGGGCACGACGAGCAGCAGCGCGATGGTGCGCGGGTCGTGGCGCAGCTGGCGCAGGACCCGGCCCGCGGTGGCGAGGGTGCGGGCCGCGTTGAGGGCACCGGCCGGGGCGGACGGGCGGACCGGGCGGGGGCGGGCGGTCGTGGTCATCGCGTGGTCTCCTTCGAGCGGTCGGCCGCGGCGGCCCGGTCCACCAGGTGCAGGAAGGCTGCTTCGACGGTGTCGGAGCCGGTCCGGGAGCGCAGGGCGTCGGGGGTGACGGCCGCGTCGTCGGGCCCGGCGGTGTCGTCCCCGGTGAGCAGTGCGCCGCCGCGCATCAGCAGGAGGCGGTGGCAGCGCTCCGCCTCGTCCATGACGTGGGAGGAGATCAGCAGGCTCGCGTTCCGCTCCGCGGCGATGGCGTGGAACAGCTCCCAGAGGTCGCGGCGCAGGACCGGGTCGAGGCCGACGGTCGGTTCGTCGAGGACCAGGAGTTCGGGGGTGCCGAGGAAGGCGACGGCCAGGGAGACGCGGCTGCGCTGGCCGCCGGACAGGTTCCCGGCGAGGGCATCGGCGTGCCCGGTGAGGTCCACGTCCTCGATGGCGCGGGTGACGTTCTCCCGACGGCGGACGGCGGCGGCGCGGCCCGGGTCGAGGATCGCGGCGAAGTAATCGAGGTTCTGGCGCACCGTCAGGTCGTCGTAGACGGAGGGTGCCTGGGTGACGTAGCCGATGCGGCTGCGCAGGGCGGGGTGCCCGGCCGGGAGGCCCAGGACGTCGAGGGTGCCGGACACCTTGGCCTGGGTGCCGACGATGGCCCGCATCAGGGTCGACTTGCCGCACCCGGAGGGTCCCAGCAGCCCGGTGATCTGTCCGCGCGGGACGGTGAAGGACAGGTCGCGCAGGACGGTGCGCGGGCCCCGGACGACGGTGAGGCCCTGCGCCCGGACGGCCGGGGTGCCGTCGCCGGGGCTGCCCTCGTCGCCGGGGTGGGTGACCTGGCGGGTCGGCCCGGAGGAATAATTCATCATGTGATGAATAATGCGCGCGTCGACTCGCCGCGTCAAGCGGCACGGTGGACGCACCACGGGGAGCCGAAAGGAGAGAGGGGAGGGGGAGGAGAGGGAATTTACGGAGGAGCCGGCCGGGCTGGTCCTCACCCTCGGCACCCGGATGGTGCTGGTGCCGCTGCTGCTGGTCGGGGAGGTCGTCGGCGTGGTGGCGGTCTTCCGACGCCATGGCGGTCTGCGCTCGGACTTCTGACCGGGAGCCGGGCTGACGTTCGCGCTTCTGGCGCTGTTCACCGTGATGGGCGTGGCCGCGACGTGGGGTGAGTGGGGCGCGGTGCCATGGATCTGGGCCCTGTACACCGGCTACGTGTTCTTCGTGTTCGGCTTCGGCGGGATGGCCTGGAAGAAGGTCCTCGCCTGGCTTTTCGCGGCATGGGGCCCCCGGGCGCGGGGGGGCCTCCCCCATGCCGGCTCGCCTACGTGTACGTGCCGTGGGAGCCGGTGAGGTTCTTCAGGACACTCAGGACACGCGTCGCGGCACCGACGAGGCACAGCGGGGCCGCCCTACCTGCTCCTGTGGACCCACCCGGGTGACGCGGCCACCGTCGTCGATGCGGACCTCGTCGCCGGCCATCTGCCGGCGGGTGCCGGAGCGGATTTTCCGCGGTACACCTAGCTGCGGCGGCGCTTCTTCGGGTTGCCGGAGCGGCGGGCGGTGCGCTTGGCGTACTGCTTGCGGGCGGTCTCGTACTCCTCGCGGCGGAGCTTCTCGCCGGGTGCCTCGGTGAGGGAGCGGAAGAAGTAGGCGAGGAGGGAGCCGACGAAGCCGATGGCCAGCAGGCCGCGCAGGGAGTGCTGGCGGTCGGGGTCCGGGCGGCGCCGGAAGCCGTCCCAGGTGTGGCGGAAGGCGAGCGCACTGCACACCGCGAACATCACGACCATGAGCAGTGTGACGAAGCTGCTGACGTCGGCGATCGCCAGGCCCTCGTAGGCGAAGCGCAGCACGAAGCAGGCGGCGACCGCCGCGGCGAGGGAACCGACCGCGACACCCACGCGGCGGGCCGCGTAGCCGTTGTCGTGGTCCACCCACGTGGTGCCGAAGAAGCGGATGGGTTCCGGCTGGGGACCGGCGGGAGTGCCCGGGGTGTCCGGGTCGCTGCCCGGGGTGCCGTTCGTTCCGTTCTCTGCTGTGCTCACGTGTCGATTGTGACCCCTCCGTCGCCGGGGACGGGAGCCACCCTGCCGCCGGGCGCCCCGGACCCCTGGGCCACCCGGCGGGGGCAGGCCGCCTCCCCTGCGCCCGTGACCCGGCGGACGAGCCGGACGCCGTGGGCGGGATGCCCCGACGACCACCCTGCGCGCACGGGCCTGCACGCACGGGCCCGCACGGAGATGACCCACGCAGGGGACTCGCGCAGGGAACCGCGCACGGGACTCCGCGCAGGGAACCGCGCACGGGACTCCGCGAGGGGAACCGCGCACGGAGCCGCCCCCGCGAGGCCGATCGGAACCGGAGCCGCCGGCGTCCAGCCCGACCGGCCCGGACCGACTGGATCAGCCCGACCGCCGGGACCCACCGGCCCGGCGGAACCCACCGGACCGACGTGTCCACCGGACCCCGCAGCCGACCCCACCGCGCCCGGCCGGGCCGGCCCCTCCCCGGTCTCCCCGGTGCGCGCCGGGCGCGTGAGGCACCCGGCGCGACCGTGACCCGTAGCGGTGTCAGCGGCGTCGGCCGTACCCGCCGTGGACGCGTGTCTCAGCGTGGGCGGGTCAGCAGCGCGTCGGCGGGTCAGCAGCGCGCGGGCGGGTCAGCAGCGAGGGGCCACGTAGCCGTCGCTGCCGGTGTAGATGTACGCGTCGGAGACGTACTGGCCGCTGCCGATGCAGTCCCAGACCGACGAGGTGCCGTACGGGCCGGTCACCCGGGTGCCGGTCGTCTGGCAGGTGATCCGGACCCGGGCGCCCTCGGCCAGGACTCGGACGACCGCGTAACCGGTACCGGGGCCGCTGCGGACGTTCAGCCGGTAACCCGGGGCCACCGGGTAGGTGGCCGCGGCGGCCGTGACGACCGCCTCCGCCGCCTCCTGGACACCGCCGGCCGCGGTGTGCTGCGTCTGCTCGACAGACATGTGAGTCCTCCCCCGTTGGACCCCACGGAGCTCGTGGGGCCCCGTTGATACCCCGGGGACACGTCCTGAAACACCCGTTCTTTTCTCGCACAGGAAGGCGACGGCGCCGCCTCCGTCCCGTACACACCATCGACTAGGCTCCCGAGCGTCGCGCGCGCGAACGAACAGCACGGGGGTGGTTCCATGGCGTCGCAGCGGAACACCGGAGCGGGCGGGAACACCGGGGCGGGCGCCGAAGCGGAAGGGCCGGAGTACGCCGGGCACTACCGTCTGGAGCACTGCCTGGGCGCGGGCGGCATGGGCGTCGTCCATCTGGCCCGGAGCACCTCGGGGATGCGCGTCGCGGTGAAGGTCGTGCACGAGCGGTACGCCCTGGATCCCGAGTTCCGGGGGCGGTTCCGGCAGGAGGTGGCCGCGGCGCGGCGGGTGAGCGGGGCCTTCACGGCGCCGGTCGTCGACGCCGACCCGGAGGGCGAACGGCCCTGGATGGCCACCCTGTACATCCCCGGCCCCACCCTCAGCGAAGAGGTCAAGCGGAACGGGCCGATGGACCCGGACCAGTCCCGTCGGCTGATGGCCGGTCTCGCGGAGGCGCTGCGCGACATCCACCGGGTGGGCGTCGTGCACCGGGACCTGAAGCCGAGCAACGTGCTGCTCGCCGGTGACGGCCCGAAGGTCATCGACTTCGGCATCTCCCGGCCGAGGGACAGTGAACTGCGCACGGAGACCGGCAAGTTGATCGGCACGCCGCCGTTCATGGCGCCCGAGCAGTTCCGGCGGCCCCGGGAGGTGGGTCCCGCGGCCGACGTGTTCGCGCTCGGCTCGCTGATGGTGCACGCGACGACCGGGCGGGGACCGTTCGACTCCGACAGCCCGTACGTCGTCGCCTACCAGGTCGTGCACGACGAACCCGACCTGACCGGCGTCCCGGAGTCGTTGGCGCCGCTGGTGCTGCGGTGCCTCACCAAGGAGCCCGACGACCGGCCCACCCCGGACGAACTCATGCGGGAACTACGGTCGGTGGCGGCGACGTACGACACCCAGGTGTTCCTCCCGCCGCCCCGGACGCCCGACCCGCCCCGCGAGGAGGCCGCATCGGAGGCGCAGCCGGACGCGCCCGGAGGGGCCCCGTCGGACGCACCGGCGGCCCCGACGACCGGCGCCCCGACGGGGACTCGGGGGGCGCCCGGACCGACGGCACCGGCTGCACCGCTCGCCGAGGCCGGGGCGTCCGGGAAGCGGCCCGGCCAGCGCCCCGGCAGACGGGCGGTCCTGGTGTCCGGGGCGCTCAGCCTGGCGCTGCTCGGCGGTCTGACAGTGGCTCAGCTGACGGACGGTGACACCGAACCGGCGCGCAGGGCCACCGCCGCCCGGAGCACGCCGGCGGCCTTCGGGGCGTGGGAGACGGTGCCCGCGCCGAACAGTGACGGGATGCCCCAGTGCTCGTACGGGCGCGAGAGCCTGCTGTGCGCGCTCCCCGGCCGCGTGGTCGCCCTCGACCCGGCCGACGGCCGTACCCGGTGGCGGCACGACGTGACCCGGGCGCCCCGCAGCGAGCCCCCGGTTCTCGCGGGCGGCCTCGTCCAGCCCTCCCTCGACCGGCTCGGCGAGCTGGAGGCGCTCGCCCCCGACACCGGGGAACCGGTGTGGAGCAAGGAGGTGCCCGGGTACGAGGGCGTACGGGCCGTCGGCGACATGCTGCTGCTCACCCGGCCGGACGGCACGGTCACCGGCCTGGACGCCGCCTCGGGCGACACCCGGTGGTCCCGCCGCATCCCCGGCCAGGCGGCGCCCTACTTCTCTGCGTTCGAGGGGAAGACCGTCACCGCGGAGGCGGCGGACAACACGGACGACGCGGACGACGCGGACGACAGAGAGCCCAGAAGGGCCGGGAAGCCCGGGGAGACCGGAGGCCCCCATGAGCCCCGGGAGTCCGGACAGGGCGCGGACCGTGCCCCGTCGGCCTATGCGGCGAGCCCGTCCGCCGACGGCAGCGGGACCCGCGTCACGGCGGTGGACCCGGCGACGGGTGACGTGCGCTGGGACGCGGAGCTCGCGGGGGCGCTGACGCCGGTGGGGGCCTCGGACGGTTCCCTCTACCTCCTCGCCGACGGTGCCGTGTACGGGGACGCGAAGGCCGTGGTCCGCTACACGCCCGGGACGGGAGCCACCCGCCGGGTGACGCTGCCGGTGCCCGTCGCCCAGGCGGAGGCCGGGGTGCACGGAGACACCGTGTACCTCATGGGCGGGGGCGGCTCCCTGGTGGCCGTCGACCTGGCCGCCGGGAAGCAGCGGTGGCGGCTGGAGACGGGCGTGAGCCGCGGCTCGCGGCCGGTCTCCGACGGACGGCACGTGTACGTGACCGCGCCCGACGGGCGGCTGCTCGGCGTGGACGCCCGGAACGGGAAACTGCTCGGCCACACCCGGCCACGGCTCGGCGACGACGCCGACCGGGTCCCCGCCGCCCTGCCCGAACCGGTGCTCGCGGGCGGCCACGTCTACGCCGGCGCACCGGACGGGACGGTGTTCGGCGTGACGGGACGCGACCCGGCCGACTGGTGACGGGAGGCCCCGGGGAGCCGGAAGGCCCCCGGGCCTCTTGCCCTCGTCACACCGTCACACCGTCGCTCCGCGCTCCGAGGCGCAGTGCTCCGTAGCTCCGTGCTCCGTGGCGCAGCGCACCGTGGCGGACCGGTCTCCCGACCGCCCCCGGTCGCCCCGACCGGCGGACGCTGCCCGCTTCAGCCCAGCTTGCTCACGTCGCGGACGGCGCCCTTGTCGGCGCTGGTGGCCATCGCCGCGTACGCCTTCAGCGCCGCCGAGACCTTGCGGTCGCGGTTCTTCGGGGCGTACCGGCCGTTCAGCGCCTGCTCGCGGCGGGCCAGCTCGGCGTCGTCCACGAGCAGTTCGATCGAGCGGTTGGGGATGTCGATGCGGATCCGGTCGCCGTCCTCGACCAGGGCGATCGTGCCGCCCGAGGCGGCCTCCGGGGAGGCGTGGCCGATGGACAGGCCGGAGGTTCCGCCCGAGAAGCGGCCGTCGGTGATCAGCGCGCAGGTCTTCCCGAGGCCGCGCCCCTTGAGGTACGAGGTCGGGTAGAGCATCTCCTGCATGCCGGGGCCGCCCTTGGGGCCCTCGTAGCGGATGACGACGACGTCGCCCTCCGTGACCTGCTGGGTGAGGATCTTCTGGACGGCCTCCTCCTGCGACTCGCAGACGACCGCCGGGCCCTCGAAGGTCCAGATGGACGCGTCGACGCCGGCCGTCTTGACGACGCAGCCGTCCACGGCGAGGTTGCCGCGCAGGACCGCGAGGCCGCCGTCCTTGGAGTAGGCGTGCTCGACGGAGCGGATGCAGCCGCCCTCGGCGTCCACGTCCAGGGAGTCCCAGCGCTCGGACTGGGAGAAGGCCTCGGCGGAGCGCCGGCAGCCGGGGGCCGCGTGCCAGAGTTCCACGGCCTCGGCGGACGGGGAACCGGCGCGGACGTCCCAGGTCTTCAGCCAGTCGGCCAGGGACGGGCTGTGGACGGCGTGGACGTCCTCGTTGAGCAGGCCGGCGCGGTGCAGTTCGCCGAGCAGGGCCGGGATGCCGCCCGCCCGGTGCACGTCCTCCATGTAGTACGTGCGGTCCCCCGCGACGTTGGGCGCGACCTTCGCCAGGCAGGGGACGCGGCGCGAGAGGGCGTCCATCTCGGTGAGGCCGTAGGCGACCTCCGCCTCCTGGGCGGCGGCCAGCAGGTGCAGGATCGTGTTGGTGGAACCGCCCATCGCGATGTCGAGCGCCATGGCGTTCTCGAAGGCCGCGGGGGTGGCGATGCTGCGGGGCAGGACCGAGTCGTCGTCCTGCTCGTAGTAGCGGCGGGTGAGGTCCAGGACCGTCTCGGCCGCGCGGACGTACAGGTCCTTGCGGGCGGTGTGGGTGGCGAGGACCGAGCCGTTGCCCGGCAGGGACAGGCCGATGGCCTCGGTCAGGCAGTTCATCGAGTTGGCGGTGAACATGCCGGAACAGGAGCCGCAGGTGGGGCAGGCGTTCTCCTCGATGCGGAGGATGTCCTCGTCGGAGATCTTGTCGTTGACCGCCTCCGACATCGCGTCGACCAGGTCCAGCGTGCGGACCGTGCCGTCGACGAGCGTGGCCCGGCCGGACTCCATCGGGCCGCCGGAGACGAAGACCGTGGGGATGTTCAGGCGCAGCGCCGCGTTGAGCATGCCCGGGGTGATCTTGTCGCAGTTGGAGATGCAGATCAGGGCGTCGGCGCAGTGGGCCTCGACCATGTACTCGACGCTGTCCGCGATCAGGTCCCGGGAGGGCAGGGAGTACAGCATGCCGCCGTGGCCCATCGCGATGCCGTCGTCGACGGCGATGGTGTTGAACTCGCGCGGGATGCCGCCGGCCGCGACGACCGCCTCGCTGACGATCCGGCCGACCGGGGCGAGGTGGGTGTGGCCGGGGACGAACTCCGTGAAACTGTTGGCGACGGCGATGATCGGCTTGCGGCCGATGTCCGCGCCCGGTACACCGGAGGCCCGCATGAGGGCGCGGGCGCCCGCCATGTTGCGGCCGTGGGTGACTGTGCGGGACCTCAGCTCGGGCATCGTCGCTCGCTCCTTCGGGACCTTCTCGGGGGCGCCGGGGTTCCGGCGGGGAAGAACATCGGGATACGGGAATCCGACTCCAGTCGAGCGTACGCCGGTCATCCAGGGGTCGGGACGCGGTGTCCGATATGCGAGACCGGTGTCTCAGGCGGATGGGCCCGTTGCCTGTCACCACTCGGCCCGCCCCACGCAGCCGCCGTCCGCCCTCCGCCACCCGTACCCCGCCGTCCGCCGCCCGCCGCGCACGCGGCCCGGCGTCCGGGAGCGGCAGTCGCCTCAGGGCCCGGTGAGGTGCCCCTGGACCACCGGGGCCACCCGGCGGACGATCTGCTCGGGGTCGGCCGACGCCAGCGGCTCCACCTTGATCACGTAACGGATCATGGCGATCCCCACCAGCTGCGCGGCGGCGAGTTCGGCGCGCAGCTCCGCGTCCGGGAGGTCGAGCCGGCCGGCGATCCGGCGCAGCAGCTGCGTGGAGACCAGGCGGCGGAAGACGGCGGCGGCGACCTCGTTGTTCACGGCGGAGCGGACGATCGCCAGCAGCGGGGTCCGGGTCACCGGGTTCTCCCACAGGCCCAGGATCATGCGGGTCATCTTCTCGCCGACCTCGTCGAGCGGGCCGTCGAGGACGCTGTCCCGGGAGGCCAGGGCGGGCGCGAAGGCCACCTCGACGGCGGCCTCGAACACCTGCTCCTTGGTGCCGAAGTAGTGGTGGACGAGAGCGGAGTCCACCCCGGCCGCCTTGGCGATGCCCCGGACGGAGGTCTTCTCGTACCCGCGTTCGGAGAACTCCTCCCGGGCCGCGTGGAGGATGCGGTCACGGGTTCCCGTGGCCTCCGAGCGCGGGGGCCGGCCGCGGCGCCGCGCGGTGCCGTCGCGCTCTGCGGACGCTCCCCGGCCACCGGGGGCGGCGAGGCCGGTCATCGTCGCGGCACCCAGATCGACGGGGGCACGGAGGACGCCGGCGACGCCGGGGCGGCGGCCAGGTGGCGGCGGGTGAACGCCAGGGCCTCCGCGAGGTCGGCCTCCCGTTCGGCACCGGACATGGCGCGGCGCGTGTTGACCTCGATGACGACGTGGCCGTCGAAGCCGGTCCGCGCGAGGCGTTGCAGCACCTCGGCGCACGGCTGGTTGCCGCGGCCGGGCACGAGGTGCTCGTCCTTGGCCGAGCCCCGGCCGTCGGCGAGGTGGACGTGGCCCAGCCGGTCGCCCATGCGGTCGAGCATGTCGAGGGCGTCGGTGCGGGCGGTCGAGGCGTGACTGAGGTCGATGGTGAAGTGCCGGTAGTCGTCGCGGGTGACGTTCCAGTCGGGCGCGTAGGCGAGCATCTCGCGGTCGCGGTAGCGCCAGGGGTACATGTTCTCCACCGCGAACCGCACATCCGTCTCGTCGGCCATGCGCCAGATGCCCTGCACGAAGTCGCGGGCGTACTGGCGCTGCCAGCGGAAGGGGGGATGGACGACGACGGTGTCGGCGCCGAGCCTTTCGGCGGCGGACCGGGCCCGCTGCAGCTTGGTCCACGGGTCGGTGGACCACACGCGCTGTGTGATCAGCAGGCAGGGCGCGTGCACGGCCAGGACGGGCACGCGGTGGTAGTCGCTGAGCCGGCGCAGCGCCTCGATGTCCTGGCTGACGGGGTCGGTCCACACCATGACCTCGACGCCGTCGTAGCCGAGGCGCGCGGCGATCTCGAAGGCCGTCGCCGTCGACTCCGGGTAGACCGAGGCCGTCGACAGTGCGACCTTCGCATCCGGGACGCGCACCGTTGGATCTGCCACGAGGGACAGGGTACGGGGTGCGGTTGGGCTGGTGCGGGGGCCGCCGGGACCGATGTGGCGTTCGCCATAGCGGACGGGTGCGGACGGAAACCGGGAACGGGAGCGGACGGAAACCGGGAACGGGTGCGGATGGACGGGGGGAACGGGCGCGGACGGACCGGACGGGGGGAACGGGCGCGGGTGGACCGGACCAGAGGAACGGGCGCGGACGGACGGCGGAAAGACGGGAAGGCCGCTGACGTCGGCGTCGCCGTCAGGCACTGCGGGCGCCGTCGGCCCTTCAGGCGCTGCGGGCGCCGCCGGCCGTTCGGGCCCGCCGGGCGCGACCGTCAGGCCCGCCGGGCGCCGTCGGCCGTTTCAGGCCCTCCGGGCGCCGCCGTCCATGTGGTCCAGGCGCCGCAGGATCACGCCCTCGCGCAGGGCCCACGGGCAGACCTCCAGCCGCTCCACGCCGAACAGGTCCATCGACGCCTCCGCGACCAGCGCCCCGGCCAGCAGCTGGCCCGCGCGCCCCTCGGAAACGCCTGGAAGCTCGGCGCGCTCCTCCTCCGTCATGGCGGCGAGCCGGGGCACCCAGCTCTCCAGCGACTGCCGCTTCAGCTCCCGCTGCACGTACAGGCCCTCGGCGGAGGCGGGCGCGCCCCCGATGCGGGCGAGCTGCTTGAAGGTCTTGGAGGTGGCCACGACGTGGTCGGGGCGGCCGAGCCGGCTGAACTCGCCGACGGTACGGGCGATCTCGGTGCGCACATGACGGCGCAGCGCCCGCACCTCGTCCGCCTCGGGCGGGTTCCCGGGCAGCCACGCGGCGGTGAGGCGCCCGGCTCCCAGCGGCAGCGAGACCGCGGCGTCGGGCTCCTCGTCCATGCCGTAGGCGATCTCCAGGGAACCCCCGCCTATGTCGATCACCAGGAGCTTGCCGGCGGACCAGCCGAACCAGCGGCGGGCGGCGAGGAAGGTGAGCCGCGCCTCCTCCGCGCCGCTCAGCACCTGGAGTTCGACGTCCGTCTCGGCCCGGACGCGCGCGAGGACGTCGTCGGCGTTGCCCGCGTCGCGCACCGCGGAGGTGGCGAACGGGAGCAGTTCCTCGACCCCCTTGTCCTCGGCGGCCCGCAGCGCCTCGCGGATGACCGAGACCAGCCGGTCCATCCCCTCCGGGCCGATCGACCCGTCGTCCTGGAGGAGCTGGGCGAGGCGGAGTTCGCTCTTGTGGGAGTACGCGGGCAGCGGGCACGCTCCGGGGTGCGCGTCCACCACCAGCAGGTGCACCGTGTTCGACCCCACGTCCAGGACACCAAGTCTCATGTACGGAACGCTACTGCCCGCAGCGGGCCGTGGTGCACGGTCCGTCCGATACGGGCCGGTCCCGGCCGGCTCCGCGGGCGGCATACCCTGGAGGCGTGCCAAAGACGAAAAAGGCGAAGGACAAGAAGTCGGACAAGAAGGCCAGGACGGTCGAACCGGCCGGGACGTCGGCGCGGCCGGCCGCGCCCGCGACGCCTCCGACGGATCGCCCGACGGCCGACGAGAAGGGACTCGACTTCGCGCGCGCGTGGGTGGAATTCCCTGATCCGGCGGACGACGAGCAGGTCTTCCGCTGCGATCTGACCTGGCTGACCTCTCGCTGGAACTGCATCTTCGGCAGCGGCTGCCAGGGCATCCAGGCCGGCCGCGCGGACGACGGGTGCTGTTCCCTGGGTGCCCACTTCTCCGACGAGGACGACGAGAAGCGCGTCGCGGAGCATGTGGCGAGGCTCACGCCGGACATCTGGCAGCACCACGAGGAGGGCACCCGGCGCGGGTGGGTCTCCGAGGACGAGGACGGCGAGCGCCAGACCCGTCCGTTCCAGGGCTCGTGCATCTTCCAGAACCGGCCGGGCTTCGCGGGCGGCATGGGCTGCTCGCTGCACATCCTGGCCGTCAAGGAGGGGCGCGAGCCGCTGGAGACCAAGCCGGACGTGTGCTGGCAGCTGCCGATCCGGCGCACCTACGACTGGATCGACCGGCCCGACGACACGCGCGTGCTCCAGGTGTCGATCGGTGAGTACGACCGTCGCGGCTGGGGCCCGGGCGGGCACGACCTGCACTGGTGGTGCACGTCGGCGACCTCGGCGCACGGCGCCGGCGAGCCGGTCTACGTCTCCTACCGGGCGGAGCTGACCGAACTGATGGGCAAGGCGGGTTACGACCGTCTGGTCGAACTGTGCGAGGCACGGCTGGCCGCCCAACTGCCCCTGGTGGCACCGCATCCGGCGGACCCCGCCTGAGTCGTCGCCCCTCCCCCGGTCCGCCGGCTCCCGCACGAGACGGCGTCCGCCTCCGCCCGGGACCGCGCCCCGGGTCCCTGGCCTCCGGTGAACCCCGCCCGCGGAACCGTCCCCGGCCGCCGGCGGAACCCCACCTGGGACCGCGACCCGATCCCGGCCCGCAGGCGGGCCCCGCCCGGGACCGCGCCGGACCCCGCCGTGGCGCCGCGCCCGGGGCGCGCCCAGCAGACATGGTCCCGGGGCCCCTGGTCGGCGTCGTGCGGGGCGCGGTCGCCCCCCGCACGGCGGATCGTTCCGGCTCTCGATCAGGACGCCGACGGACTCGGGTCCCCGCTCTCTCCGGCGCCCGGGGGCGGGGAGTCGGACGGTTCCGTGGGCGTGGGGTCGCCGGGCGAGGGGTCCGGGCCGGTGGTCGGCGGCGGGTCGCTCGGCGTGGGTTCGGTGGTCGCCGGGGTGGTCGGCGTGGGGTCCGGACCGGACGAGGGCGGCGGACCGCTCGGGGTGCCGGGATGCGGTGTGCCCGGGCTGCCCGGGTGCCCGGGGTGCGGAGTCCCGGGACGGGACGGACCGGGCGCGGTGCCGTAGCCGTCGATGGTCACCACGGCGCCGGCCGGCGCGACCGCGATCCGCGCCTGCCAGGGGCCGGACGGCTCGCGCAGGTGGTCGACGTGGACCGTGACGGTCAGCGACTCCCCGGGTTCCAGGGTGCCCGCGGACCGGCTCAGGTAGAGCCAGTGGGCGCCGGTCGACGCGGACCAGCGCACCGGTGCGGAACCGGTCGCGGTGAGGGTGATGAACGTGGTGTCCCCGCTGTGGCCGGCGGTCACGCCGAGGGAGGCGGCGCCCTTGCTGTCGCCGCCCGTGACCCCGACGACCTCCACCGACACGTCGGACGTCCTCCGGCCGTCCTTGTCGAAGCGGTTGTCCGGCCGGGTGCTGGCGTTGCCCGCGTTCTCGTACCCGCCGGGCCCCTCGCCCCCCAGGTCCACCGGGCCGTCGGCCTCCCGCGCCGACGCCGACCGGCCGTCCTCGCCCTCACCGACCGGGGTCCCCCGGTAGGCGGCCCACAGGGCGAACACCGGTGCCGCGACCACGGTGGCGACCACGGTCGTGGTGACGGCCCGCGCCCGCAGCCGGTCCCGCCGCGCGGCCAGGTCCTTCGGGTCCATCGGGTAGCCCCGCCGGTCGAAGCGGGGCGCCCCGGAGCGCCCGCGCGGGTGGTGCGCCAGGGCGGTGCGCAGGGCCGCGCGGGGCGCGGGCAGCACGGGGAGGGCGTCGGGGGTGACGCTGGTGCCGGGCCAACGGCCGGGGACGGCCCGTTCCGCCGTGCGCCGGCAGCGGGGACAGTCGTCGACGTGGCGGACGAGTTCCCGGCGCACCGCGGTGCTCAGCACCACCCGCCGGTCGCCGGTCAGGTGCGCCACGCCGGAACAGGCGCCGGCCTCCACGACGGCGAGCGCGGCACGGGTGCGCTCGACCTCGCACGCGGCGGAGGCGAGCAGCTCCCGCGCAGTGACCGGTTCCATGCCGAGCACGGCGGCGACCTCGTGGGCGGCCAGGTGGTGACGCACCGCCAGTTCGAGGGCCTCGCGCTGCTCCGGGCTGGTGCCGGCCGCCTCGGGCCAGGCCAGCAGGGCCAGTTCACGGCGCCGCTGCTCCTGCACGTCCTCGGAGACGGCCGGGACGGAGCCGCCGCGCGCGGCACGCTGCCGGTCCGCGCGGCCCGCGGCGTGCGTGGCCCGGCGTTCCTGCCGGGCCTCGGTCAGCCGGCGCAGGCAGGCCCAGCGGGCCAGCGCGTACAGCCAGGCGCGGCGGTCGCCGATCGCGTCCGGGATGTTCCGGCCGCGGCGCTCCGCGAGGGCGAGCACGTCGGCGACGGCGGCGGTCGCCGCGTCGTGGTCGCACAGGACGGACAGGCAGTAGGTGAACAGGCCGTCGAGGTAGGGCTCGTCGCGCAGCGGGGGCCGTTGCGCGAGGGTGCGGGCGGCTCCGCGGTCGCGCACCTCCCGGTGCGCCCGGTGTGCGCCGGTCGTGCGGGTCGGGGTGTCCGGGCCACTGCTCGTCATTCGGCGACCGTAGGCGGCCCGGCACGGCCCCTTCCGGTGCCCTGCGCACTTTTAATCCGTACGGGTGAAACGATCCCTCAAACGGGGAACCACTCCCCTCCGCGACGGGCCTGCCCGGTGCGGAGGCCCGACGCTCGCCGGTACGGCGCCCGCGCCCCGCGCCGGGCCGGTGCCGTTCCTCCGGTCGGCCGACAGCATCCCGGTCCGGGCGGCCGGGGTCCGGACAGTGCGTCTCCGGGCATCCGGGCCCCTGCGCCGGGGCGCGTGCGCCGGGGTGCGCGAGCCGGGACACGGGCCGGAACCCCGACCGCCGGACCGAGCCGGGCCACCGGGCCCGACCGGATGAGCCGGGAACGGACTGTCTGTCGAGCCGGGCCACCGGACCGAACCGCCGAGCCGAACCGGCCCCCGGTTCCCGAACCGGACGAGCCGACCGGCACCGCGGGCCCGCGCCCCCTCCGGCCGGCCGGTACCGGCCGGGTCTCCGCTGTCAGTGGGGCCGGATACCGTTTCCGCATGGCTGCCCGTACCAAGACCACCAAGGACCGCCCGTCCTACCGCTGCACCGAGTGCGGCTGGCAGACGGCCAAGTGGCTCGGCCGCTGCCCGGAGTGCCAGGCCTGGGGCACGGTCGAGGAGTACGGCACCCCCGCCGTCCGTACGACGACGCCCGGACGGGTCACCACCTCCGCGCTGCCCATCGGGCAGGTCGACGGGCGGCAGGCGACGGCCCGCCCCACCGGCGTGCCGGAGCTGGACCGGGTGCTGGGCGGCGGTCTGGTGCCGGGTGCCGTGGTGCTCGTCGCGGGTGAGCCGGGGGTGGGCAAGTCCACCCTGCTGCTGGACGTGGCGGCGAAGTCGGCGAGCGCGGACCACCGGACGCTCTATGTGACGGGCGAGGAGTCGGCGAGCCAGGTCAGGCTGCGCGCCGACCGGATCCACGCGATCGACGACCACCTGTACCTGGCGGCGGAGACGGATCTGGCCGCCGTGCTCGGGCACTTGGACGCGGTGAAGCCGTCCCTGCTGATCATGGACTCGGTACAGACGGTCGCCTCCCCGGAGATCGACGGCGCCCCCGGCGGCATGGCCCAGGTCCGCGAGGTGGCCGGGGCGCTGATCCGCGCCTCCAAGGAGCGCGGGATGTCCACGCTGCTGGTGGGACACGTCACCAAGGACGGCGCCATCGCGGGCCCCCGGCTGCTGGAACACCTGGTGGACGTCGTGCTGCACTTCGAGGGCGACCGGCACGCGCGGCTGCGTCTGGTCCGGGGCGTGAAGAACCGCTACGGCACCACCGACGAGGTCGGCTGCTTCGAGCTGCACGACGAGGGCATCACGGGCCTCGCGGACCCCAGCGGACTTTTCCTGACCCGTCGTGACGAACCGGTCCCCGGCACCTGCCTGACCGTCACCCTGGAGGGCCGGCGCCCCCTGGTCGCCGAAGTGCAGGCGCTCACGGTCGACTCGCAGATCCCGTCCCCCCGGCGCACCACCTCCGGCCTGGAGACCTCCCGCGTCTCGATGATGCTGGCGGTCCTGGAACAGCGCGGCCGGATCAGCGCCTTGGGCAAGCGGGACATCTACTCCGCGACGGTCGGCGGGGTGAAGCTCACCGAGCCGGCCGCCGATCTGGCCGTGGCGCTGGCCCTGGCGTCGGCGGCCAGCGACACCCCGTTGCCGAAGAACCTCGTGGCGATCGGCGAGGTCGGCCTGGCGGGCGAGGTGCGACGGGTCACGGGGGTGCAGCGCAGGCTCGCCGAGGCGCACCGGCTGGGCTTCACGCACGCGCTGGTACCGGGCGATCCGGGACGGATCCCCTCGGGAATGAAGGTTCTGGAAGTCGCGGACATAGGGGACGCCCTGCGGGTCCTTCCCCGTTCCCGTCGCCGAGAGGCCCCCCGGGAGGACGAGGACCGCCGGTAGACTTTGCCCAGGTCTCGCCCGTCCGTACGAACCGCGGGGGCGCCCAGGAACCTGCGACCGGAGGAGTGCAGTGGCAGCCAACGACCGGGCAGCAGCTCCCGGAAAGTCCGGTGGGAGTGCCGGTTCGGAGGGCCTGATGCGCGCCTCACTGAGCGCCGTGGCACCCGGCACCGCCCTGCGGGACGGACTGGAGCGCGTGCTCCGCGGCAACACCGGCGGGCTCATCGTGCTCGGCTCGGACAAGACCGTCGAGACGCTGTGCAGCGGCGGCTTCGTCCTGGACGTCGAGTTCACGGCGACGCGCCTGCGGGAGCTGTGCAAGCTGGACGGCGGCATCGTGCTGTCGTCCGACCTGACGAAGATCCTGCGGGCGGGCGTCCAGCTGGTGCCGGACCCCACGATCCCGACGGAGGAGACCGGCACCCGGCACCGCACCGCCGACCGGGTCTCCAAGCAGGTCGGCTTCCCCGTGGTCTCCGTCTCGCAGTCGATGCGGCTCATCGCCCTCTACGTCGACGGCCACCGCCGGGTCCTGGAGGACTCCGCGGCGATCCTGTCCCGCGCCAACCAGGCCCTGGCCACTTTGGAGCGGTACAAGCTCCGCCTCGACGAGGTCGCGGGCACGCTCTCCGCGCTGGAGATCGAGGACCTGGTGACCGTGCGGGACGTCTCGGCGGTCGCGCAGCGCTTGGAGATGGTGCGCCGCATCGCCACCGAGATCGCCGAGTACGTGGTCGAACTGGGCACCGACGGCCGTCTCCTCGCCCTCCAGCTCGACGAGTTGATCGCGGGCGTGGAGCCGGAGCGCGAACTCGTCGTGCGGGACTACGTCCCCGAGCCCACGGCCAAGCGCTCCCGCACCGTCGACGAGGCCCTGCACGAGCTCAACGTGCTCACCCACGCCGAGCTGCTGGAGCTGTCGACCGTGGCCCGCGCCCTCGGCTACACCGGCTCCCCCGAGACGCTGGACTCGGCGGTGTCCCCGCGCGGCTTCCGTCTGCTGGCCAAGGTGCCGAGGCTGCCCGGCGCCATCATCGACCGCCTGGTGGAGCACTTCGGCGGCCTGCAGAAGCTGCTCGCCGCCAGCGTGGACGACCTGCAGACGGTGGACGGCGTCGGCGAGGCGCGCGCCCGCAGCGTCCGTGAGGGCCTGTCGCGCCTGGCCGAGAGCTCGATCCTCGAACGGTACGTCTGACACCCGACGGGACGCGGGCATCCGGCCGCGCACACCCGGACGCGCACACCCGGACGCGCACACCCGGACGCGGACACCTCGGGGCCCGGAGGGGCCGCGGTCACCGCCCTGTGCCGGGCATCACCGTGTGTCGGTCACCACGTCGCCCAGCGGGCCGGCGGGCACCCCGCCCACCCGGCCGCCCTCGGCACCCGGCCGCCACCGCCGGCCGGCCATCTTCCCCGTCCGGCCGCCCCAACCGCTCGCCCCGCCCGCTCGCCCGCGTTCGTCGACCGGCCCGTCAGCCCGGCGACCGGCCCGTCAGCCCGGCGGCCGGCACCGGCCACCGCGCACCGCACCCCCCGTCACGGGCGCCCGCGGTCGCCCGCCGACCGGGCCGCGCGCGCCCCGTCGCCGCCGGGAGGGCTCAGTCGCGTTCCAGCACGAACGACGTCTGCACCTTCGCGAAGCCGGGTGCCTTCGCCTCCACCAGGTACGTGCCCGCCCCGGCCGAACCGGCCGGCGGCGTGGCGCACTCGGCGGCGCTCGGCTTTCGGTCCCACGTCACCTTGTACGTGATGCTGTCGCCCGCCGGCACCCGGAACAGCAGGCTCCGGGCGCCCTTGGGGCAGTGGTCCGACGCCCAGTAGGCGTCGTCCTCGCCCGCCTGAGTCACCGTCAACACGGCGTTCTCGGGGCCGAGATCGACCTTGCAGTCCTTGCCGGAGACGTTGCGCGCGGTCAGCAGGAACGCCGGCTTCTGTCCCGGCTCGTAGGTGTTGCGGGCGCTGCGCAGGCTGAACTTCACGGCGCTCGCGGTGCAGTCGGGCAGACCCGACCCGCCTCCGGCCGGCAGCGCGTCGCCCGCGCCCACCCCGGCGGACGTCCCGCCTCCGGAGCCGCCGCCCGCGTCGCCCCCGGCGCCGCCGTCCGACGATCCGCCGTCCCCCGGGTCGCCGTTGGCCCCGTCGTCGCCCGTACCGGACGACGCGCCACCGGAGTTCTCGTCACCGGTCTCGTCCCGGCCGCCCGGCGCCTGACTGATCGCCGGCCCCGAACTCGACGGCCCGGGCGTGATGGAGGGCGCGGGGTTCTTGCCGTTGGCACCGTTGTCGTGGTCGTTGCCGCCCCCGCCGCCCGTCGTGACCACCCAGGTGATCGCCAACGCCAACAAGGCCAGTACGGACAGCAGTACGGCCCTCCGTCGCCAGTAGATGGAGGAGGGAAGCGGCCCGACCGGATTGCGCAAAGATCCCACGGCGCAAACCATACGAGAGATCGGCGCGTTCACCGGCCCCACCCGCCGCTCGGAGCGACAACTTTTCCGGATCATCATCCCGGAAACCCCCTCGTCAGCCCCGCCTTCGCCCCGTGACGACCGGCCCGGTCACGCAGTGCGACGGATGGCGCGGACCCCTCACCCTGCGTGAGGGAGGGTCGCCCGGTCACCACCGTGGCGGTCCACCCGGAGGCGGGGCCCGCCGTGGCAGGATCGAAGGGCCATGACTGCTCCCACGAAGCCCCCGCACGGCGGCACCGCCGATCCCGCGTCCGAGCGCGCTCCCGGAGAGCCGCTGCACTCCCCCGTCATCGACTGGTTCGACGAGCACGCCCGCGACCTGCCCTGGCGCCGCCCCGAGGCCGGCGCCTGGGGAGTGATGGTCAGTGAGTTCATGCTCCAGCAGACCCCGGTGAACCGGGTCCTGCCCGTCTACGAACAGTGGCTGGCCCGCTGGCCGCGCCCCGCCGACCTCGCCGCGGAAGCCCCGGGCGAGGCCGTCCGCGCCTGGGGCCGGCTCGGCTACCCGCGCCGCGCCCTGCGCCTGCACGGCGCCGCCGTCGCCATAACCGAACGCCACGGCGGCGACGTGCCGGCCGACCACGCCCAACTGCTGGCCCTGCCCGGCATCGGCGAGTACACGGCCGCCGCCGTCGCGTCGTTCGCCTACGGGCAGCGGCACGCGGTGCTGGACACCAACGTCCGCCGGGTGTTCGCCCGCGCGGTGACCGGTGTGCAGTACCCGCCGAACGCCACCACCGCCGCCGAACGCCGGCTCGCCCGCGAGTTGCTGCCCGAGGACGAGACCACCGCCGCGCGGTGGGCCGCCGCCTCCATGGAGCTGGGCGCGCTGGTGTGCACGGCGAAGAACGAGTCGTGCCACCGCTGCCCGATCGCCGCGCTCTGCGCCTGGCGGCAGGCGGGCAAGCCGGCGCACGAGGGTCCGCCGCGCCGCGGGCAGACGTACGCGGGCACGGACCGGCAGGTCCGCGGCCGGCTGCTCGCGGTCCTGCGGGAGGCGCACGCCCCGGTGCCCCAGGCGGCCCTGGACCGGGTCTGGCACGAACCGGTGCAGCGCGCCCGCGCCCTGGACGGGCTCGTCGCCGACGGCCTGGTGGAACCCCTGCCGGGCGGCCTGTACCGCCTCCCCCTCACCTGACCCGACCGACCCGGTCCGGGAGGCGCGCGGCAGGGCGCGTGACACCCGCACGCGCCCCCGCCCCGTGACGGCACTCCCCCGGCAGCGGCGCACCACCGCTCACCACGCACCGCCGCGCACCACGCACACCGGCCTCGGTACCGCCGGCCCCCGCACCACCCCCGGGCGCCACCACACACGCACCCCGGCGGAGTGCCCCGGTGGACCGCCCCGTGGAGTGCCCCGGTCGAGCGGCCCCGCTGAGCGACCGGCGACACGCCCCCGCCTCACCGCGCCCCGCCGGCCCCTCACCCCTTCAGGGCTTGCCCCCTCGCACCCTCCAGCCCCTCCAGCCCCTTCCAACACCTCCAGCCTTTCCCGCCCGTCCAGCCCCGGCCGCCCCCACACATGACAGGCACCCCGACGGTCAACTCCGGCGAAGTGCCCCATACCCCCATCCGCTTCGCCCGGTTTCGCCGTCCGTTACACAACCGACGGACAGCCGAGGGGTGTCCGCAGGCTGCTTCGCACAGTGCCGTGACACCGCGTCCGTACGTTCGTTCGCGTGGTCCGCCAGGACACGACGACGGACCACGGGCAGCGAGGCCGGTGCGCACGGGGCGCGCCGGGACGGGGAAGCGGAGGCGGTTCACATGGCGCACGGAGAGGTGCTCGACTTCGAGGAGTACGTCCGCACCCGGCAGGACGCGCTGCTGCGCAGCGCCCGCCGACTGGTGCCGGACCCGGTGGACGCCCAGGACCTGCTGCAGACCGCCCTCGCCCGGACGTACGGCCGCTGGGACGGCATCGCCGACAAGCGGCTGGCCGACGCCTACCTGCGCCGCGTCATGATCAACACCAGGACCGAGTGGTGGCGCGCCCGCCGGCTGGAGGAGGTGCCGACCGAGCAGCTCCCGGAATCCGGCGTCGACGACGCCACCGAGCAGCACGCCGACCGCGCCCTGCTGATGGACGTCATGAGGATCCTCGCCCCCAAGCAGCGCAGCGTGGTGGTGCTGCGACACTGGGAGCAGATGTCCACGGAGGAGACGGCCGCCGCCCTCGGCATGTCGGCCGGAACGGTCAAGAGCACGCTGCACCGGGCGCTGGCCCGGCTCCGTGAGGAGCTGGAGTCGCGCGATCTGGACGCACGCGCGCTGGAGCGTGAGGAGCGGGAGCGTTGCGCGGCCTGACCGGTTCGGGGCCGAGAACGGCCCGGACCACCCGGGCGGCGGGCACGACGACGGTCGTGGTCGCCGCCCTCGCCCTTGGTGCGGCCGGGTGCGGCACCGGCGGCACCGGTGCCCGCGACGAGGGCCCGGCGAGCGGGTACACGACCGTGTCACCGACCGCCGAGCTGCCCGACCGGGCGCCGGAGGACCGGGTCGACCCGGTGCGGCTGGTGCAGGGCGACCCGGAGGTCTCCGCGGAGGTCAAGCGGGAACTGAAGCCGTGCGTCGCCGACGAGTACCCCGTCGACGTGAGTTACGGACGCCTGACCGGAGGCACCGCCGACGACATCGTCGTCAACGTGCTGACCTGCGGGGACGCGGTGGGGGTCGGCTCGTACGTGTACCGGGACGAGGGTTCCGGCTCCTACCGGAACGTCTTCGCGGCCGAGAAGCCGCCGGTGTACGCGGAGCTGGACCGCGGGGACCTGGTGGTGACCAACCAGGTGTACGACCCGGGCGACCCGGTGTCGAGCCCGTCCGGCGAGAACGTGATCACCTACCGCTGGTCCGGGGACCGGTTCGTCGAGGAGTTCCGCACGCACAACGACTACGGCCGGGTGGCCGGCGGGGAGCCGACACCGGCGCCCGAGGAGTGAGACGCGGCTCACGGGAGTGAACCGCGGGACCGTCGCAGCCGATGTATGGGTGAACCAGGAACGCGGTCCGCGCGTCAGCCCAAGGGGGACCCGCGCGCGCCGCCCCCGCCACCACACGAGAGCTGAGAGAACCGGGATGGCAGACCAGACCCACGTGCTGTTCGTCGAGGACGACGACGTCATCCGCGAAGCCACCCAGCTCGCCCTGGAGCGGGACGGCTTCGCGGTCACCGCGATGCCCGACGGGCTGTCCGGCCTGGAGGCGTTCCGCGCCGACCGGCCCGACATCGCGCTCCTCGACGTGATGCTGCCCGGCCTCGACGGGGTCAGCCTGTGCCGGCGCATCCGGGACGAGTCGATGGTGCCGGTGATCATGGTGTCGGCGCGGGCCGACGCCATCGACGTGGTGCTGGGGCTGGAGGCGGGCGCCGACGACTACGTGACCAAGCCGTTCGACGGTGCCGTGCTGGTCGCCCGGATCCGCGCGGTGCTGCGCCGCTTCGACCGGGCCGGCGGCCGGGCGGAGACGGAGTCCGCCGACGGCGGAGTGCTGGCCTTCGGCGAACTGGAGATCGACACGGAGGGCATGGAGGTGCGCAGGGCCGGGGACCCGGTGGCGCTGACGCCGACCGAGATGCGGCTGCTGCTGGAGTTCTCCTCGGCGCCCGGCACCGTGCTCTCCCGCGACAAGCTGCTGGAACGCGTGTGGGAGTACGGCTGGGGCGGCGACACCCGGGTCGTGGACGTGCACGTGCAGCGGCTGCGGACGAAGATCGGGCAGGACCGGATCGAGACCGTCCGCGGCTTCGGCTACAAACTGAAGGCCTGAGCGGGATCATGCGGCGGTACTTCCGGCGGCCGACGGCCGCGTCGCGGGACCGGGCGGCCCTGCGGACCGGTCTGCGCTGGAAGCTCAGCGCGGCGATCGCGCTGGTCGGGGCGCTGGTCGCGGTGGTGCTGAGTCTGGTGGTGCACAACGCCGCCCGGGTGTCGATGCTCGACAACGCCCGCGACCTGGCCGACGAGCGGATCACCGTGGCGCAGCGCAACTACGAGCTGTCCGGGCGGCTGAACTTCCCCAACACCCGGATCGACGACCCGAACCTGCCCCAGGAGCTGCGGCAGAAGGTGGCGGAGGGCCGGCGGGCCACCTACGTCGCCAACCGGCCCGACGGCACGCCGGACATCTGGGCGGCCGTGCCGCTGAAGAACGGGCAGGTGATGTCCCTGCACTCGGGGTTCACCGACCGCAGTTCGGACATCCTCAAGGATCTCGACCAGGCCCTGCTGATCGGGTCCATCGCGGTCGTCCTGGGCGGGAGCGCGCTCGGGGTGCTCATCGGGGGCCAGCTCTCGCGCCGGCTGCGGAAGGCGGCCGCCGCCGCCCACCGGGTCGCCACCGGCGAGACGGACGTACGGGTGCGGGAGGCCATCGGCGGGGTCGTACGGGACGAGACCGACGACCTGGCCAGCGCCGTGGACGCCATGGCGGACGCGCTGCGGCAGCGGCTGGAGGCGGAGCGGCGGGTCACCGCGGACATCGCGCACGAGCTGCGCACCCCGGTGACGGGGCTGCTGACCGCGGCGGAGCTGCTGCCCCCCGGCCGGCCCACCGAGCTGGTGCTGGACCGGGCGAAGGCGATGCGCACCCTGGTCGAGGACGTCCTGGAGGTGGCGCGGCTGGACGGCGCCTCGGAGCGGGCGGAGCTGCAGGACATCATGCTGGGCGAGTTCGTCGCCCGGCGGGTCGCGGCCAAGGCCCCGGACGTCACCGTGCGGGTGGTGCACGAGTCGGAGGTCACCACCGACCCGCGCCGCCTGGAGCGGGTGCTGTTCAACCTGCTGGCGAACGCCGCCCGGCACGGCAGGCCGCCGATCGAGGTCACCGTGGAGGGCCGGGTCGTCCGGGTCCGCGACCACGGGCCGGGCTTCCCGGAGCACCTGCTCGCCGAGGGGCCGAGCCGCTTCCGCACCGGCAGCAAGGACCGGGCCGGCCGGGGACACGGCCTGGGCCTGACCATCGCGGCCGGCCAGGCCCGCGTGCTGGGCGCCCGGCTGACCTTCCGCAACGTCCGCCCGCCGGGTGCCGCGGACGGCGTGCCGGCGGAGGGAGCGGTGTGCGTGCTGTGGCTTCCGGAGCACGCCCCGACCAGCACGGGCAGCCATCCGGTGCTGCCGGACCGGGACCGCGCGCCCTCGGCGGCCCGCCCGGCCCTCCCGGGGTAGCGGGAGGACCGCCCGCGGGTACGGCCCGGGGGCCGTCCGTCGGGCTCCCGGGCCGTCCCCGCGGTCAGCTGCGGTCGGTCAGAACTTCACGCCCTTGGCGCGGAGGAACTTGACCGGGTCGACGGCGGAGCCGTAGTTCGGGGTGGTGCGGATCTCGAAGTGCAGGTGGGGTCCGCTGGAGTTGCCGGTGTTGCCGGACAGGGCGATCTTCTGGCCGGTCTTGACGACCTGGCCGACCTTGACGTTCACCGTCGACAGGTGGGCGTACTGGGAGTAGGTCTTGCTGCCGTGCTTGATGACGATGGCGTTGCCGTAGGCGGGGCCGTCGCCGGCGCCGTTGGGGCCGGCCTTGACGACGGTGCCGCCGTGGGTGGCGACGACCGGGGTGCCGGTGGGGATGGCGTAGTCCTGGCCGCTGTGCTTGGAGGCCCACATGCCGCCGTTCGCGGCGAAGCTGGCCGACAGCTTGTACTTCTTCACCGGGTCGACCCAGGACGCGGCCTTCTTCTTCGCGGCCTGCTGGGCCTGGGCCGTGCCGGTGACACCGGTCGTCGTGGTGTCGGCGGCGGTCGCGACTCCGGCTCCCAGGGCGACCGAGGCACCGAAACCGGCGACCAGGACGGCGGCGCGGGTACGGGTGCGGGCCGGACGGAAGGAACGGGACGTGACGCGCTGGGACATCGAAAACCTCACGGGGTGGGGACAGAGGAGAACCACCCGGTGCACAGGACCGCGCCGTGGTGGCCGTTCCTTGGTAACCGCCCCCGACCAAAAGCCGCAAAGGTGTGACCTACGACGACAGGCCGTAGATCGGGCGTGTGCCCCACATCTCTTGACGGAGGGGGTCTCGCGGGGCGAAAGCCGCGTTTCCGGATGATCCACCCCGACAATGCACTAATTGTCTGTTTTGAATTCCTTCGCCGGCTACTATTCCGCCTCGTACCGGTCTCGCCCCTTGTGCGGCATGTCACCGAGGGCCCTCTCGCGCCATTTCACAAATGTGGCGCACGCCTCTAGGCACTTACCGTGCGGTAACCCTACGGTTCACCTCGCGTCACCCTCGCACACGAGCATGCACACGACATGTTGGCAGCGTCACGGACGTGAGAGGACCCCCCACGACATGAGAAGCCGACGCCCCTGGTTGCGCCGCGTATCGGTGACCGCCGTCTCCGCGGCCGCCCTGGTGGCCCTGGCCACCCCGGCCCAGGCCACCGCCCCCGCCGCACCCGCCGCCCCGACGGCCGCAGTGACCGCCACAGCGGCCACGGCGACAGCAGCGGCGGACGTCGACTACGACACCTGGCAGCGGGACTGCCAGGAGGTCATGGACCAGGCCCTGCCCTATCTGAAGCAACGGATCGACAACACCCGGCCGGGCGAGAAGCAGGCCCTCGTCCTCGACATCGACAACACCGCGCTGGAGACCGACTTCGGCTTCAGCTTCCCGCAGCCCGCCAACCGGCCCGTCCTGGAGGTCGCCCAGTACGCGGAGGAGCGCGGCGTCGACCTGTTCTTCGTGACGGCCCGCCCGGGCATCATCTGGGCGCCGACCGCCTTCAACCTCGACCACGCCGGCTACGAGTCCTCCGGACTGCACGTCCGCGGGTTCCTCGACCTGTTCAAGAACGTCGCCGACTACAAGACCGCCCAGCGCGTCGCCATCGAGGCGAAGGGCTACACGATCATCGCCAACATCGGCAACAGCGCCACCGACCTCTCCGGCGGCCACGCCGAGAAGACCTTCAAGCTGCCCGACTACGGCGGTCAGCTGTCCTGATCCGCGCGGAGCGCCGCCGGACGACGCACAGGGGTCGGCCCCGGGACGGGAAGTCCCGGGGCCGACCCCTGTGTCGCGTCGCCGCCGAGCGCGGGCGCTAGGCGTCCTTGCTCAGGTTCGGGCCGGTGCCGCCGGCCGCCTGCTCGATCGGCGGGACGTCGGGCAGCGCCGACTTCTCCTCGCCGCGGAAGGTGAAGGTCTGCGACTCGCCCTCGCCCTCGGTGTCCACGACCACGATGTGACCGGGACGCAGCTCGCCGAAGAGGATCTTCTCCGACAGCGAGTCCTCGATCTCGCGCTGGATGGTCCGGCGCAGCGGCCGGGCGCCCAGCACGGGGTCGTAGCCCTTCTTGGACAGCAGCTCCTTCGCGGACGGAGAGAGCTCGATGCCCATGTCCCGGTCCTTCAGGCGCTCGTCCACCTTGGTGATCATCAGGTCGACGATCTTCAGGATGTCGTCCTGCGTCAGCTGCGGGAAGACCACCACGTCGTCGACACGGTTGAGGAACTCGGGCCGGAAGTGCTGCTTGAGCTCGTCCGAGACCTTGTTCTTCATGCGCTCGTAGTTGGTCTTCGTGTCGCCCTGGGCGGCGAAGCCCAGGTTGAAGCCCTTGGAGATGTCCCGCGTGCCGAGGTTGGTCGTCATGATGATGACCGTGTTCTTGAAGTCCACGACCCGGCCCTGGGAGTCGGTCAGGCGACCGTCCTCCAGGATCTGCAGCAGCGAGTTGAAGATGTCCGGGTGGGCCTTCTCGACCTCGTCGAAGAGGACCACCGAGAACGGCTTGCGCCGCACCTTCTCCGTCAGCTGGCCGCCCTCCTCGTAGCCCACGTAGCCGGGGGGCGAACCGAAGAGGCGGGAGACCGTGTGCTTCTCGCTGAACTCCGACATGTCGAGGGAGATCAGCGCGTCCTCGTCACCGAAGAGGAACTCCGCGAGCGCCTTGGACAGCTCCGTCTTACCGACACCGGACGGACCGGCGAAGATGAACGAGCCACCCGGACGCTTGGGGTCCTTCAGACCGGCGCGCGTACGGCGGATCGCCTTGGACAGCGCCTTGACGGCGTCGACCTGGCCGATGACCCGCTTGTGGAGCTCGTCCTCCATGCGCAGCAGGCGGGACGACTCCTCCTCGGTCAGCTTGAAGACCGGGATGCCGGTCGCCGTGGCGAGGACCTCGGCGATCAGGTCGCCGTCGACCTCGGCGACGACGTCCATGTCGCCGGCCTTCCACTCCTTCTCCCGCTTGGCCTTGGCGGCCAGGAGCTGCTTCTCCTTGTCCCGCAGGGAGGCGGCCTTCTCGAAGTCCTGCGAGTCGATCGCGGACTCCTTGTCGCGGCGGACACCGGCGATCTTCTCGTCGAACTCGCGCAGGTCCGGCGGCGCGGTCATCCGGCGGATGCGCATCCGGGAACCGGCCTCGTCGATCAGGTCGATCGCCTTGTCCGGCAGGAAGCGGTCCGAGATGTACCGGTCGGCCAGGGTGGCGGCCTGGACCAGCGCCTCGTCGGTGATGGAGACGCGGTGGTGCGCCTCGTACCGGTCGCGCAGGCCCTTGAGGATCTCGATCGTGTGCGGCAGCGACGGCTCGGCGACCTGGATGGGCTGGAAGCGGCGCTCCAGGGCCGCGTCCTTCTCCAGGTGCTTGCGGTACTCGTCCAGCGTGGTCGCACCGATGGTCTGCAGCTCGCCGCGGGCCAGCATCGGCTTCAGGATGGAGGCCGCGTCGATGGCGCCCTCGGCCGCGCCGGCGCCGACCAGCGTGTGCAGCTCGTCGATGAACAGGATGATGTCGCCCCGGGTGCGGATCTCCTTGAGCACCTTCTTCAGGCGCTCCTCGAAGTCACCGCGGTAGCGGGAGCCGGCCACCAGCGCGCCGAGGTCCAGGGTGTAGAGGTGCTTGTCCTTGAGGGTCTCGGGCACCTCGCCCTTGACGATGGCCTGCGCGAGGCCCTCGACGACGGCGGTCTTGCCGACGCCGGGCTCACCGATCAGCACCGGGTTGTTCTTGGTACGGCGGGACAGCACCTGCATGACCCGCTCGATCTCCTTCTCGCGCCCGATGACCGGGTCGAGCTTGGACTCACGAGCGGCCTGGGTGAGGTTCCGGCCGAACTGGTCGAGGACCAGGGACGTGGAAGGCGTGCCCTCCGCAGGACCGCCGGCGGTGGCGGTCTCCTTGCCCTGGTAACCGGAGAGCAGCTGGATCACCTGCTGCCGCACCCGGTTGAGGTCTGCACCCAGCTTGACCAGGACCTGGGCGGCGACGCCCTCGCCCTCACGGATCAGGCCGAGCAGGATGTGCTCCGTGCCGATGTAGTTGTGGCCCAGCTGAAGGGCCTCGCGGAGCGACAGCTCCAGGACCTTCTTGGCACGGGGGGTGAAGGGGATGTGCCCGGACGGGGCCTGCTGGCCCTGGCCGATGATCTCCTCCACCTGCTGGCGGACCGCCTCGAGCGAAATCCCGAGGCTCTCAAGGGCCTTGGCGGCGACACCCTCACCCTCGTGGATCAGGCCCAGGAGGATGTGCTCGGTGCCGATGTAGTTGTGGTTGAGCATCCGGGCTTCTTCCTGAGCCAGGACGACAACCCGCCGCGCGCGGTCGGTGAACCTCTCGAACATCGTTAATCGCTCCTCAGAGCGGTCAGGCAGTGGGGGGAACTTCCCCTCCCTGTCCTTCCGCAGCTTAGTCCCGCAAGCGGGGACCGCTCATTCCAACTGCCGTCACCGTCGATGGCCTCCTGACCCCGAACGTTCCGACATCTGCTCCAACCCGATGGTGCGAGACGATGTTCCCGCAGGCCAGGCAGTTACCCCCATCGCCAGTACGCCCGTGGCGAACGGAAGGCGTCCCGTTCTGCGTGTCGCCCTCTCCCACTAGGGATGTCTTACCCGCTGCGACGGACCGTCCATGCCGCGTACACGGGATCCCTCCGCTACGGGCGAACAACGTTGCGCCGCCTCCCTCCCCCGTAGGCCACCGAATCGGCCACTCCCCGCATCCGGATGCGCACCGTGCGTAACCTCGGGGCCGCTCGTGCCGTTGCCCGCTACATGGTCGTCACCGTCTCCACCGGGGTGGGACTGCCCGGGCCCCGCCGGCCGCTCGGGTCCGGCGAGAGGATCCGGCACTGGTACGAGAACGAGCTGGGCTGGCCCACCGCGCCCGGCCCCCGGCCCCGTCTGGTCGTGGGCGTGCGCTTCGACGTGCTCGACATGCCGGCCGAGGCGGGGCACGCGGCCCTGGCGCACTTCGGCCGGGCGGGCGACGCCCCGGCGTTCCCGGTGGCCGCCCAGGGCGGCCGGCTGCGGCTGCTGGTCGCCGCGGGCAGCGCGCAGGAGCTGCCAGGGCTGCTGGACTGGCTGGAGTGGGGCGGCCTGCCGCTCGACCTGGCCGCGATCGGCGCCGGTGCCCTGATGGACGCGCCGCCCCCGCCGGGCCACCGCCCGTCCGGTGCCCCGCGAGCCTGTCCGGACCGCGAGACGTCGCCGGGGGCCGCCGTCTGGCTGCGGCCCCCCGAGCCGGGACGCGAGGTGGAGTCCTCGCTGCCGACGCTGTCGGCGATGGGGGGCCGTCGCCGCTCCGTCGATCTGGCGCGACTGGTGAACACGGTGGCCACCCAGTGCCACCGCGTCCGGCTGCGGCGCGCGTGCGCCGGAACCGCCGGGTCCCCGCGGGTCCCCTGAAAGCCCCCCGACTTCCTCTCCGGGGCCCGTGAGAAACCGGGGAGGAGTGCGGACCCCGCCGAACCCGACGTCAGCCGTTGGCCTTTTCGTACGCCTCGCGGATGGACGCGGGAACACGGCCGCGGTCGTTGACCTCGTAGCCGTTCTCCTTCGCCCACGCGCGGATGGCCGCGGTGTCCTGGCTCCCACCGGAGGACGCGCGGGACTTTCCGCGCCCGCCGGAAGCACGGCCACCGGTGCGCCGGCCGCCCTTCACGTAGGGCTCGAGAAGGCCGCGGAGCTTGTCCGCATTGGCGGTGGTGAGATCGATCTCGTACGTCTTGCCGTCCAGCGCGAACGTCACCGTCTCGTCCGCTTCGACGCCGTCGAGGTCGTCGACAAGAAGGACCTGAACCTTCTGTGCCACCGTAATTCCTTTCATCGATAACGTGAGGGTCCGGTGAGTCGGCGTCCGCCGTATCGCCGCCCCTTGTTATATGCAGTACTGCAGTACATCGGAAAGCAAACCGCTTTTGGCGAAAAAACACAAACCCCTGGCGCGGACCGACCGCCCTCCCCCGGCCCGGAAACATGCGCGTTTCGGACATAGGGCACCGGCCGAAGACGGTCCCGGCCGCTGATCGGAAGGGCGGCGGAACGGGGTGCGGGAACGGGAACGGGGAACAGTGGACCGGGAATCGGTGACGATCACAGATGCAGAAGCATCCGGCTGTTGCCCAGGGTGTTCGGTTTCACTCGTTCGAGACCCAGGAACTCCGCGACGCCCTCGTCATAGGAACGCAGCAGCTCGGCGTACACATCGGCGTCCACAGGCGTCTCACCGATCTCGACGAAGCCGTGCTTGCCGAAGAACTCGACTTCGAAGGTCAGACAGAAAACCCGGCGAACACCGAGCCAGCGGGCGGTCTGCAGCAACTTCTCCAGCACGTGGTGTCCGACGCCGGCGCCCTTCAGTCCGGGCTTGACCGCGAGCGTGCGGACTTCGGCGAGGTCCTCCCACATCACGTGCAACGCCCCGCAGCCGACGACTTCGGCGTTGTCGTCCCGTTCGGCCACCCAGAACTCCTGGATGTCCTCGTAAAGGGTCACCGTCGCTTTGTCGAGCAGGATGCCCCCGCGCACGTAGGCGTCGAGGAGAGCGCGCACGGCCGGCACATCGCCGGTGCGGGCTCGGCGGACGGTGATGGCTTTAACGGTCGCGGTCACTTCTGGACCATCCGGGCTGTCTGCTGACATGGACGGACGTTATCGCCCGGGACCGTCCCCGGCGGAGTCGGGGTTCTCGTTCCCGGCCGTCCCGGCGGCCGGGGGCCCGGGGGGTTCGGCTTCCGTCCCTTCGCGTTCCGCGGGGTCCCCTTCCCGGGGTTCCGCGGGGGCGGGTCCGGTACTTCCGGGCTGTTCCGCGGTATCCGGGATCCGGAGGATACGGACCGCGTCCGTGAGCGCCTGGCGCTGTTCCTCGCTCATCATCCCGAAGAAGGCGACGAGAGCCGCCGCCGGGTTGTCGCTCTGCGACCAGGCCTCGTTCATCAGCGCGGCGGCGTAGGCGGCCCGGTTGGAGACGGCCTCATATCGATAGGCCCGGCCTTCCGCCTCGCGTCGTACCCAGCCCTTCTGGTGGAGATTGTCGAGCACGGTCATCACGGTGGTGTACGCGATGGACCGCTCCTTCTGGAGGTCTTCCAGGACTTCCCGGACGGTCACCGGGCGGTTCCACTTCCACACCCGCGTCATGACCGCGTCTTCGAGTTCTCCCAAGGGGCGAGGCACAGCCAGAACAATAGTGGGAGATCCGGACAATGGCGTGCCGACGTGCTCCTTCGCCGGGAAACCGGAGCAAAAGGGCGGCAGCACGGCAGCGGAACGGCAGCAGATCGACAGCAGAACGGCCGGCACGAAGGGGGGTGCCGCTCCGGGGAGCCGTACGCCCTTCCTGCCGGCCGCGGGGCCGGAGCCGTGACGGCCGGCGTCCTGGACGGGGCCGGACCGGCGGCGGGCCCGGGTTCAGGAGGTGGTCCGGGCCCTTGCGGCCCGGAGGGTGTCCGTGCGTCAGCCCTCGGTCGTGCGGGAGGGCTGACGGGCGCCCTCGGCCCGGGCGAGGGCCGCGTCCACGGCGGCGTCCTCCTTGGCCTTGTTGGCGCCGCCCTGGGTCTTCACGATCACCCGGATCACGCCGATGAAGAGGGCGGCCATGACGGCCGGGGGCAGCAGCGCGGCAACGTAGTCCATGGCTCCAGAGTAGCCAGCGGACGGTGGATCACCGGGCCCGGGTTCCCCCGGCGGGTCACCGGGTCAGCCGGCCGCGAGCCGCCGCCCCGCCGGGGGCGGGACGGGCTTGCGGCGGGGGAAGACCTCGCCCGGGGTGGGGATGGGGCGGGACGGCTTCGGGGTGGCGGGGCCGGGCGCCGGGGCGGGTTTCGGCCGGGGCGCCGGGGTTCGCCCCGGGGTCTTCTCAGGATGGCCCCTGCCGGGCTGTTCCTCGGCCGCCTGGCCGCCCGGCAGGGCGAGCAGCCGGGTCCGGGAGGCGGGCACCGTCGGGAGCCTGCCGGCGGCCGGCTGGACGGGCCGGCCGGCCAGCCGGGCGCGGACGTCCTGCTCCGCGAGCATCCGGCAGTGCTCCAGCAGGGCGGCGGCGACGGGGCTGCCGCGCAGCGCGCGCAGGGCGGCGAGGTCGTCCGGGACGGGACGGTAGCCGGCGCCCAGCGCCTCCTCCAGGAGGGTGAGGTACCCGGCGGCCGTGCCGGGCAGGGCGGCGCGGTAGCGGCCGAGGTCGGCCACGAGGAAGGCCCGCAGCCGGGCGACCTCCCTCGTCGCCTCGTCGACCGCCTCGGCGAGGCGGAGGCAGTCCTGGACGTCGTCGGCCGAGGCGGACGCTGGGTGCAGGGCGAGGGCGAGGGCACGGCGGAGCACACGCAGCTCCTCCGCACCGAACGCCAGACCGCCGCGGGATCCGTAGGGCGTGGGCATGCGGCGACGATACGCGCTAATCAGACAAACAACGCATAGCGGATGGGTGTGGCGTCCGGGACCCACTCGGGTGGCGCTGAGGGCCGCCGACGGGTCCCGGACGGCGGCGAAGACTGCTCACGGGGAGGGTCGACGGGGCGGCGGCCCGCCCACGGGGGCAACGGGCGGCGGTCGGCCCACGGGGCACGGGCGGCGGGAGGCCCAGGGAGTACGGCCGGCGGGGCGGCCGGGGCCGGGCACCCGCCTGCTGCGCGGCGGAGTCGGGGGCACGGGGGTGCGGGGCGGAGCCGGGACGTCGGGGAGACCCGGCAGGGGTCCCGGTGCGCGGAGCCCTGTCGGAGCCGCCGGGTGCGCGGAGCCCTGTCGGAGCCGCCGGGTGCGCGGAGCCCTGTCGGAGCCGCCGGGTGCGTGGAGGCCCGTCGGAGCCGGCCGGTGCGCGGAGCCCCGTCGGTGCCGCCCACGTCCGCCCAGGTGCCTGACGGCACCGGTCACCGTTCACCGGGCCCCCGGCCTGGTGCCCCGGCCCGGCACCGGGCCGCTGCCCGGCGGGGTGGGGGCCCGGCGCGGGACCGGCCCCGGGGCGGGACGAGCCCCGCGGTACGGGTCCGTCCGGCGTCGCCGCCCGGCCGCTTCCGCCCGGCGCGGCGGAGGGCGGAGGGCGGAGTGCGGGAGGAAGCGGGGGCAGAGGGTCGACTGCAGGTGGCGGCGAGAGGCCCCGGGCGGGGCGGTCAGCGGCGGGACATGTTCCGCTCGTAGACCAGGCGCAGGCCGATCAGGGTCAGCCAGGGCTCGTGCTCGTCGATGACCGAGGACTCGCCCAGCACCATCGGCGCGAGCCCGCCGGTGGCGATGACGGTGACGTCCTCGGGGTCGTCGGCGAGTTCGCGGGCCATGCGGCTGGCGACGCCGTCGACCTGGCCGGCGAAGCCGTAGACGATGCCCGCCTGCATCGCCTCCACCGTGTTCTTGCCGATCACGCTGCGCGGGCGGGCCACCTCGATCTTGCGCAGCTGCGCTCCCCGCACGCCGAGCGCCTCCACGGAGATCTCGATGCCGGGCGCGATGACGCCGCCGATGTACTCGCCGCGCGCGCTGACCGCGTCGAAGGTCGTCGCGGTGCCGAAGTCGACCACGATGGCCGGGCCTCCGTAGAGGTCGACCGCGGCGACCGCGTTGATGATGCGGTCCGCGCCGACCTCCTTGGGGTGGTCCGTGAGGATCGGGACCCCGGTCTTGACACCCGGTTCGACGAGGATCGCGGGGACGTCGCCGTAGTAGCGCCGGGTGACCTCGCGCAGCTCGTGCAGGACGGAGGGGACGGTCGCGCAGATGGCGATGCCGTCGATGCCGTCCCCCAGCTCCTCGCCGAGCAGCGGGTGCGCGCCCATCAGGCCCTGCAGGAGGACCGCGAGCTCGTCGGCGGTGCGGCGGGCGTCCGTGGAGATGCGCCAGTGCTCGACGATCTCCTCGCCGTCGAACAGGCCCAGGACGGTGTGGGTGTTGCCCACGTCGATGGTCAGCAGCATGGGAGCTACTCCGCCTCGCGCAGGTCCAGGCCGATGTCCAGGATCGGCGAGGAGTGGGTCAGGGCTCCGACCGCCAGGTAGTCGACGCCGGTCGCGGCGTACGCCTTGGCGTTGTCCAGGGTCAGCCGGCCGGACGCCTCCAGGGCCGCGCGGCCGTCGACGAGGGCGACCGCCTCCTCGCACTCGCCGGGCGTGAAGTTGTCCAGCAGGATCAGGTCGGCGCCCGCGTCCAGCACCTCGCGGAGCTGGTGCAGGGTGTCGACCTCGACCTCGATGGGCACGTCGGGGAAGCGCTCGCGGACGGCGGTGAACGCCTGGGCGACACCGCCCGCCGCGATCACGTGGTTGTCCTTGACCAGCGCCGCGTCCGAGAGGGACATGCGGTGGTTGACGCCCCCGCCGCAGCGCACCGCGAACTTCTCCAGGGCGCGCAGGCCGGGGGTGGTCTTGCGGGTGTCGCGGACCTTGGCGCGGGTGCCGTCGAGGGCGTCCGCCCACCGGCGGGTGGCCGTGGCGATGCCGGACAGGCGGCACAGCAGGTTCAGCGCGCTGCGCTCCGCGGTGAGCAGGTCGCGGGTGCGGGTGGTGACGGACAGCAGCTTCTGGCCGGGTTCGACGCGGTCGCCGTCCTCGGTGTGCCGCTCGACCTCGAACGCGTCGGTGCACACGATCGACAGGACGGCCTCGGCGACCCGCAGGCCCGCGACGACGCCGGCCTCCCGGGCGGTGAAGTCGGCGGTGGCGACGGCGTCCTCGGGGATGGTCGCGACCGTCGTCACGTCCACGCCGTGGGCGAGGTCCTCCTGGAGGGCGACGTTGGCGATGTCCTCGACCTCCACGGGGTCGAGGCCCGCGTCGGCCAGGAGCTGGACGAGCGCGGGGTCGAGGCCGCACTCCAGGTACTCCTCGTCACCACCGCAGCCGCAGCCGTCGCCGCAGCCGCCGGACGGAACGAGGGGAAGGTCGGGCGTGGTCACTGCTGTCACTGCTCCTGGGGTGCCTGGGGAGGGAGGGTCTCGGGGAAGTCTGTGCCGTCCGTGGGGTGCACGGCCAGTGTGCGGTCGGGGTTCAGCGTGACGACCAGGTGGCGGCGCCACCGGGTGTCGTCGCGCTCGGGGCGGTCCTCGCGCCAGTGGCAGCCGCGGGTCTCCTCGCGGCGGCGCGCGGCGGCGACCAGGACGCGGGCCACGCACAGGAGGTTGGTGGCCTCCCAGGTGTCGACGCCCGGTTCGGCGGTCTTGCCGTTCTCCTCCAGCGCGTCGAGCGCCTCGGTGTGCAGCGCTTCCAGCCCCGCGGCGGCCTCGGCGAGGGAGGCTTCCGAGCGCAGGACACCCGCTCCCCGGGTCATGATCCGCTGGATGGCGAAGCGGGCCTCGGGGGCCAGCAGGGGGTGCCCGGGACGGTCGGACTGCGGCAGCGGGCGGGGGACCCGGGTGCGCAGGCCCTGCGCGCCGTCCTCCGCGCCGCCGTGCGCGGCGATGTCGGCGGCGATGCGCTCGGCGTAGACCAGGCCCTCCAGGAGGGAGTTGGAGGCCAGCCGGTTGGCGCCGTGCACGCCGGTGCAGGCGACCTCGCCGCACGCGTACAGCCCGGGCACGGTGGTGCGGCCGCGGGAGTCGGTGCGGACGCCGCCGGAGGCGTAGTGGGCGGCCGGGGCGACCGGCACCGGCTCGGTGACCGGGTCGATGCCGTGGGCCCGGCAGGCCGCGAGGATGGTGGGGAAGCGGCGCTCCCACATGGCGGCGCCGAAGTGCCGGGCGTCGAGGTACATGTGCTCGGCGTCCTGCTCCCGCATCCGCCGCATGATGCCCTTGGCGACGACGTCCCGCGGGGCGAGTTCGGCCAGCTCGTGCTGCCCCCGCATGAAGCGCACCCCGTCGGCGTCCACCAGGTGGGCGCCCTCGCCCCGCACCGCCTCGGAGACGAGCGGCTGCTGGCCCTCCGCGTCCGGCCCGAGGAAGAGGACCGTGGGGTGGAACTGCACGAACTCCAGGTCGGAGACCTCGGCGCCCGCCCGGAGCGCCAGGGCCACGCCGTCGCCGGTGGAGACGGCGGGGTTGGTGGTGGCGCTGAACACCTGGCCCATGCCGCCGGTCGCGAGGACCACCGCCGGGGCGTGGACGGCGCCCACCCCGTCGTGCCGGCCCTCGCCCATGACGTGCAGGGTGACGCCGGCGGCGCGGCCCTCGGCGTCCGTGAGGAGGTCCAGGACCAGGGCGTTCTCGACGGTGCGCAGGCCGCGGGCGCGGACCGCGTCGACCAGGGCGCGGGAGATCTCCGCGCCGGTGGCGTCGCCGCCCGCGTGGGCGATGCGGCGGCGGTGGTGGCCGCCCTCGCGGGTGAGGGCCAGGCCGCCCTCGGCGGACTCGTCGAAGTGCGCGCCGGTCACGATCAGCCGGCGCACGGCGTCGGGGCCCTCGGTGACGAGGAGGCGCACGGCCTCCTCGTCGCACAGGCCCGCCCCGGCGACCAGCGTGTCGTCGAGGTGCTGCTCGGGGGTGTCGCCGTCGCCCAGGGCCGCCGCGATGCCGCCCTGCGCCCAGCGGGTGGAGCCGTCGTCGAGGCGGGCCTTGGTGACGACGACCGTGGTCAGGCCGGCCGCCTCGCAGCGCAGGGCGGCGGTGAGCCCGGCGACGCCGGAGCCGACGACCACCACGTCCGCCGCGATGGACCACCCGGGGGCGGGGGCGTGCAGGCGGGGGCGCTCACGGGGGGAGGCCGTGGTGGGGAGGTGCGCTTCCGGTTGAGACTGGTGGGCGACGGGCGGGAAGGGGCGGGCGTGAAGCGCACTCGTGTGAGGGTGGTGGTGGGCGACGGGCGGGCGTATGCCTGTGCTGGTCACGAGGCGGCTCCGAACGTTCCGAAGGTCAGGGGGATGTTGTCGATCAGCCGGGTCGATCCGACCCGGGCCGCCACGGCCAGCACGGCCTCGCCGGTGAAGTCGTCGCCGATGTCGGTGAAGTCGTCGGGGTCGACGAGGGCCAGGTAGTCCAGGGTGAGGGGCGGGTCGAGGCGGGCGGCCTCGTCGAGGACCTGCCGGGCCGCGGCCCTGATGGCCGCCGGGCCGCCGACGGCGGTGGCGACGGCGTGCGCGTCGGCCGCCGCCCGGGACTCCCCCAGCGCGCTGAGCGCCTCGGCGCGGGCGCGGCTGGACGGCACCTCGCGGGCCCGCGCGCGCAGCGCCTCCTCGGCGGCGTGCCGGTCGCGGCCCGCGAACAGGGCGGCGGACAGCGCGAGGGCGGTGCGACGCTCCGCGGGCGAGAGGTAGCGGTTGCGGCTGGACAGGGCGAGCCCGTCCTCCTCGCGGACGGTGGGCACGCCGACGATCTCGACCCCGAAGTTCAGGTCCCGCACCATGCGGCGGATCAGCGCGAGCTGCTGGGCGTCCTTCTGGCCGTAGAGGGCGACGTCGGGGCGGGTGAGGTGGAGCAGCTTGGCGACGACGGTGAGCATGCCGTCGAAGTGGCCGGGGCGGGCGGCGCCCTCCAGGCGGGTGCCCATGGGCCCGGCGCTGACGCGGACCTGCGGTTCGCCGCCCGGGTAGACCTCCTCCACCGAGGGGGCGAACACGACGTCGGCGCCCGACTGCTCGGCCAGCTTCAGGTCCGCGTCCAGGGTGCGGGGGTAGCGGTCGAGGTCCTCGCCCTGCCCGAACTGGAGCGGGTTGACGAAGACGGTGACGACGACCTCTCCGTCGGGTCCCGCGATCCCGCGCGCGGCGCGGATCAGGGTGGCGTGGCCCTCGTGGAGGGCGCCCATGGTCATCACGACGGCACGGCGGCCGGTCCGCGCGCGGGCGTGCAGCTCCTCGGCGGTGCGCAGCAGGGCGGTGGTCATCGGAGGGCTCCGTTCCGGGGCGCGCGCTCGCAGGTGCGGTGGGTGGGGGTGCCGGTGCCGCCGGGGGCGGGCCCCGGGGCACTCGCCGCTGCCGCGCGGCGGGTGGTGGGGCCCGTGGACGTCATCGGGCGTCTCCGTCGGGACCGGACGGGTCCGGGCCGGAGGGATCCGACGTGGGCGGATCGGACGGGTCGGATGGGGCTGACGGGCCGGACGGGTCCGGCGACCCCGCCGGTCCTGCCGGCCCTGCCGGTCCTGCCGGTCCTGTTGGCCCTGCCGGCCCGGAGGGCCCCGACGGCCCCTGTCCGCCGCCGGCCGGGCCGGTCGCGTCGGCGAGGACGCCGAGGAGGTCCTCGGCCAGTTCCGGCTTGAGCAGGCCGCCGGCCAGGGCGCGGTCGGCGGTCGCGCGGGCCATGGCCAGGTATCCGGCGACGGTCGCGGGGGCGTGCCGGCGCAGCTCGGCGATGTGCGTGGCCACGGTGCCGGCGTCGCCGCGCGCCACCGGGCCGGTGAGGGCCGCGTCGCCGGACCGCAGGGCGTTGTCCAGGGCGGCGCCGAGCAGCGGGCCCAGCATCCGGTCGGGCGCCCCGACCCCGGCGGTGCGCAGCAGTTCCAGGGACTGGGCGACCAGCGTGACCAGGTGGTTGGCACCCAGGGCGAGGGCCGCGTGGTAGAGCGGGCGGTTCTCCTCGGCGATCCACTCCGGCTCGCCACCCATCTCGATCACGAGCGCCTCGGCGGCCAGCCGCAGCTCCTCGGGCGCCGTGACGCCGAAGGAGCACCCGGCGAGCCGCTGCACGTCGACGGGCGTGCCGGTGAACGTCATCGCCGGGTGCAGGGCCAGCGGCAGGGCACCGGCCCGCAGGGCGGGATCCAGCACCCTCGCCCCGTACCGCCCGGAGGTGTGCACCAGCAGCTGGCCGGGGCGGACGGCACCGGTCCCGGCGAGGCCGGCCACCAGCTCCGGCAGGGCGTCGTCGGGGACGGTCAGCAGCACCAGCTCGGCCCGTTCCAGGACCTCGGCGGGCGGGACGACCGGCACGTCGGGGAGCATCTCGCCGGCGCGCCTGCGGGAGGCGTCGGAGACGGCGGAGACGGCCACCGGGCGGTGTCCGGCCAGTTGCAGGGACGCGGCGAGCGCGGGGCCCACGCGTCCGGCGCCGACGACGCCGACGGTGAGCCGCGCGGGGCGGTCCCGGGGATCCGGCTGTGGGGTTGTGTTCACGCGACGGGGGCCTTCCCGTTCCAGTCCGCTCGGGGTACCGGACGATTTCTCGTCATGTTAACGCGATCGGTTCCGGCGGCGTCCGGTCGTCCACAGGCTGTGGGTTTTCGTGCGCCCGCGTGCCCCCGCGCGTGCGGACGTGCCGGTGTCCGCGCGATCCGCCGCGCGGGATGATCCCGCCATGAACGGTCCCGGTACTGACGATCCCGGCGCGAACGGTCCTGGCATGAACGAACCGGCCATGAACAGTCCTGGCACGAACGATTCCCGCACGGACGATAGCCGCGCGAACGACTCCCGCACGGACGATCCCGGCGGCAGCCCCCGCACCGGGGCGCCGCCCGGGGCGTCCGGCCCGTCGGCCGGTGTCCCCGCCCCGTCCGACGGGCGTCCGGACCTCCGTGAACGGCGCATGGCGGCCCACCGCAGGGCACCGCACGTGCTCGCCCGCCCGGGTCACGTCCTGACCCTCCGGGAGCGGCTCGCCCTGCTGGAGGGGGCGGGCCGGTTCCACGACCTCGACGCACCGGCGGACACCTACGGCAGCGGGGTGGTGGAGACCCTGGAGGACCGGGTGGCCGCACTGCTCGGCCACGAGGCCGCCGTCTTCTTCCCGACGGGCACGATGGCCCAGCAGGTGGCCCTGCGCTGCTGGGCGGGGCGCGTCGGGGACCCGGCCGTCGCCCTGCACGGACTCAGCCACCCCGAACTGCACGAGCGGAACGCCTTCAGCCAGGTCAGCGGCCTCCGCCCGGTCCGCGTCACGAGCGCGCCCCGGCAGCCGACGGCGGCCGAGGTGCGGGACCTGGAGGAGCCGTTCGGCACGCTGATGCTGGAACTCCCGCTGCGGGAGGCCGGTTTCCTGCTGCCCACGTGGGACGAGCTCACCGGCCTCGTCGAGGCCGCGCGGGAGCGGGACGCGGTGGTCCACTTCGACGGCGCCCGGCTGTGGGAGTCGACCGTCCACTTCGGGCGGCCCCTGGACGAGATCGCGGGTCTGGCGGACAGCGTCTACGTGTCGTTCTACAAGTCCCTCAAGGGTTACGGCGGTGCGGCGCTGGCCGGCCCCCGGCAGCTGGTGGAGGAGGCGCGCGTCTGGCGGCACCGGTACGGCGGCACCGTCTTCCAGCAGTTCCCCACGGTGCTGTCGGCCCTGGCCGGGCTGGAGCGGGAGCTGCCCCGGCTGCCGGACTGCGTCACCCACGCGCGGACGGTCGCCGCCGCGCTGCGCGAGGGCCTGGCGGCGGCCGGGGTGCCGTGGGCGCGGGTCCACCCGCGGGTGCCGCACACCCACCAGTTCCAGGTCTGGCTGCCCTGCGACGCCGATCTCGCCGCCGAGGCCGCGGTGCGGCAGGGCGAGGAGACCGGAACCCTGCTGTTCGCCCAGTCCTGGCAGGCGCCGGGGCCGGAGCTGGCGGTCACCGAGGTGACCGTGGAGGAGGCGGGTCTGGAGTGGACGGCGCGGGACGTCCGGGCGGCGGCGGCCGGGTTCGCCGACCGGGTCGCGGCGGCGGCCGGCTGGTGACCGCGCGGGCCACGCACGGCCCCGGGGCGGGAGATCCGGTGCTCGCCCCGCCCCGGACGCCGGCCCGCCCGCATCCCGGTGCGCCCGGCAGGGCAGGCCCCCACCCGCGCCCGCGGACGCGTCGACCCCGCCCCACCGACCGGGGCGGGTGCCGCCGTGGGGCCGTGCCGCCGTGGGGCCGTGCCGTCGTGGGGCCGTGTGGCCGTGGGGCCGTAGGGCCGTGCCCCCGCGGGGCCGTGGGGCCGTCGTTTGACGGTCCCCGTCAATCGGCGGCGGCGCTGTCGGTGGCCCGGTGCACCATGTGGGCATGAGTGTGCGCATCGACATCGCCGGGCTGCAGCCGGAGAGGATCACGGCCGTGGTCTCCCCCCTGGCCGAACTCGGCATGGCGCTGCACGCGCTCGCCGAACCGGCCCACCACCCCGGGCTGCAGGGCTGGGTGACGGCGGTGACCGCCCGTCTCGACCCGCACCTGGCGGACCGGATGTGCGAGGCGGACTTCCTGTGGCGGACCACCTTCTCCGACCTGTTCCTGCCGTGTGCGGCATTCCCCGGCGAGGCCGGGCTGCCCGGGGCCACGCTCGCCGAGGAGCTGGACCTGCTGGACAAATTCTCCGACGAGCTGTTCGTCGACGCCGCCCTGGAGTTCACCTGCGCCCTGCCCTACAGCACACCGGGGCCGGGCCCGCTCGCCGACCCGGAGCTGCGCCGCCGCGCGCTGGAGCTGGCCGCCGCGCGCGGGCCGATGCAGGTGAGGTTCGCCGAGCGGCTGCTGGCCGACCCGCCCCGCATCCGGGCCTGGCTGCGGGGGTTCTTGGAGGACTGCGACGAGGCGTTCTTCGCCGAGGCGTGGGTTCGGCTGCGCCACCAGCTCGCCGCCGACACCCGGCACAAGACCGATCTGCTGCGCCACAAGGGCCTCGCCGAGGCGCTGGCCGCCGTCTCCCCGGCGATCACGGTGGACGAGGCGGCCGAGCGGATCACCGTGGACAAGCTGGGGGACGGCCGCACCGCCACCGCCGAGGGCGGCCTGCTGCTGATCCCCACCGGCCTGGGCCGGCCGCACCTGATCGTCCTGCACCGCTACGGCTGGCAGCCGGTGCTCCAGTACCCGGTCGGCTCGGCCGAGCTCGGCGCCCCGCCGACGGTCGACCAGCTGGTGCTGCGGATGACCGCGCTGTCCCACCCGGCGCGCATGCGCCTGTGCCGTCACCTCGCGCGCAGCACGTACACCACGAGCGAGCTGGCGCAGATGCACGGTCTGACGGCGCCGGAGGTCTCCCGGCACCTGGGCGTGCTGAAGAAGGCGGGCCTGGTCACCACCCGCCGGCGCGGACGGTACGTGCTGCACCAGCTCGACGTGACGGTGGTGGCCCGCCTCGGCAGCGACTTCCTGGAGGCGGTGCTGCGCTGAGCCGCCCCCGGCCCGGCGGGGGCACGCTCCGGGGCGGGCCCACGCACGCGTCGCGGAGCGCGCCCGCTCCGGGGCAGGCTCCCTCAGACGTCGCGGCCCCCGGCTCCGGGGCACCGCACGCGTCGCGGACGCGGCCCGGGGGACAGGACATGAGCGTGTCGCCGGGGACGGTCCCGTCAGTCGAAGCGGATGTGCCGGAGCCCCACGCCCGCCTGCCGCAACCGGGTCCGCAGCGGGCCGTCGCGGTGCGGGGTGAGGGTCAGCCCGGCCAGGACGGCGATGCGGTCGGCCGTCCTGGCGACGGAGGTGCGGTCGGTCCACAGGTGCTCGGCGAACTCCGGCCGGGCGAGCCGTTCCAGACAGTGGTCGAGCCGCTGCACCGCCCAGCTCTCCCGGCGCGGCACCCCCGCCCGGCGGCCCGCACCGGGCAGCAGGTGGAACGGCCCCCGCTCCCGCAGCCTGCGCAGCACGGTCGAACGCTCCGCCATCAGCGTGAAGTGCCGTACGTCGTGGCCGAGTTCGCCGAGCCGTCCGACGGTCTCGGCGAAGTACCCGGAGTCGGTGACCGTCATGGGGGCGATCACCACCCCGTCGTGCCGCGTGAGGGCGAGGTCGAGCACCTCCACGACGCCCCGGCGCCAGGCGGCCAGGTCCTGGAAGTCGCCGCGCAGAGCGGGCGGGAGCGTCCGGTTCAGGCCGAACCCGACGTGCTCCGGATCGCAGACCACGCTGCCGGGCAGGCGGCGCCGCAACTCGTACGCGGTCTGTGTCTTGCCGCCCCCGAAGGGGCCGTTGATCCACAGCAGCATGCGCGGCACCCTACCGGCGCCGCACACGCCACCGGGCCGGATCCCCGCCTCCCGCGCCCGCCGTTCCGGCCGGGAACGGGCGCGCTGCTGAGCAGCCGGGGCCGGGCGGTTCAGCCAGTACCGGCCGGATCGGCCAGCGCCGGGCGGCTCAGCCGTGGCCCCCGGCCCGTACCAGGCCCGTCTCGTAGGCGAGGACGACGACCTGGACCCGGTCCCGCAGCCCCAGCTTGGTGAGGATGCGGCCCACATGGGTCTTCACGGTCGCCTCGGAGAGCACCAGCCGGGCCGCGATCTCCCCGTTGGACAGGCCCTGTACGACCAGCACCATGACCTCGCGCTCCCGCTCGGTGAGCCGTTCCAGCGCCGCGTGCCGGGGCTGGTTGCCCGCGCTCGGCAGCATCGGCGCGAACCGGTCCAGGAGCCGCCGGGTGGTGGACGGGGCGACCACCGCGTCGCCGCTGTGGACGGACCGGATGGCGTTGAGGAGTTCGCCCGGCGGGACGTCCTTGAGCATGAAGCCCGAGGCACCGGCCTTCAGACCGGAGAAGGCGTACTCGTCCAGGTCGAAGGTGGTCAGGATGAGCACCTTGGGCGGGTCGGCGTCCATGCAGATCCGCCGGGTCGTCTCCACCCCGTCCAGCTTCGGCATGCGGACGTCCATGAGCACCACGTCCACGGCGGTGGACCGCAGCGCCTCCAGCGCCTCCACGCCGTCGCCCGCCTCCGCCACGACCTCCATGTCCGGCTGGGCGGCGAGCACCATCCGGAACCCGGTGCGCAGCAGCACCTGGTCGTCGACGAGCATCACGCGGATCGTCATCGGTCCCTACTTCCGTACTTCCGTCGTCCGTCGCTGGGGCTGGTCCCCGCCGGTGCGCGACTCGGTCGCCGGCGGGTCGTTGCGGGTGCGGCCGCGGGGGTGCGGCCGGGTCTGCGGAGGCCGGCTGCCGGTTCCGGCGCTCCGTGCGCGGCTGCCGTGCCCGGTGCCGGCGGTGGTCTCCGGCGGTGGTCGTCGACGGCCGGTGCCGGGGGGCCGGGAGCGGGTCGCGGCGGGCGCGGGCTCAGTGCGCGGGTTTGAGGGGCAGCAGGGCGCTGATCCGGAATCCTCCGCCGGGCCGGGGTCCCGCGTCCAGGGTGCCGCCGACCATCCCGACGCGCTCGCGCATCCCGATCAGTCCGTGGCCCTGCCCGTCCAGACCGCCCTCCTCGTACAGCTCGTGGGGGGCGCCCTTGCCGTCGTCCTCCACCAGCAGGCCGAGCCCGTCGTCGAAGTAGACCAGGCGCACACTGGCCCCGGTGTTGGGCCCGCCGTGCTTGCGGGTGTTGGTCAGCGCCTCCTGCACGATGCGGTACGCGGTCAGCTCGACCCCGCTGGGCAGCGGGCGGGGGGTGCCCTCGACCCGGAAGTCCACGGGCAGTCCGGAGCTGCGGCACTCCTCCACCAGGTCCTCTATCTGCCGCACGTCCGGCTGCGGCACGTACTCGCCGGCCTCCTGGTGCTCGCCGGTGCGCAGCACGCCGAGCAGGCGGCGCATCTCGGCGAGCGCCTGCCGGCCGGTGGAGGAGATCGTCTCCAGCGCCTTCCTGGCCTGGTCCGGCGCGGTGTCCAGGACGTAGGCGGCGCCGTCGGCCTGGACCACCATCACCGACACGTTGTGCGCGACGACGTCGTGCAGCTCGCGGGCGATGCGGGCGCGTTCGGCGGCGACCGCGACCTTCGCCTGCGCCTCCCGCTCCTTCTCCAGCCGGGCGGCGCGCTCCTCCAGCTGCGCGAAGTACGCGCGCCGGGTGCGGATGGAGTCGCCCAGCACCCAGGCGAGGGCGAAGGGCACGGTCTGGAAGATCACCAGCGCGATGTTGCCCGCCGTGCTCGTCTCCGGGTTGGGCCAGCGCAGCTGTGCCAGCGGCGCCGCGCACAGACCGGCGGTGAGTGCGAAACGGGACGCCCAGCGGGCCCCGACGGCGGCGACCGTGTAGACGATCACCAGCATGGCGAAGTTCGCCGGCATCGTCGGAACGTCCGTGACCAGCTGGAACGCGCCGACCACGGCCGCGAGGACCAGCATCTGCTCCGGCATCCGGCGCCGCAGCGCGACGACCAGGCTCAGCAGCGCCATGACGAGGACCAGCAGGCCCTCGTGGGCCGGCCTCCGCGCCGGTTCGACGGCTCCGCCCACGACGGAGACCCCGAACAGGACCACGGCCCAGAAACCGTCGACCCAGGTCGGGTGTCTGCGGAGGAAGTCATAGAGACGCTGCACGTGACCCAGCGTAGGGAAGCAGAATGCGTGCATGGGTCAACCGGAGGGCCGATCCCCGGGCGACGGGCATACTCCGCAAGGTGGAGGCCGGGCCGGCGTCCCCGCGTGGACCGGCCCGGTGGCGGACGGGACGACGGACGAGGGAGCGCACGTGGAGGCCGCGGCACAGGCGGACCCGGGCACGGACGGGCAGGACCCGCGGGGCCGGCAGAACCCGCGGGGCCGGCAGGACCTGCGGGGCTGGCGGGCGGCGGCGCAGGAGGCGCTGTACGGGCCGGACGGCTTCTACCGGCGCCCCGAGGGACCGGCGGGACACTTCCGCACCTCGGTGCACGCCTCCCCGCTGTTCGCGCGGGCGGTGGCCCGGCTGCTGTGCCGGGTCGACGAGGCCCTGGGGCGCCCCGGGGTGCTCGACTTCGTCGACCTGGGCGCCGGGCGCGGCGAACTGGTCACCGGGGTGCTCGCCGCGCTGCCCGCCGGGGTCGCGGACCGCACCCGCGCGCACGCCATCGAGATCGCCGCCCGCCCCGCCGGTCTGGACGAGCGGATCGTCTGGCGGGCCGAGCCGCCGCCCGGGATCACGGGGCTGCTGTTCGCCAACGAGTGGCTGGACAACGTGCCGCTGGACGTCGCCGAGGTGGACGGTGACGGCGTCCCGCGGCTGGTCCTGGTCGCCGAGGACGGCACGGAGCGGCTCGGGCCGCCGGTCACCGGGGCCCAGGCACGGTGGCTCGCCCGGTGGTGGCCGCTGGGCCACAGCGCGGGTCCCGCCGGGGCGGAGGGAGCCTCCCCGTCGCCCGCCGGGACGGAAGGGGCCTCCGCCGTCGGGGCGGAGAAGGCGTCGGCGTCGCCCCCCGGCAGGGCGGGCGCGCCGGGCCCGGCGGCGGCGGAGGAGGGGTTGCGCGCCGAGATCGGGCTGCCCCGGGACCGGGCGTGGGCGTCGGCGGTCCGCACGGTCGCGCGCGGGCTGGCCGTGGCCGTCGACTACGGCCACACCCTCGGCACCCGGCCGCCGTTCGGCACGCTCACCGGGTTCCGGGAGGGGCGGGAGACGGCCCCGGTGCCGGACGGCTCCTGCGACCTCACCGCGCACGTCGCCCTGGACGCGTGCGCGGCGGCCGTCCCCGGCCCGGGCGGGCGCCTGCTCACCCAGCGGGAGGCCCTGCGCGTCCTGGGCCTGTCGGCCGGACGCCCGCCGCTCGCCCTCGCCTCCACCGACCCCGCGGGCTACGTGCGCGCCCTCGCGGGCGCGGGTCAGGCCGCGGAACTGCTCGCACCGGACGGGCTCGGCGCCTTCGGCTGGCTGGTGCACCCGGTGGACGTCCCGGACGTCCTCGCGGCCTGAGACACCGGCCGCCCGGACGCCTCCGGCCCGCTCGCTCACGGAGAGGGGCGGGGGACGCGGGCGGCTACTTGTCGATGTCCCCCACCACGAAGAACATCGACCCCAGGATCGCCACCATGTCCGAGACGAGGGTGCCCGGCAGCAGCTCGGTGAGCGCCTGGATGTTGTTGTACGACGCCGAGCGCAGCTTCAGCCGGTACGGCGTCTTCTCCCCCTTGCTGACCAGGTAGTAGCCGTTGATGCCGAGCGGGTTCTCGGTCCAGGCGTAGGTGTGTCCCTCGGGCGCCTTCAGGACCTTGGGGAGCCGCTGGTTCACCGGCCCCGGCGGGAGCTCCGCCAGCCGGTCGAGGCAGGCGTCGGCGAGGTCGAGGGCGTTGTAGGTCTGCTCCAGGAGGCACTCGAAGCGGGCCAGGCAGTCGCCCTCCTCGCGCGTCACCACCTTCAGGACGTCGCCCAGGTCGCCGTAGGCGAGGTAGGGCTCGTCGCGGCGCAGGTCGAAGTCGACGCCGGAGGCGCGGGCGATCGGCCCGCTCACCCCGTAGGCGTGCACGGCCTCGGGCGACAGCACGCCCACGTCGCGGGTGCGGCCCCGGAAGATCTCGTTGCCGAGGACCAGGTCGTCGAAGCGGCCCATGCGCGAGCGCACGTCGGCGACGGCAGCCCGCGCGCGCGTGGTCCAGCCGGCCGGCAGGTCCTCCTTGAGGCCGCCCACCCGGTTGAACATGTAGTGCATCCGCCCGCCGGAGACCTCCTCCATGACGTGCTGGAGCTCCTCCCGCTCCCGGAACGCGTAGAAGATCGGCGTGATGCCGCCGAGCTCCAGCGGGTAGGAGCCGAGGAACATCAGGTGGTTGAGCACCCGGTTCAGCTCGGCCAGCAGCGTGCGCAGCCACACCGCGCGCTCGGGGACCTCCATGCCCAGCATGCGCTCGACGGCGAGCACCACGCCCAGCTCGTTGGAGAACGCCGACAGCCAGTCGTGGCGGTTGGCGAGCACGATGATCTGACGGTAGTCCCGCGCCTCGAACAGCTTCTCCGCACCCCGGTGCATGTAACCGATCACCGGCTCGGCACAGGAGATGAGTTCACCGTCCAGGACCAGCCGCAGACGCAGCACACCGTGCGTCGACGGGTGCTGGGGCCCGATGTTCAGCACCATGTCGGTGCTCTCCGCGGCGCCGCCGATACCGACCATGGTCTCCGTGGTGGGCGTCATGGTCCCAGTCTCCCCTACGTACGCTGGCTGCATGGAGACGGGGAGCCCCCACGATCGGGGGACGACGGGTACGACGGCGGACGCGCACGCGGTGACCGCGGACGCCCACGGCACGGACGGCACCGAGCCCACCGACCGCACCGACGGCCCGGGCGGCACCGGGGCGCACGCGGCGGCCCCGGCCACCGGGGCCGCTGCGGCCGGCACGGCTGGTTCCGGTACGGCCGACGCCGGTACGCCTGGCGCCGCTACGGCTGCGGCCGACGCGGGCGCGGCGCACGCGATCGGCCCCGATGGCGAGGCAGCGACGGAGGCCGGGACCGGAACCGGGACCGGCGCCGAGGCAGGGACCACGGTCGACGCCGAGTGGATCGCGCTGCCGCCCGGACTGCTCCGGGTGCGGCGGCTGTTGCTGGTGGTGTGGCTGGGGCTGCTGACCCTGGCCACCGGGCTCGTCCCGGGCCTGCTGGCCGGCCCCGGCTGGGCCGCCTTCGCGGTGCTGCCACTGGCCCTGCTGGTGTGGGGGTGGGTGATGCTGAAGCGCAACTGGCGTTCCTGGCGGTACGCCGAGCGCTCCGACGACCTGCTGATCAGCCGGGGTGTCCTGTGGCGGCAGGAGACGGTCGTGCCCTACGGCCGGATGCAACTCGTCGAGGTCACCTCCGGCCCGCTGGAACGGCACTTCGGCCTCGCCAGCGTGCAGCTCCACACCGCCGCGGCGGCCACCGACGCGACCATCCCCGGCCTCGACCCGGCCGAGGCGGAGCGGCTGCGCGACCGGCTCACCGAGCTGGGCGAGGCACGATCGGCGGGACTGTGACCGCCCCCGACGTCCAGCGGGACGTGACCGGACGGCGCCCGGTGATCGAGCGGCGGCTGCACCCCGTCACGCCGCTCCGGCGGGCCTGGGCACCCGTCGCCGTGCTCATCGGCTGGGCGGTGCACGACCCCGACCAGGCACAGCGCCAGCTCACCCGGCTGACCACCGGCACCCTGCTCGTCGGCCTCGCCGTGCTGCTGCCGGCCGCCGCCCTCTACGGCTTCCTGAGCTGGTGGTTCACCCACTTCGCGGTGACCGACAGCGAGTTGCGCATCCGCACCGGGCTGCTGTTCCGCCGCACCGCGCACATCCGGCTGGAGCGGGTCCAGGCCATCGACGTCACCCAGCCGCTGCTCGCCCGCGTGGTCGGCGTGGCGAAACTGAAACTGGACGTCATCGGCACCGACGAGAAGGACGAACTCGCCTTCCTGGGCGCCGGTCAGGCCCGCGCCCTGCGCGCCGAACTGCTCGCCCGCGCGGCCGGTTTCGCCCCGGAGACCGCGCACGAGGTCGGTGAGGCACCGTCCCGGCAGCTGCTGCGGGTGCCGCCGGGCGTGCTCGCCGTCTCCCTGCTGCTGACCGGCGCGACCTGGGGCTGGCTGATCGCCGCCGTGGTCGTGGTGCCCCTGCTGTGGATGGCCACCCACAGCCTGTGGACGGTCCTCGCCGCCGCCCTGCCGCTGTTCGGCGCGGCGGGCGCGAGCAGCGTCGGCCGGTTCGTCACCGAGTACGACTGGACGCTGGGCGAGTCGCCCGACGGGCTGCGCATCGACCACGGTCTGCTGGACCGGGCCCACGAGACGGTGCCGCCGGGGCGGGTGCAGACCGTACGGATCGTGGAACCCCTGCTGTGGCGGCGGCGGGGCTGGGTCCGGGTCGAGCTCGACGTGGCCGGCTCCTCCAACTCCCTGCTGCTGCCGGTCGCGCCGCGCGAGCTGGCCGAGTCGGTCGTCGCCCGCGTGCTGCCCGGCGTGCGGGTGCCGCCGCCGTCGGCGCTGTCCCGGCCGCCGCGCCGCGCCCGGTGGTGCCTGCCGGTGTGGTGGCGCGGCCACGGACTCGCCGTGACCGACACGGTGTTCGTGGCCCGCCGCGGCCTGCTGCGGCGCAGCACCGCCCTGGTGCCGCACGCGAAGGTGCAGAGCGTGCGGCTGGTCCAGGGCCCGTGGCAGCGCGTGCACGGTGTCGCCGACGTCCATGTGGACAACGGGGCGAACAGGTCGGTGCCGGCGCGCCTGCGGGACGCCGACGAGGCTGCCGCGCTGCTGCGGGCGCAGGCCGAACGCTCCCGCACGGGCCGCCGCGACGCCCGCCCGGACCGCTGGATGGCCGGGGCCGCGCAGGAGCGGTGACATCCGTGACGGCCCCCTGCCGCCCTCCCTGCCGACGGCGGGGGCCGACGCGGCCACGAGGTGGTCACGGACCCGAAGCCGTCCCGGACCTGAGGCTGTGACGACGTCCCGGACCTGAGGACGTGACGAGCCCGAGGCCGTCGCAGGCAGAGGGCCGTCTCGCGCGAGTGGCGGTCACGGACGGGGGGCGTCGCGGACACGGATCGTCGCCCGCCAGGAAGCCGACGCGGACATGAGGAAGGGTCCCGCACACCGTGGTGTGCGGGACCCTTTCCGTCCTGCGTCGCGATGGGCGACGTGCGATGTCCGGGACGTCCGGTGACGACGTGACGCGGCGCGTCTGCCGCCGGTCAGGACACCGCGCTGCGCAGGCCCTCGACGTCGATGTGCTCCGTCTCGTCGTGCTCCGTCAAGTCGATGACCTGTCCGACGGCGCGGGCCTCGTCGCCGGCCGCTTTGAATCCGGCTTCCGCCTCCGCCTTGTGCAGCGCGAGCGCCTCCGGCCCGACGACGTCGGCCAGGTCCTCGTTCTGCACGTCCTCCAGGGCGGTTTCCTCCGCGCCCTTCTTGGTGCCGAAGAAGTCGAACCCGTCCCCGGAGACCGGGCGCCGGACCGGCACCGTCGGAGGGACGACCGCGACCGCCGTGGGCACCGTGAAGTGCCCCGAGGGCTGCCGCGCGGACGGGGATCCGGACGGGGCCGGGGAGTCGGCGGGACCGGTCGGCGGGGTGGGGGCGGCGGTCGCCCGGTCGTGCTCGGCGGCCGCCACGGGCTTCCCCTCCGCGTCGTCCTCCCGCGGTTCCTGGGGCCTGGGCCGCGCGGCGCCTTCGGGGCCGTCGTCCCGGGGGGAGCCGCCCCGCTTGCGGAAACCGTTCCCCGTGAGCCCTGTCCGGAGCGTGCGGGGCGTCACTCCGCCCGGCCCGGCCTGCCCGCCCTGCGCGGGGCCCGGCGCTCCCTCGGCCGCCGTGGCGGCCCGTCCGGGCTTCTCCCCGGCGTGCGCGTCGGGGTGCGTGTCACCGGGCTGCTCGGCCGTACCGCCGGCGGAGGTGTCCTCCGCCCCGGCGCCGAGCGGGCCGTGCGTGTCACCGTCCGCGACGGCGTCCGGCTCGGTGCCCGCTCCCTCGGCGACCGTGTTGTCCACGCCCGTCTTCTCTGCGTCCGTCCCGGGCTCGGCGTCCGTGTCGGCGTCCGTGACCGCTGCCGCTCGCTCCTTCTCGAAGCGCGCCAGAGCCGCCCCGGCGCGCAGGAACAGCCGGGAGCCCTCCGGGGAGAACAGCGGGGACGCGGTGGCCTCCTCGGCCACCCGGGCGTCGTCCCCGGCCCGCGGACCGGGCACGGTCTGCGTGGGCGCCCCGGCGTCCGCCGCCTCCGGCGCCCCGGCCGTTCCGGTCTGCTCGGCGCCCTCGGGGCCGGCCGCCTGCGACGCGCCCGCGGGCAGCGCCCGGGCGGGCACCGCGGCCTCGATCTCCAGGACCCGGCGGTCCTCCAGGACACTCGCCCGGTCCGCCTCCGCCGCCGCGTAGCGGCGCAGCAGGGCCGCGTGCTCGTTGCGCAGGCCGGCCAGCTCCGCGCGCTTGGCCCGCAGCCGCTGCTCCAGCTTGACGCGCAGCTCGCGCGACTCCTCCAGGTCGGACTCCAGTTCGGCGGTCCGTTCCTCGTAGCGCCACTCGTCGCTCGCCCGCGCGCGCGTCAGCTCGGCGACGCGCTTGCCCGCCTGGGCGTCCCAGCGCCTCATGACGACCGCACCGGCGATCGCCGTCGCCGCCGCGACCGCGGCCAGCAGGCGCAGTGCGGTCGGTTGCGTGAACACCCATGGCCCCAGGGCGCAGACGAGCGAAACGCCTGCGATCGCCGACGGGGGCAGCAGCCTGTGCAAGGGCGGTGAATGGCGGTGACGTCCACGTGGCATGGCCAGAAACTTACCGCGCGTAGGGGAATGATGGGCCCCCGCCCCGTAAAAACAAAGCGATGACAAGGGTTTCACAGGGCGTCGGAGAACTCGGGCCGGCCGTGAATGGGCACAACTCCCGGAATTCGCCCCGAGATCGTTCCCCCGGACCACCCCGGCGGCCCCCTCTCCGGCCCCGCTTCCCGCGCCCTTCCGGGGCGGACGGACCACGGGCGGCGCGCGTTTCCGGGCCGGCGCGGTGTTCGTCCGCCCCTTTACCGCGCGCCGCCGGCCCGATTTACGAGGCCTTCGCCAAGGGGCCTCTTGCCGCGCACGGAGCGCGCGCCCGCTCACCGGGCGGCCAAGCGCCCGCTCATCCACTCCAGGGTCGGCGGAATCTCCCGCCGCCAGGTGTTGAAGTTGTGTCCGCCGCTTTCCAGGATGATCGAGGAGACACGCGTCCGGCGGGTGTCCTTCACCCGCTCGACGAAGCGGAGCGTGTCCCGGTAGTTGGACTCGCCCGACTCGCTGCTGGAGACGAGCAGCGACGTGTCGGCGGCCGGCCCGTGCCGGAGGTACCACCACAGGTTCGCGTGGTTCTCGCGCTCCACGTCGCCGTGGAAGAGGTCCCCCGTCGTGGCGTCGACGGGCGCCTCGTAGTACGCCGACAGCCCCGCCCCGGCACCGAACACCTCCGGGTGGTGCAGGGCGAGTTTGAGGGCGCAGTAGCCGCCCGTGGAGTTGCCGACCACGCCCCAGGCGCCCCGGCCGCCGGTCACCCGGTAGTGCGCGCCGACGGCCTCGGGCAGGTCCCGGGCGAAGAACGTCTCGGTCCGCGGCCCGTCCGGGACGTCCACGCACTCGGTGTCCCGGGGCGGCGCCACCGTGGGCCGCAGCATGACCAGGATCATCGGCTCCATCCGGCCCCGGGCGGCCAGGTCCCGTGCGGTGCGCGGATAGTGCAGCTTGTCCACCAGCGCCCGCGCGGTGCCCGGATAGCCGGTGAGCACCACCGCCGCGCGGAACCGGTGGGTGCGGTACTCGGGCCGGTGGTACTCCGGGGGCAGATACACGTACGCGGGTGAGGCGATGCGGCTGGTCCGGCCCACCACCCGCACCTCCTCGACGGTTCCGCCGGCCGCACGGGCCCCGGGCGCACCGGCCAGGCGCTCGCTGCCGACGACCTCCAGCGGGGCGCCGCCCGCTCCCCCGCCCGTCGCGTGGTCGACGACGACGCCCTGGTCCTTCTCCCGGCCGAACAGGTCGTCCCAGCTCGCGTAGAAGCCGAAGGACCGGTTCGCCGCGAGGCCGGCCGCGGCGAACAGGGCCAGCTGCACGGCGAGCAGTAGGCCCACCCGTCCGCACACCGCCCACGGGCCGCGCCGGGCCAGCCGCGGCCACAGCCGGACGGTGCCGACGAACAGCAGGACGGCGACCGACACCGCCGCCCACAGCACCTTGTCGCTCGTCAGACCCATCGGGGACACCTGCCTGCACTCGTGGCCGGGACCGCCGGCAGCCGTCCCCCACCGTGCGTCAGGAGGGCGGCGCCGACCGGTCGTCGGCCGGGGAAGCGGTTCGTGCGGGCGGAGTGGACCCGGAGTGAACCTCCCCGCCCGAGACACCGTCCTAGAGGGCGCAATGTCGCCGGATGCCCGAATCGGGACCGGATCCAGAGTCTCTCGCAGAACCACGGGATGCGATGTCTGTCAGGACAGATGAGGAAATGTCGGGCGAGGTTCCGCGCCCCGGGGGCCGCGGGGACGGTACGGACCACCGTGCGGACCAGGAGCCCGGTACGAACCGCCGTCCGGGCCAGGAGCCGGGCACGAACCGCCGTGCGGACCCGGGTCCCCGGGCGGACCGTACGGCCCAGGATCCCCGGGCGGACCGTACAACCCAGGAGCCCGGGGCGGGTCCCGCCGGCCCGGCCCGGTCGCCGCGCCGCACGCGCCTCGTGGGCGCCGTGCGGCGGACGGCGGGCACCGCGCGCCGCCTGCTGCGGGGGCCGCGCCCGGAGGCCGTTCCCCTCCTGGTCGGCCGCGCGTGCGCCCTGGTCGGCCTCCTGGACGTCGCGGCGGGCGTCTTCCCCCGCTTCCGGCACAGCCGCATGCACGCCCTCGCGGAGGTGCTGCCGGGCGCCCTCGGCCCGTTCGCCGCCGCGCTCGCCCTCAGCGTGGGCGTGCTGTTGCTGCTGCTCGCCCACGGGCTCAAGCGGGGCAAGCGCCGCGCCTGGCGCGCCGCCGTCGCCCTGCTGCCGGCCGGCGCGGTCGCGCAGTTCGCCTACCGCCACTCCGTCCTGGGCGTCGTCCTCTCCCTCGCGCTGCTCGCGGTCCTGCTGCGCCACCGCGCCCAGTTCGCCGCGCTGCCCGACCCGCGCAGCAGATGGCGGGCGCTCGCCAACTTCGTGCTGATGGGCACCGGTTCGCTGCTGCTGGGCCTGGTCGTCGTCAACGCCCACCCCCGCCTGCTGGTCGGCGACCCGAGTCTCGCCGACCGCCTCACCCACGTCGTGTACGGCCTGTTCGGCTTCGAGGGCCCCCTCGACTACCGGGGCGACACGTCCTGGACGGTCGCCTTCTCCCTCGGCGCCCTCGGCCTGCTCACCGCCGTCACCACGCTCCACCTCGCCTTCCGTCCCGAGCGTCCGGCCGCCCGCCTCACCGAGGACGACGAGGAACGGCTGCGCGCCCTGCTCGCCCGGCACGGCGGGCGCGACTCCCTCGGCCACTTCGCGCTGCGCCGCGACAAGGCCGTGGTCTTCTCCCCGAGCGGCAAGGCGGCGGTCACCTATCGCGTGGTGTGCGGGGTGATGCTCGCCAGCGGCGACCCGATCGGTGACGTGGAGGCGTGGCCCGGCGCGATCGAGCGCTTCATGGACGAGGCGAGGGCCCACTCCTGGACGCCCGCCGTCATGGGCTGCTCGGAGACCGGCGGCCACGTCTGGACCCGGGAGACCGGCCTCGACGCCCTCGAACTCGGCGACGAGGCGGTGGTGGACGTCAAGGATTTCTCCCTGGCCGGCCGCGCGATGCGCAACGTGCGCCAGATGGTCAAGCGCATCGAGCGCGCCGGTTACGAGACCCGGGTCCGGCGCGTGGGTGACCTCGGGGACGCCGAGCTGGACCGCATCCGCCGCGCCGCCGACGCCTGGCGCGGCACCGACACCGAGCGCGGCTTCTCCATGGCCCTCGGCCGGGTCGGCGACCCGGCGGACGGCGACTGCCTGGTCGCCACCGCGCACAAGGCGGACGACGACGCCGGCGGCGGCGCCGGCTCACCGGGCGGACACGGCGACCTCAAAGCGGTCCTGCACTTCGTGCCTTGGGGCGCCGACGGCGTCTCCCTCGACCTGATGCGCCGGGACCGCTCGGCCGACCCCGGCATGAACGAGATGCTGATCGTGGCCGCGCTCCAGGCCGCGCCGGCCCTCGGCATCACGCGCGTCTCCCTCAACTTCGCGATGTTCCGGGCCGCCCTGGCCCGGGGCGAGCGGATCGGCGCGGGCCCGGTGCTGCGCGCCTGGCGGGGGCTGCTGATCTTCCTCTCCCGCTGGTTCCAGATCGAGTCCCTGTACAAGTTCAACGCCAAGTTCCGGCCCCGCTGGGAACCCCGGTTCGTGGTGTACCGGGCCCCGGGCGACCTGCCCCGCATCGGCGTCGCCGCCCTCCAGGCGGAAGGTTTCCTCGACCTGTCGCTGCCCCTGCCGCGCGCCGTGCGCCGCCGCAGACCCGCCCCGCTCCCCTGCGTCCACCGGACCCCCGAGCACACCCCGGCCACCGCGGACACCGCCGTCCGCGCCGCCTGACCGGCCGACGGTCCCGTCCCCCGCCCCGGGGCGGCACCCCGGCCCGCCACCGCACCCGCCCGCCGCCGCCCCGCCCGGGCGCGCACCGCTCCCCGCCGCGCGCCCGGTCCGGGCCCGGGCGGAAGCCGCCCCGCCGCACGGTTTCCGCCCGGGCCACACCCTCCCCGCGCTCTCCCGAGCCCCCGCCCTGGGCCTACGCTGACCATATGAGCAATCGCAGCGGACGCCCTCACGTCGCGGGACTTCCACACTGGGACCGCTGTGCGGTCATGGGAGTCGTCAACGTGACGCCCGACTCCTTCTCCGACGGCGGCCGCTGGTTCGACACGAGCACCGCCGTCAAGCACGGCCTCGACCTGGTCGCCCAGGGTGCCGACCTCATCGACGTCGGCGGCGAGTCCACCCGCCCCGGCGCCACCCGGGTCGACGAGACCGAGGAACTGCGCCGGGTCATCCCCGTGGTCCGCGGCCTCGCCTCGGAGGGCGTCACGGTCTCCGTCGACACCATGCGCGCCTCCGTCGCCGAGCGGTCCCTCGCCGCCGGAGCCGCCCTCGTCAACGACGTCAGCGGCGGCCTCGCCGACCCCGCCATGATCCCGGTGGTCGCCGACTCCGGCGCCCCCTTCGTCGTCATGCACTGGCGCGGCCTGCTGGAGGGCGCCAACGTGCGGGGCACCTACGACGACGTGGTCACCGAGGTCGTCGACGAACTGCGGGCGCGCGTCGCGGCCGTCCTGGAGGGCGGCATCGCCGCCGACCGCGTGATCGTCGACCCGGGCCTCGGCTTCTCCAAGGGCGCCGACCACGACCTGGCCCTGCTGGCCCGCCTGGACCGCGTCCTCGCCCTCGGGCACCCGCTGCTCGTCGCCGCGTCCCGCAAGCGGTTCCTCGGCCACATCCTCGCCGGACCCGACGGCGCGCCACCGCCCGCCCGGGAGCGGGACGCGGCCACCGCCGCCGTCTCCGCCCTCGCCGCGCAGGCCGGCGCCTGGGCGGTCCGGGTCCACGAGGTGCGCGCCACCGCCGACGCCGTGCGCGTCGCCCACGCCGTCGCCCGGGCGCACACCCCCGACGCCGCCCCGGCCGGCGCGCACGGCGCAGAAGGCACCCGGTGAGCGCACCCCACACCGACGTCGAGCAGGTGGAGGCCGCCAACACCGCCTATTACGAGGCGGTCGAACGGGGCGACTTCGAAGCGGTGGCCTCGCTCTGGCTCACCCCGGCCGACCTCGGCGTCGACGAGAGCTACCACGACCCCGCCGACAGCGGCGTCGTCTCCTGCGTGCACCCCGGCTGGCCGGTGCTCACCGGACGCGCCGAGGTCCTGCGCTCCTACGCCCTGATCATGGCGAACACCGACTACATCCAGTTCTTCCTCACCGACGTGCACGTCTCCGTCACCGGCGACACCGCCGTGGTGACCTGTACCGAGAACATCCTCAGCGGCGGTCCGGCCCCCGCCGCCGGGGAGGAGCTGGGCCCGCTCGTCGGCCAGCTCGTCGTCGCCTCGAACGTCTTCCGGCGCACCCCGGCCGGCTGGAAGCTCTGGGCGCACCACGCCTCCCCGGTGCTCGCCGAGGCCGAGGACGACGACGAGGGCGAGGGCGACGACACCCCCGCGTGAACGGGCCGACGCCCCGGCGTGAACAGGCCGACGGCCCCGCGCCGACCGTTCGACGGGCTGCGTGAACGGGCCGACACCCGGCGTGAAGGTCCGACGCGCCCCGCGCCGACCGTCCGACGCCCCGCCCGAACGGGCCGATGCCCGACGGCCGGGGCGCGCCGCGCCGCTCCGACCGGACACCCGGCGAGCACGGCAGGGCACGAGCACAGGCACAAGCACAGGCAGGGCACGAGCACAGGCACAGGCACAGGCACAGGCACAGGCACAGGCAGGACACCCGCACGGCCGGACACGTGGCGGGAATCACGACGGCGCGACGCCGACGGCCCGCGGCCCGGTGAGGCCGGGCCCTCCGCTGGGCAAACGCCGGGTGAGCCCTCCCCGCACCCGGCGGGGAGCGCCCCCCGGCAGCCGGGGCCGGCCCGGCCCCGCGGGTAGATTCGACCGAGGCCGGCGTGCCGTCCGCACGCGACACCACCGGCCGGACCGACGACTGCAGGAGTGATTCGCGTGGATCGTGTCGCGCTGCGCGGCCTGAGGGCCCGTGGGCACCACGGTGTGTTCCCCGAGGAACGCGAGCAGGGCCAGACCTTCGTCGTGGACCTCGTCCTCGGGCTGGACACCCGGCCGGCCGCGGCCGACGACGACCTGACGAAGACCGTGCACTACGGCGTCGTGGCGGAGGAGGTCGTGGCCGTCGTCCGGGGCGAGCCCGTCGACCTCGTCGAGACCCTCGCCGAGCGGATCGCCCAGGTCTGCCTGAAGCACGAGGTGGTACGGGAGGTCGATGTCTGCGTCCACAAGCCGGAGGCGCCGATCACCGTGCCCTTCGACGACGTGACCGTCACCATCAACCGGAGCCGCGCATGACCAGGCCGTCCAGCACCGGCCACACCGACCCGACCGTCCAGCCCGTCCCGGCCTCCGTGGTCGAACGGGTCGACGCCGCCGACACCACCCTGCAGAACCCGAAGCAGGCCGTGGTGTCCCTCGGCGCCAACCTGGGCAACCGCCTGGAGACCCTCCAGGGCGCCGTCGACGCGCTGGAGGACACCCCCGGCATCCGGGTCAAGGCCGTCTCCCCCGTGTACGAGACGCAGCCGTGGGGCGTCGAGCCGGGCAGCCAGCCCGCCTACTTCAACGCGGTCGTCGTCCTGCGGACCACGCTGCCGCCGTCCTCGCTGCTGGAGCGGGCGCACGCCGTCGAGGAGGCCTTCCACCGGGTCCGCGACGAGCGCTGGGGCCCGCGCACCCTGGACGTCGACATCGTCGCCTACGCGGACCGGCTCTCCGACGACCCGGTGCTCACCCTGCCCCACCCGCGGGCCCACGAGCGCGCCTTCGTCCTCGCCCCCTGGCACGACGTCGACCCCCACGCGGAGCTTCCCGGGCGCGGCCCGGTGACGGCCCTGCTCGACGCGGTGACCCGCGAGGGCGTGACACCGCGCACGGACCTGGAACTCCGGCTGCCCGAGTAGCCGTTAAGGTCGACAGGACCCGTTCCGGGGCACCACCGGGCAGATCGAAGGGACACCGTGAGAGAGCTGCGCATCAGGGTGCTGGCCGGCGTGTTCGTCGTCGCCGGCATCCTGTCCTGGGCGGGCGCCCGCCTGTGGAACTCCTTCGGGACCCTGCCGAGCGTGCCGGTAGCCGCCCCCATCGTCCTGGCCCTGATCGCCGTGGTCCTCGCGGCCACGGCGCTCTCCCTCCGGTCCCGCCTGATCGCCCAGCGCGAGCGCCGTCCCGACGCCAAGGGCGTCGACCCGATGATGGCGGCCCGGGCCGTGGTGTTCGGCCAGGCCAGCGCCCTGGTCGCCGCGCTCGTCGCGGGGATGTACGGGGGGACGGGCGTCTTCCTGCTGGAGTACCTCGACGTCCCGGCCCGCCGGGACCAGGCCATCTACGCCGGGGCCTCGGTCCTGGCGGGCATCGGCGTGATAGCGGCCGCCCTCTTCCTGGAGCGCGTCTGCAAGCTGCCGGAGGACGACGAGGACAACGGCGGCCCGGGAGCCGCCCCGGCCGCCTGACCCCTCGTCGCAGCGGCCCCAGGGCCACCGGGCACCCCGCGCCGGACCATGCACCACCCGACGGCGCGGCCCGCACCGGTGTCACAGAACGCAACGGGACGGGCCGGTCCCACGCTCCGCGCGCTGCCCGGTGGTGCCGCGTGGGCGCCCTGGCGAGGTCAGAGCCGGCCAGGACGCCCGGACCTCACCCACCGGCAGCGCGTGCGCCGCGCCCGGCCCGTCCGGGCCTTCCTCAGCGCGCCATGATCAGGCTCATCGCCTCGTTGCGGGTGGCGGGATCACGCAGTTGCCCCCGCACGGCCGAGGTGATGGTCTTCGCCCCCGGCTTCCGCACTCCCCGCATCGACATGCACATGTGCTCGCACTCGACGACGACGATCACTCCACGCGGCTCCAGGATCTCCATCAGGGAATCGGCGACCTGGGTGGTGAGTCGTTCCTGCACCTGCGGGCGCCGCGCGTAGACGTCCACCAGACGAGCCAGCTTCGACAGGCCCGTGATCTTGCCGTCGGCCGACGGGATGTACCCGACGTGGGCGACTCCGACGAACGGCACCAGATGGTGTTCGCAGCTGCTGAGCACCTCGATGTCCTTGACCAGCACCATCTCGTCGTGACCGAGGTCGAAGGTGGTCGTCAGCACGTCCTCGGGCTTCTGCCGCAGCCCCGCGAATATCTCTTTGTAGGACCGCGCCACCCGTGCCGGGGTCTCCCGCAGCCCCTCCCGGTCGGGGTCCTCGCCGACCGCGATCAACAGCTCGCGGATCGCGTTCTCGGCTCGCTTCTCGTCGAACTCGCCGATCGGGGACTCGGGGCCCAGCGTCACGGGGTCGGTCATGGAGTGCCTCGTTCCTGTGCTTGCACGCGCGCCGGGCACGCGTCTCAACTGCGGGTACGCACAACACCGCGCCCCCCAGGCTAGAACCTGGGGGGCGCGGCATCCATTCCGGGCCCGGCGGGAGCCGCCGGGGAGCGGGTCAGCTCTCGGGGCGTTCCTCGGGGGTCCGCTCCGTCGCCGGGGCGGGCTCCGCCACGGTGCTCTTGGCCGTGGAGATGGCCGGCGTGGCGCCGTTCGCCCCGTTCGTCAGGGCCAGCTCCTTGGGGGAGAGGACCGGCGGACGGGTGGACGGCGTACGACGGGAGGAACCGGTCCAGGCGGGCCGGGGCGGGCGCTTGACGATGGGGGCGAAGATCTCGGCGATCTCCTCCTTGCCCAGCGTCTCCCGCTCCAGCAGGGCCAGCACCAGATTGTCGAGGACGTCGCGGTTCTCGACCAGGATCTCCCAGGCCTCGTTGTGCGCGGCCTCGATGAGCTTCTTGACCTCTTCGTCGACCAGCGCGGCGACCTCTTCCGAGTAGTCGCGCTGGTGATTCATCTCACGGCCGAGGAAGGGCTCGGTGTTGTCGCCGCCGAACTTGATCGCACCCAGGCGCTCGGTCATGCCGTACTGCGTGACCATCGCGCGGGCCAGACCGGTGGCCTTCTCGATGTCGTTGGCGGCACCCGTGGTCGGGTCGTGGAAGACCAGCTCCTCGGCCGCGCGGCCGCCCAGCATGTACGCCAGCTGGTCCAGCATCTCGTTGCGCGTGGTGGAGTACTTGTCCTCGTCCGGCAGCACCATCGTGTAGCCCAGGGCCCGGCCTCTGGAGAGGATGGTGATCTTGTGGACCGGATCGGAGTTGGGTGAGGCCGCCGCGACCAGGGCGTGTCCACCCTCGTGGTACGCGGTGATCTTCTTCTCCTTGTCCGACATGATCCGGGTCCGCTTCTGCGGGCCCGCGACCACCCGGTCGATCGCCTCGTCCAGCATGTGGTTGTCGATCAGCTTCTGATCGCTGCGGGCGGTCAGCAGCGCCGCCTCGTTGAGCACGTTCGCCAGGTCGGCGCCGGTCATGCCGGGGGTCCGGCGGGCGACGGCCGACAGGTCGACGTCCGGGGCGACCGGCTTGCCCTTCTGGTGGACCTTGAGGATCTCCAGACGGCCCTGCATGTCCGGGCGGTCGACCGCGATCTGCCGGTCGAAACGGCCGGGGCGCAGCAGCGCCGGGTCGAGGATGTCCGGGCGGTTCGTGGCGGCGATGAGGATCACGCCGCCCTTGACGTCGAAGCCGTCCATCTCGACGAGCAGCTGGTTCAGGGTCTGCTCGCGCTCGTCGTGCCCGCCGCCGAGGCCGGCGCCGCGGTGGCGGCCGACCGCGTCGATCTCGTCGACGAAGACGATCGCCGGGGCGTTGGCCTTGGCCTGCTCGAACAGGTCACGGACCCGGGAGGCACCGACACCGACGAACATCTCGACGAAGTCGGAACCCGAGATCGAGTAGAAGGGGACGCCCGCCTCGCCCGCGACGGCCCGCGCGAGCAGGGTCTTGCCCGTACCGGGCGGACCGTAGAGCAGGACGCCCTTGGGGATCTTGGCGCCGACGGCCTGGAACTTCGCCGGTTCCTGCAGGAACTCCTTGATCTCGTGGAGCTCCTCCACGGCCTCCTCGGAGCCCGCGACGTCGGAGAACGTCGTCTTCGGGGTGTCCTTGGTGATGAGCTTCGCCTTGGACTTGCCGAAGTTCATGACGCGGGAGCCGCCGCCCTGCATCTGATTCATCAGGAACAGGAAGACGACCACGATGAGGACGAAGGGCAGCAGCGACAGCAGAATGCTGACGAAGGGGTTCTGCTTCGACGGCGAGACCGTGTAGCCCTTCGGGATCTGCTTGTTCTGGAACTTGTCCTGCAGCGTGTTGGCGATGGTGACGCCCTGGTCACCGATGTAGCTCGCCTGGATCTTCGAGCTGCCCTTGATCTCGACGCCGTCCTTGAGCTCGGCCTTGATGGTCTGCTCGTCGCCCGTCGTCAGCTTGACCTGTTCGACCTTGTTCTCGTTGATCGCCTGGACGACCTGGCCCGTGTCCACCGTCTTGTAGCCGCCGGACGAACCGACGACCTGCATCAACACGACCACGGCAAGGACGGCCAGCACGATCCACATGACCGGCCCACGGAAGTATCGCTTCACGTCCATCCATACGGAGCGGTGCCGCCCCGTCCCTCCTGCCATAGTGAGTTTGATAAAGACTGTTCTTCGGACGGTACCCCAGCATTGTCCCCCGAAGCTGCGCGGGACGGCTGACAAACGCGTCTACGCATGCTCCAACGGCGCGGACACCGCCGGGGTTCCCGATCTTCGGTACGGCAACCCGCTCCGGGCGGTTCAGCCGCCGTAGACGTGGGGCGCGAGCGTACCGACGAACGGGAGGTTGCGGTACTTCTCGGCATAGTCGAGGCCGTATCCGACGACGAATTCGTTGGGGATGTCGAATCCCACCCATTCGACGTCGATGGCGACCTTGGCGGCCTCGGGCTTGCGCAGCAGCGTGCACACCTTGAGGGAGGCGGGCTCGCGCGAGCCGAGGTTGGAGATCAGCCAGGACAGCGTCAGCCCGGAGTCGATGATGTCCTCGACGATCAGGACATGCCGGCCCTTGATGTCGGTGTCCAGGTCCTTCAGGATCCGCACCACGCCGGAGGACTGGGTGCCCGCCCCGTACGAGGACACGGCCATCCAGTCCATGGTGACGGGGGTGGACAGCGCCCGGGCGAGGTCGGCCATGACCATGACCGCGCCCTTGAGGACGCCGACGATCAGCAGGTCCTTCCCCGCGTACTCCGCGTCGATCTTCGCCGCCAGTTCCGTCAGCTTGGCGTCGATCTCTTCCTTGCTGAGGAGCACCTTCTCGAGGTCGGCACCCATGTCTTTCGCGTCCACCCGCATCACTTTCGGTCGTCCCAGCGGCTGCTTCTCACCGTCGGCGGCGCTGCCGGGGGGAGGGATTCAGCCTTGCCGAATCACCAGTCTGCCACCCTGCCGGGTGGCGACGACCCGGCCGGGGAGGTTGATGGCTCCCTGGCCGCGCCAGCCGGTGATGAGCCGGTCGACCTCCTCGATGTGCCGCGCGAACAGCGATCCGGCCGGCGCGCCCGCCTCGATCGCGGCCCGGCGCAGCACGCGGCGGCGCACGGCGGGCGGCAGGGCGTGCAGTCCGGCGCACTCCAGGCGGCCCTCGGGGTCGCGCACGCCGTCCTCGGCGCGGGAGGCCCAGGCGTCGAGGGCGTCGGCGTCGTCGCGGGAGAGCTGGGCCGTCCGGGCGAGGGCCTCGACGACGCCCTTGCCGAGCGCCTTCTCCAGCGCGGGCAGGCCCTCGTGGCGCAGCCGGGAGCGGGTGTAGGCGGGGTCGGCGTTGTGCGGGTCGTCCCAGACCGGCAGGGACTGGACCATGCAGGCCCGGCGGGCGGTCTGCCGGTCGAGCTGGAGGAAGGGGCGGCGGTAGCGGCCGTCGGCCCCCGAGACCGCGGCCATACCGGACAGGGAGCGGATGCCGGAGCCCCGGGCGAGGCCCAGCAGGACGGTCTCGGCCTGGTCGTCGCGGGTGTGGCCGAGCAGGACGGCGGTGGCGCCGTGCCGTTCGGCGGCGGCGTCGAGGGCGGCGTAGCGCGCGTCGCGGGCGGCGGCTTCGGGTCCGCCGTCGCGGCCGACGCGCACGGCGACCGACTCGGCGGGGTCGAGGCCGAGTTCGCGCATCCTCAGGACGACCTCGGCGGCGCGCCGGTCGGAGCCGTCCTGCAGGCCGTGGTCGACGGTGATGCCGCCGGCGCGGACGCCGAGGCGGGGGGCTTCGAAGACGAGGGCGGAGGCGAGGGCCATGGAGTCGGCCCCGCCGGAGCAGGCCACCAGGACGAGGGGGGCGTCCGAGGCCGGGGGCGCGGAGGCGGACGAGGCCGCCGGGGCAGAAGAAGAGGACGAGGAAGACGAGGAGGAAGAGGCGGCCGAGGAGGCCGGGGCGGGCGCGGGCGCGGGCCGGCCGGAGGCGCCGTGTTCGGCGAGGATGTCGTTCAGGACGTGGCGGACCGCCAGGCGTATCGCCGCGACCGCAGGATGGGGACCCATGTCCGGTTCCCTTCAGGAAGGTTCGGGGGTGATCCCCGAGATCGGTCACTCAGAGTGTGTAGATGGTGACAGAACCGGGGCGTTCCCCGAGCATTGCACGCCTACGCATGACAGACGGTCCCTCGGACGGGTGATTGGACCGGCGTCCCCCTGCCGTCACCGTCGCCCGCCACCGACCGGACGTCAGGCTTCCGGCTTGCGGTGCACCCGGGCGATCCAGTCCGCCGGGGCGGCGATCTCCGCTTTGGTCGGCAGGGTGTTGGGCGAGGTCCACACGTGGTTGAAGCCGTCCATGCCCACCTCCTCGACGACGGCGCGCACGAACCGCTCGCCGTCGCGGTACTGGCGCAGCTTGGCGTCCAGACCGAGCAGCTTGCGCAGCGCCAGGTCCAGGCGCGAGGCGCCCTTGGCACGGCGCTGCTGGAACTTCTCCCGGATCTCCGCGACGCTCGGCACGACGTCGGGGCCGACACCGTCCATGACGAAGTCGGCGTGCCCCTCCAGGAGGGACATCACCGCGGTGAGGCGCCCGAGGATCTCGCGCTGGGCCGGCGTCTGCACGATCTCGACCAGGGAGCGCCCGCCGTCGTCCTCCTCGCCCTCGGGCCGGCCGCCGACGAGGGTCTGGGCCGCGTCGCGCAGGCGCTCCAGCACGGTCATGGGGTCGACGTCGGTCTCCCCCAGGAACGACTGGATCTCGCCCTCCAGGTGGTCGCGCAGCCAGGGCACGGCGGTGAACTGGGTGCGGTGGGTCTCCTCGTGCAGGCACACCCAGAGGCGGAAGTCGTGCGGGTCCACGTCGAGTTCGCGCTCCACGTGGACGACGTTGGGCGCGACGAGCAGCAGCCGGCCGCCGCCGTTCTCACCCGCCGGGAGGTCGCGGGAGGCGGGGGCGAAGGTCTCGTACTGGCCGAGGACGCGGGAGGCCAGGAAGGACAGCAGCACGCCGAGCTCGACCCCGGTGACCTTGCCGCCGACGGCGCCGAGCACCGCGTTGCCCGGGTTGGAGCCGCGCCGCTCCTCCATCTTGTCCAGGAGGGGTTTGAGCAGCTCGCGGAAGCCCGCCACGTTGGCCCGGACCCAGCCGGGCCGGTCGACGACGAGGACGGGGGTGTCGTGGGTCTCCTCCGTGCCGAGCCGGGTGAAGCCCCGGACGTGCTCCTCGGAGGACTTCGCGTGCCGGCGCAGCTCGGCGACGACGGCCCGGGCCTCGTCGCGGCTCACGTCGGGGCCCGGCCGCATGAGCCGGGTCGCCGTCGCGACCGCGAGATTCCAGTCGACCATCCCGGAAGAGGCAGCACCACCGATGCTCGTCATGCGTCAACGGTACGTGAGGGGCGTCACGGACGGCAGTGCGGCGGGTGGGCGGGAGGGCCGCCGCCGCGCGGGCGCCGGGCGCGGGGCGGTCACCGGCAGCCGCAGGACGCCAGCGCCGTGGCCGCCTTGTCGAGGGCCTCCTCGGCCGCGGTCTGGCCGGTGGTGCCGTCGGCCAGGAAGGCGAAGGCGAGCAGCCGCCCGTCGCGGTCCACGACGGTGCCCGCCAGCGCGTTCACGCCGGTGAGGGTGCCCGTCTTGGCGCGGACGACCCCGGCCGCGCCGTCGGCGTAGCGGCCGGAGAGGGTGCCGGTGAAACCGGCCACGGGCAGCCCGGTGAGCGCGCTGCGCAGATCGGGGTGGGCGGGGTCGCCCGCCTTCACCAGCAGGGCGGTGAGCAGGTCGGCGGTGAGCCGGTCCCGGCGGTCGAGTCCGCTGCCGTCCCTGATGACGGCGCCCTTCACCGGCAGGCCCAGCTTCTTCAGCTGCGCGGTGATCGCCGCACCGGCGCCGGCGAAGTCGGCGGGGCGGCCGACGGCGATCGCGGTGTGGCGGGCGAGGGCCTCGGCGATGTCGTTGTCGCTCCGCGTCAGCATGCGCTCGACCAGGGCGGACAGCGGGGGCGAGGAGACGGTGGCGAGGGTGGCGGCCCGGGTCGTCGCCTTCGACGGGCCGGGCGGTGAGGCCTTGATGCCGTGGTCCGCGAGGAAGCCGCCGAACGTCCGCGCGGCGTCCGGGGCGGGGTCCTGGACGCGGCGCACCGGGCCGCCGGTGGAGTCGTCGGTGCGGGCCTCGTCGGCCATCAGCGGGGTCACCTCGGCGAGGTTGCCGTTGACGCCGATCGGGTGCCGGCTGGATCCGCGGTACAGGGTGGTGTCGTAGGAGAGGGTCACCTCGCGCACGCCGCGCTTGGCCAGGGCGGCGGCGGTGCGGGCGGCGAGGTCGCGCAGGCTCGCCGAGCCCTGGGCGTCCTCGCGCGCGGTGAGGGTGGGGTCGCCGCCGCCGACGAGGACGACCTCTTTCGTGTCGGGTTCGTAGGCGGCGCGGGTGGTGAGGCGGTGGTCGGCGCCGAGCGCGGAGAGCGCGGCGACCGCGGTGGCGATCTTGGTCGTGGACGCGGGTGTCAGGGCGTCGCCGGAGGCGGTGCCGTACAGGCGCTTGCCGGTGGCGGCGTCGACGACGGAGGCCGACTGCCGTCCGAGGGCGGGGGACCGCAGGATCGGGTCGAGGAGGGCGGCCAGCGCCTTCCCGGTGGGCGCCGGGCGTCCGGTGGTGGCGGTGCCGCCGAGTCCGGCGAGTACGGAGGCGGCGCCGGGCGGCGCGTCGGGCCCGCGGGGCGGGGTGCCGGCGTTGCCGCGCGGGGCGCCGTGATCTGTGCCACGCGCGGCCTCCAGGGCCACGGCCCGGTCCCGCTCCGCCGTACGCTGACCGGTGGAGTCCCAGGGACCGGCGGCGGTCACCACCCCGGCGGCCAGCGCCAGACCGGCGGTGGCGGCGGTCGCGGTGAACTGCCAGGTCTTCGGCCGGTCGACCCGCGTGACCCGCGGTGATCCCGGCCGGTCCGAGCGCGCCAGGCGTGAGGTGGCGGCAGCGGCGGCCCGCGTGAGACGCGGCCGTACGGCGGCCGCCGCCCGTGCCGCCCGCGGTCGTACGGCGCCCGCGATCCGCACGACGTGCGGTCTCGCGGCCCGCCAAGGCCTCAGCTCTGGCACGACCACCAGCCCCTTTCGCGATCACACACCTGCGTGAGGGACACTTAACCACCAGAACTATGTGTTGATCATGGAGGAGCCACCGGTGGAGTTCGACGTCACGATCGAGATCCCGAAGGGTTCGCGGAACAAGTACGAGGTGGACCACGAGACGGGTCGGATCCGCCTGGACCGTCGACTCTTCACCTCGACCGCCTACCCGACCGACTACGGTTTCGTCGAGAACACCCTCGGCGAGGACGGCGACCCGCTGGACGCGCTGGTCATCCTGGACGAGCCGACGTTCCCGGGCTGCCTGATCCGCTGCCGTGCGATCGGCATGTTCCGGATGACGGACGAGGCGGGCGGCGACGACAAGCTGCTGTGCGTGCCGTCGACGGACCCGCGGGTGGAGCACCTGCGCGACATCCACCACGTCTCCGAGTTCGACCGCCTGGAGATCCAGCACTTCTTCGAGGTCTACAAGGACCTGGAGCCCGGCAAGTCGGTCGAGGGGGCCAACTGGGTGGGCCGCGTCGACGCCGAAGCCGAGATCGAGCGGTCCTACAAGCGCTTCGAGGAGCAGGGCGGCCACTGAGTCCCGCCCCACCCTCCGACGGGCCGCACGCGTGCGCGTGCGGCCCGTCGTGCTTCTCGGTGCGCATACTGAGGATCTACGGGGCAGGCTGAGGGACGGTGTCGTACAGGGAGCGCTGCACAGGTGAGGGACGCGGAGGACCGCAAACCGCAGTCGGACGAGGCGAGGAGTGGCTTCCTCCCTCCCGCCGGGCGGGGGGTGCCGGCCGAACCGGAGTCGTCGACGACCTCCGAGTTCGCCCTCCCCGAGGGACTGGCGGTCCCGAAGGCCGGCCGGACCGGGACGGAGTCGGAGACCACCTCCGAGTTCGCCCTGCCGTCCGGTCTGGACGTGACGCCGCAGCCGCCGCCGGACACCGAGGGGTCGGCGTTCAACCCGCCGAGCACCTACCAGGCCCGGCAGGCGCCGCCGGCCTTCACCCCGCCCGCCGGCATCCCGTCCGTCCGCCTGACCACGGACGTCCCCTGGCAGGACCGGATGCGCACCATGCTGCGCATGCCGGTGACCGAGCGCCCGGCCCCCGAGACCGCGCAGCGGCACGACGACGACACCGGCCCGGCCGTGCCGCGCGTGCTCGACCTGACGCTGCGGATCGGGGAACTGCTGCTCGCCGGCGGTGAGGGCGCCGAGGACGTGGAGGCGGCGATGTTCGCCGTGTGCCGCTCCTACGGCCTGGACCGCTGCGAGCCGAACGTCACCTTCACGCTGTTGTCGATCTCCCACCAGCCGTCCCTGGTGGACGACCCGGTGACCGCCTCCCGCACGGTGCGCCGCCGGGGCACCGACTACACCCGGCTGGCGGCCGTCTACCAGCTGGTGGACGACCTCAGCGACGACGAGACGCACGTGTCGCTGGAGGAGGCCTACCGGCGGCTGGCGGAGATCCGCCGCAACCGGCACCCCTACCCCGGCTGGGCCCTGACCGGGGCGAGCGGGTTGCTCGCGGGGTCGGCGTCGGTGCTCGTCGGCGGTGGGCTGCCGGTGTTCGTGGCCGCCGCCCTCGGCGCGATGCTCGGCGACCGGCTGGCCTGGCTGTGCGCGGGCCGCGGACTGCCGGAGTTCTACCAGTTCACCGTGGCCGCGATGCCGCCGGCCGCGATCGGGGTCGCGCTCACCCTCGCCCACGCGGACCTGAAGGCGTCCGCGGTGATCACCGGTGGGCTGTTCGCGCTGCTGCCCGGACGGGCGCTGGTGGCCGGGGTGCAGGACGGTCTGACCGGCTTCTACATCACCGCCTCCGCCCGGCTGCTGGAGGTCCTGTACTTCTTCGTCGGCATCGTCGCCGGGGTGCTGGTGGTGCTGTACTTCGGCGTCCAGCTGGGCGCCGGGCTGAACCCGGACGCGGCCCTCGGGCAGGAGGACCGGCCGCTGATCCAGATCGCCGCGTCGATGATGCTGTCCCTGGCCTTCGCCGTACTGCTCCAGCAGGAGCGGGCGACAGTGCTGATGGTGACCCTCAACGGCGGGGTCGCCTGGGTGGTGTACGGCGCGATGCACCACGCGGGCGGCATCTCGCCGGTGGCGTCCACGGCCGTGGCCGCGGGGGTGGTGGGGCTGTTCGGACAGCTGCTGTCCCGGTACCGGTTCGCCTCCGCGCTGCCGTACACCACGGCGGCGATCGGCCCCCTGCTGCCCGGTTCCGCGACCTACTTCGGTCTGCTGAACATCGCGCAGAACGAGGTCGACACCGGGCTGGCGTACCTCACCAAGGCGGTGGCGCTCGCCATGGCCATCGCCATCGGGGTGAACCTCGGTGCGGAGATCTCCCGGATCACCCTGAAGATCGGCTCCGCCGAGAAGCGCCGTGCGGCGAAGCGGACGCGGGGTTTCTGACCCGGAACCCCGTGTCCGCGTCCCGTCGGGGTCTCAGTGGCCCTGGTTGTACGGCTGCTGCGGGCGCTGACCGTCTCCCGGCCAGGGCGCCTGGCCGGGGTGGCCCTGCGGCGGGTACGGCGCGTTGCCGTAGGGCTGCTGGGGCTGCTGGGGCCGCGGGGGCTGCTGCCGGGGGCCGCCGCCGTTGCCGTGGGGCGGCTGGTGGCCGTAGGGGCCGCCGCCGTACGGGTACGGGTCGCCGTGGGCCGGGCCGCCCTGCGGGGCCGGGCCGCCGTACGGCTGGGGGGCGGCCTGCTGGGGGGCGGCCTGCTGGGGGCGCGGGGCCATCGGGGCCGTCGGGGCGGGACCGCGGTCGTCGGGGGCGATGCGGCGCAGCTGGGTGGTGGCGTCGTCCAGGAGCGGCATCTGGGGCTGCTGGACGGCGGCCGGGACGCCCTCGGCGGCGGCGCGCTTCTTCTTGGCCCGCTCGCGCAGGTACTCGACGATGATCGGGACCACGGAGAGGAACACGATCAGGATGAGGATCGTCTCCACGTTCTCCTTGATCAGGTCGATCTGGCCCAGCCAGTAGCCCGCCATGGTGACACCGCATCCCCAGGCGATGCCGCCGACCACGTTGTACGTCAGGAAGGTGCGGTACTGCATGCGGCCGGCGCCGGCCACGATCGGGGCGAAGGTCCGCACGATCGGCACGAAGCGGGCCAGCACGATCGCCTTGGGGCCGTACTTCTCCATGAACTCGTGCGCCTTCTCCAGGTTCTCCTGTTTGAAGAGCTTGGAGTTGGGACGGTTGAACAGCTTCGGGCCGAAGGTCTTGCCGATCATGTAGCCGACCTGGTCGCCGATGACCGCGGCCAGCACGATCAGGGTGCAGACGAGCCACAGCGGCTGACTGATGTAGTTGCCCTCGGCTACGAAGAGGCCCGCCGTGAACAGCAGGGAGTCACCGGGCAGGAAGGCGAAGAGACCGGACTCGGCGAAGACGATCAGCAGGATGCCGGGCAGGCTGAACGTGCTGATCAGGTAGTCCGGGCTCAGCCACTCGGGGCCGAGCGCAAGGGTCGTCACGGGGCTGGGGCTCCTGGCTTCTGGAGTGAGGGGGCCGGGCGGCGCGCCCAAAGTACCAACGTTGTCTCAACGCGGGCGCCCTGCCCCGGGTTCCAGGAACCTTGCCACCCGCCCGGCGCGGGGCGTGGCGGGCCCCCGGCAGCCTGCCCGGCCGCGCTCGGGACGGCTCCGGCGCCCGGACGCGGCTGCCGGGCCCGGCGCCGGGACGCGGCTCCTGGACCGGGCTGCCGGACCCGGCTCCTGGGGGAGCCCCTGGGAGCCTTCCGCCGGGCCCCGGAAGCCGTCCGCCGGTCCCTCGGCCGGGCCCGTCGCCCGGGCCCCGGGTCCCGCACCCCGCCCGCCCATGCCCCCGCGCCACGTGCGCCCCCGCGGTCAGGAGTGCCGGACGGCGTTGGCCAGGATCGCGTCCCGCTCGTAGGCGGCGAGACCCGGCCGCGCCTGGTCGATGGAGCGCGTGAACCGCTCGTCCGAGACGTACATCTCGCCGATGCACGCGTGCATCTCGTGGTCGCAGTCGTAGTGGTTGCGCGACATCCACCGGCGGTGGTCCTCGGCCACGTCCATCGCGGCCTCGGAGTCCGCCGGTTCACCGGCCTCCATCAGGGCGACGAAGCGCCGGGTGAGCTCGTCGCCCTCGCGCTGGATGCGCTGCCAGTCCTCCTTGGTGTAGGAGGCCGCCCGTTCCTTGGACTGGCGGTAGGCGTCGGTGGTGCCCCAGCGCTCGCGCACCTCCTCCTCGTACTGCTCCGGGTCGTGCTCCCCGAAGACCTCGAACTTCTCCTCCGGCGTCAGGTTGATGCCCATGCTGCGTGCCTCCATGGCGTGCTCCACGGCCGCCGCCATCTTCTGCAGCTTCTCGATCCGGGCGGTCAGCAGCTCGTGCTGGCGGCGCAGGTGCGCGCGCGGGTCCGCGTCCGGGTCGTCGAGCAGGGTGGCGACCTCGTCGAGCGGGAAGCCCAGCTCCCGGTAGAACAGGATCTGCTGCAGCCGGTCGAGGTCGGCGTCGCTGTAGCGCCGGTGGCCCGCGTGGCTGCGCTCGCTCGGGGCGAGCAGGCCGATCTCGTCGTAGTGGTGCAGCGTGCGCACCGTGACCCCGGCGAATCCGGCGACCTGTCCCACGGAGTAGCTCACTTCCGCTCCCTTCTCGGTACGCACTCCAGCCTGGGTCCTCACGTCACGTGAGGTGCAAGCCCGTGGGCCCCGGCCTCACTCCCGCCCGTTTCATACCGCTTTGCCGCGTTCGCCCGTCTATCGTGTGCGCGTGGCCCAGGACAGCGCCCCCCGCACCCCCTCCACCGTTCCGGCGACGCCCGCACGCGCCCTGCTGCCGTCCGTCCTCCCGGCGCTGCTGGTCGGCGTGACGGCCAGTCTGCTCCTGGTCGGGGTCGACGCCGGGGCGGAGGAACTCCAGGGTGTGCTGTGGCGGACGGTGCCCGACGCGCTCGGCGTCGGACGGTACTCCGTGCTGTGGATGTCCGTGATGCTCGTCTCCACCGGCGTCGCCGTGGGCCTGGTGGTGTGGAAGGCCCCCGGTCACGCGGGCCCCGACCCCGCCACCACCGGACTCGACGCCCCCGTCCTGCCGCCGGCCGCCCTGCCGGGACTGCTGCTGGCGACCGCCCTGATGCTGGCGGGCGGCCCGAGCCTGGGACCCGAGAACCCGATCATCGCCGTGAACGTCTCCCTGGCCGTCTGGGCCGGTGTGCGGGCGTTCCCGAGGGCACCGGAACGAAGCTGGGCGGCGCTGGCGGAGGCGGCGACGATCGGAGCGCTGTTCGGCACGCCGGTGGCCGCCGCGCTGATCATCTCCGAGGCACTGGCCGGGCAGCGGCTCAAGGGACAGCTCTGGGACGGCGTCTTCGCGCCGCTGACCGCGGCCGGCGCCGGCGCGCTCACCGTCACCCTGGTCTCCCGGCCCAACTTCGACCTGCACCTGCCGTCCTTCGGCCACCCCGACTGGGCCGACCTGCTCGCGGCCCTCGTCATCGCCTCGGTGGGCGCGCTGCTCGGCATGGCCGCCGTGCGGGCCTTCCCGTACGTCCACCGGGCCTTCGGCAGGCTCCGGCACCCGATGCTGATGCTGCCCGCGGGCGGTGTCGTCCTGGCCGCCCTGGCGGCGGTGGGCGGCCATCTGACGCTGTTCAAGGGCCTGCACGAGATCGCGGAGCTGGCGGGCGACCCCGACGGCTGGACGGCGGGCGAGTTCGCCGTCATGGCGGTGGTGAAGCTGGCGGCCCTGCTGGTCGCCGCGTCCTGCGGGTTCCGGGGCGGACGCATCTTCCCGGCCGTGTTCGTCGGCACCGCGCTCGGACTGTGCGCGCACGCCCTGGTGCCCCCCGTGCACCCGGCGGTGGGGGTCTCGGCGGCGGTCCTGGGCCTGCTGCTGGCCATCACCCGGCAGGGCTGGGTGAGCCTGTTCGTCGCGGCCGTCCTGGTCGCCTCGCCGGGGATCGTCGCGCTGCTGTGCATCGCCTCCCTGCCCGCCTGGCTGCTGGTGACGGGCCGTCCGCAGATGCAGCTGCGGGCGGACGGGACGGCGGTCCGGTGACCGGGGCGGCGGAGGCGGGCGTGAGCGTGAGCCGCGTGGCGGGCGGGCGCCGCGTGGCGGATGTGCGCCGCGTGGCGGGCGTGAGCCGTGGGGCAGGCGTCAGCCGTGGCCGTGGCGGGCCCGCCCGGACCGCTCGCCCTGGTCCGCGCCGGCTCCGTCACGACGTCGCCGCCCCGGGGGATCCACGACTCCCCGTCGTCCCGCGTCGGCCGGATGCACGGCTGCCCGTCCCGCGTCGGCTTGTTCCACGGCTTCGCCGGCCCGTCGGCCCCGGTTCTCCGACTCCGCCAGCCCCTCAGCTCCCCACCTCACCTACTCCCCAGCTCCATTGGCCCCCGTCGGCCCCACTCCCCCCTGCCCCCCCCCCACGACCCGGAGGTGTTCATGCCGCTCCACGACCACCCGCAGCACGACGACCGTCCCCTGTCCGTCAACCCCTTCCTGGGGCCGGCGAACCCGGTCGGTGACATGACCCAGGCGCCGCCCAAGCACCGGCTGCCCGAGACCCCCATGGCCCCCTCGACGGCGTACCAACTCGTGCACGACGAGCTGATGCTGGACGGCAACGCGCGGCTCAACCTGGCCACCTTCGTCACCACCTGGATGGAGCCCGAGGCGGGGCTGCTGATGGCGGAGTGCCGGGACAAGAACATGATCGACAAGGACGAGTACCCGCGCACCGCCGAGCTGGAGCGGCGCTGTGTGGCGATGCTCGCCGACCTGTGGAACGCGCCCGATCCCTCGGCGGCCGTGGGCTGTTCGACGACCGGGTCGAGCGAGGCGTGCATGCTCGCGGGGATGGCGTTGAAGCGCCGCTGGGCCCGGTGCAACGCCGACCGCTACCCCTCCCGCGAGGCCCGCCCGAACCTCGTCATGGGCGTCAACGTCCAGGTCTGCTGGGAGAAGTTCTGCACCTTCTGGGAGGTGGAGGCCCGTCAGGTGCCCATGGAGGGCGACCGCTTCCACCTGGACCCGCGGGCGGCGGCCGAGCTGTGCGACGAGAACACCATCGGGGTCGTCGGCGTCATGGGGTCCACCTTCGACGGGTCCTACGAGCCGATCGCGGACCTGTGCGCGGCGCTGGACGACCTCCAGGAGCGCACCGGCCTGGACATCCCCGTGCACGTCGACGGGGCGTCCGGGGCCATGGTCGCGCCGTTCGTCGACGAGGACCTGGTATGGGACTTCCGCCTGCCGCGTGTGGCGTCGATCAACACCTCCGGGCACAAGTACGGGCTGGTCTACCCCGGCGTCGGCTGGGCGCTGTGGCGGGACGCGGACGCCCTGCCGGAGGAGCTGGTGTTCCGGGTGAACTACCTGGGCGGCGACATGCCGACGTTCGCGCTGAACTTCTCCCGGCCCGGCGCCCAGGTCGTCGCGCAGTACTACACGTTCCTGCGCCTCGGCCGGAACGGCTACCGCGCGGTGCAGCAGGCCGCGCGGGACGTGGCCACGGGGCTCGCCGCGCGGATCGAGGCGTTCGGCGACTTCCGGCTGCTCACCCGGGGCGACGAGTTGCCCGTCTTCGCGTTCACCACCGCACCGGACGTCACGGCGTTCGACGTCTTCGACGTGTCCCGGCGGATGCGGGAGAACGGCTGGCTGGTGCCCGCGTACACCTTCCCGGCGAACCGCGAGGACCTGTCGGTGCTGCGGGTGGTGTGCCGCAACGGCTTCTCCGAGGACCTCGCCGACCTGTTCGCCGACGATCTCGGCCGGCTGCTCCCGCAGTTGCGCCGGCAGCCGCAGCCCCTGGTGCAGGACAAGAACGAGGCCACCGGGTTCCACCACTGAGACGGCCCGCCCGGCGGATCGTGCCGGGCAGGCCCTGGCCGAGACGGGGCCGGGGGCCGGGGGGCCGCCCGGCCTCCGTCCTGCCCGGGTGCCTCCGCCCCCGGGCAGGACGGCGACGGCCGTCGTCCCCGCGACCGCCCCCGTCAGCGGCTGAGCCGCGTGAACCTCCGTACCGCCAGCGGGAAGAAGACCGCGAGCAGGGCGAGCGGCCAGAGGACCGCGGCCCCGACGTGGCCGGACTCCCCGGCCGGGCCGAACAGGTCCCGGGCGGCTTCGGCGGTGTGGGAGATCGGGTTCCACTGCACGACCGTGCCGAGCCAGTCGGGCATGGACCGGGGCGACGCGAAGGCGGTGGACAGGAACCCGACCGGCCACACCAGGATCTGCACGGCCTGCACCAGTTCGGGCTTCCCGGCCACCAGGGCCAGGTGGATGCCGATCCAGAGCATGGCGAACCGCAGCAGCAACAGCAGCCCCACCGCGGTCAGGAAGGCGGCCGGTCCGCCCTGGGGGCGCCAGCCGAGCGCCGCGGCGACGGCCAGGAGCACGCCCAGGCCGAGCACCGACTGGAGCATGTCGGCGGCGGAGCGGCCCACCAGGACGGCCCCGTCGGTCATCGGCAGCGAGCGGAACCGGTCGACCACGCCCTTGTCGAGGTCCTGGGTGACGGCGACCATGGTGCCCTCCAGGCCGAAGGCCATGGTGAGCGCGAGCATGCCGGGCAGCAGGAAGTCGAGGTAGCTGCCGCCGACGCCCCGCCCGCCGCCGACCAGGTAGCCGAACATCAGGAGCAGCATCACCGGGAAGACCAGGTTCACCACGACCGTCACCGGCCGGCGTCCCCAACGGGCGAGTTCCCGGCGGGTCATGGTCCAGGAGTCGGTCAGTGCGTAGGTGTTCACGCGGTCTCCTTCTCTCGGTCGGCGGGCCCGGTCAGGTGCAGGAACACCTCGTCCAGCGTGGGCCTGCGCAGCGCGATGTCCTCGGCCTCGACACCCGCCTCCTCCAGGGCACGGACGACTGCCGTCAGGGCCTCCATCCGGTCGGTGACGGGGGCGCTCAGCAGGCGGCGGTCACGGTCCACGGCGACCGTGCCCCGGGCCGCGGGGAGCAGGGCGGCGGCCGTGCCCAGCTGCCCGGCGTCGCGCAGGACGACGTCGATGCGGTCGCCGCCGACGGCTTCCTTGAGTTCGTCGGCCGTACCGTCGGCGATGACCCGTCCGGCGTCCACGACACTGATGCGGTCCGCGAGCTGGTCGGCCTCCTCCAGGTACTGGGTGGTGAGCAGCACCGTCGTGCCGCCGCCGACCAGGGAACGGACCGACTGCCACACCTCGGCCCGGCCGCGCGGGTCCAGGCCGGTGGTCGGCTCGTCCAGGAACAGCACCTCCGGCTCGGTGATCAGGGACGCGGCGAGGTCCAGGCGCCGCCGCATCCCCCCGCTGTACTGCCCCACCGCCCGGGAGCCGGTCCGGGTCAGGTCGAACCGCTCCAGCAGTTCGTCGGCCCGGGCGCGGGCGCGGCGGGCGCCGAGGTGGTGCAGCCGGCCGAACATCTCCAGGTTCTGCCGTCCGCCGAGTTCTTCGTCGAGCGCCGCGTGCTGCCCGAGCAGCCCGATCCGCAGGCGCACGGCGTACGCGTCACGCACCACGTCGTGTCCCGCCACCTCGACGCGGCCCGAGTCGGGACGCAGCAGGGTGGCCAGGATCCGGACCAGGGTGGTCTTGCCCGCGCCGTTCGGACCCAGCACGCCGTGCACCGTGCCCCGCGCCACCGTGAGGTCGAGCCCGTCCAGAGCGTGAACGGCGCTCCCCCGTCCGCTCCCGCCACCTCCTCCCCTCCCGCCCCTGCTCCTGCTCCTGCCGTACGTCTTGCGCGCCTGTTCGACGGTGATCACCGCGTCGGCCACTGACACTCCTTCCCACTAGTCAAGCTTGACTATGCCGTCCGGGCCGCCGACGGTAACGCGGACCGGGCCACTCGTCAAACTTGATTAGCTGCTTTCGTTGTGTCTGTTGCCTCTGTTTTCGTTGCTTCTGTTTTCGTTGCCCGGGTATCCGGTCCCGGCGGCGGTTACGGGGTGGTGGCCGTGCGGCGCGGGGCGTGTTTCCGCTGCTCAGCGCCGTCGACGGCCGGAACCGCCGGACGGCGGCTGCCGCTCCGGTGCGGCCGACCGCCGCTGCCGGCCTCGGGACGCCCGCGTCAGCGCGTGTCGCCCGGGTGCCGTTCCCCCGTCGCGTACGGGTTCTCCTCGCCGTCGGCCAGGACGCCGACGAACGGTTCGCCCTCCCCGCGGAAGGTGTAGGCCCCCGACTCGATCTGCTCGATCAGCTCGCGGGCCCACGCGGCCTCGGCGTCGGCCGTGCGGTCCCAGAGCCGCATGATCTGGCCGATGTGGCCCAGCGCCTCGGGTCCGCCCTCCGGCAGGTAGTCCCCGGCGACCGTCGCCCGCCACTCCTCGATCCGCCGGACCCGCTCCCGCAGCAGCTCCGCGGCCTCCTGGCGCGGCAGATCGACGATGAAGCCGACGGCGGCCGTCTTCACGTCCATCTTGAGGTCGTAGTCGACCAGGGCCGCGCGCAACAGCGCGTAGAACTCGGCGTCGCCCGCCTCGGTGATCTCGTACTCGGTGCGCGGCGGGCCGCCGGCCGTCGACGGGGCGGTCTCGTGCGCGTACAGCAGTCCCTGCTTCGCCATCTGCTTGAGGGCGTGGTAGATCGAGCCCGGCTTGGCGTTGGACCACTCGTGCGCGCCCCAGTACTCGAGGTCGTTGCGGACCTGGTAGCCGTGGGCCCTCCCGTGCTGGCGCACCGCGCCGAGCACGAGCAGACGGATCGCTGACATGCGCCCAGCGTAGGGCGCCGGGGTGCGCTCCCGGCCGCTGCCCCGGCCCCCGCGCCGCCGGCCCGGGGACCGGCACCGGGCTGCCGGGCCCGCCGCCGGGGCTCACCCCCGGTCGTCACCGCCCTGCTCCCGCGCCACCAGCTCGAAGGCCGTCGCGCCGTCCAGGGACTCCCGGATGATGTCGGCGTGGCCGGCGTGCCGGGCGGTCTCGCGGATCAGGTGCAGACACAGCCACCGCATCGACAGCCACTCGTCCCTCGGGTTCCACGACGTCTTCGCCACCAGGAACGCGTCGTCGAGACTCGGGACCGCGCGGATGAACGCCTCCGTCTCCGCGGCCACCTTCTCGTAGTACGCGAGCTGGTCCGCCACCGTCTCGTCGCCGGTCAGCCGGAAGCACTCGTGCCAGTTCGACTCGTCCCGGTGGACCGCCGGCGGCTCACCCTTCGCCCGGGCGATCCACCCCTGCTCGACCTCGGCGACGTGCTTGAGCAGCCCCGCCAGGGACAGCTCGCTCGCGCTGGGCCGGGAGGACGCCTGCTCGTCGGTCAGCCCCAGCAGGGCGCCCCGGATCGCGCCGCGCTGCTCGGCGACGAAGGCCAGCAGCGCCCCTCGCTCGTCACCGGGCTCCTCGGGTCCCACATGAGTGACCATGACCGTCCGCCTTCCGTCGCTGGGGTGCAGGAGTCCCCTGCCGCCTGACACGAAGGACGCTACGGGCCATCGAGGTCAGCTTCTGTCCTCGATGGCCGGTGCGGGAGGACCCGGTCCGGCCCGGTTGCCCGGGCACCGTATCCGGCATTCGGTCTTCCGGGTTCGGTCTTCCGGGTTCGGTCTTCGGGGTTCGGTCTTCGGGGTTCGGTGTCGGGCAGTCGGCGTCCGGGGACTCCGGAACGGCCCGTCCCACCGTCAGAACGGGAAGCCGCTCCGGCCGTGCTGCACCGAGATCCACTTCATGGTGGTGAAGGCGTCCAGCATGGAGTCACCGTTGAGGCGGCCGATGCCCGAGTGCTTCTCGCCGCCGAAGGGGACGATCGGCTCGTCGTGCACGGTGCCGTCGTTCACGTGGAACATGCCGGTGTCGATCCGCTTGGCGAAGTTCACACCCCGCTCGGTGTCCCCGGTGTGCACGGCACCGCTCAGACCGTACGGGGAGTCGTTGACCAGGCGCACGGCCTCCTCCTCGCCGTCGAAGGGGACGAGGAAGACCACCGGGCCGAAGACCTCCTGCCGCAGCAGCGCCGAGTCGGCGGGGACGTCGGTGAGCACGGACGGCTCGACCAGGTTGTCGGTCCGCTCCCCCCGCACCAGGGCCGTCGCGCCCTCGGCGAGCGCCTGCTCGACCACGCCCGACAGGGCGTCCGCCTGCTGGGAGTTGATCACCGGGCCGATGACGGTCGCGGGGTCGCTCGGGTCGCCGGCCTTCAGGGACTTCACCTTGGCGACGAACTTCTCGGTGAACTCGTCGGCCACCGCGCGGTCCACCAGCACCCGGTTCGCGGCCATGCAGACCTGCCCCTGGTGCACGTACCGGCTGAAGACGGCCGCGTCCACCGCGTAGTCCACGTCGGCGTCGTCGAGGACCACCAGGGCGCTGTTGCCGCCCAGTTCGAGCACCGAGCGCTTGAAGAGGGAGGCACAGACGGTGGCGACGTGGCGGCCGACCTTGTCGGAGCCGGTGAAGGAGATGACCTTCGGGACCGGGTGCTCCAGGAAGGCGTCGCCGATCTCGGCGATGTCCGTGATGACGACGTTCAGCAGCCCGCCCGGCAGCCCGGCGTCCTCGAAGATCTTCGCGATCAGGGAGCCGCCCACGATCGGCGTGTTCTGGTGCGGCTTGAGCACCACGCCGTTGCCGAGGGCCAGCGCCGGGGCGACCGACTTCAGCGACAGCAGGAAGGGGAAGTTGAACGGGCTGATCACGCCGACCACGCCGACCGGCACGCGGTAGACGCGGTTCTCCTTGCCGTCCACCGGCGACGGGATGATCCGGCCCTCGGGGCGCAGCGCCAGGTGCACCGCCTCCCGCAGGAACTCCTTGGCCAGGTGCAGTTCGAACGCGGCCTTCAGCCGCGTGCCGCCGAGCTCGGCGACGATCGCCTCGGAGATCTCCTCCTCGCGCTCCTCGACCAGCCGCAGCGCCTTCTCGAACACCGCCCGGCGGGCGTACGGGTTGGTGGCCGCCCACTGCTTCTGCACGCGGGCCGCCGACCGGTACGCCTGATCCACCTCGTCGACCGTGGCTATCGTGATCGAGGCCAGCTTCTCGTCGTCGTACGGATTGAAGTCGATGATGTCCCAGGAGCCCGTGCCCGGGCGCCACTCACCGTCGATGTACTGCTGGGCCAGGTCGGTGAAGTACGACGACATGTGATCCCTCAATCCCTCGCTGCCGGAGCCGGCACCGGACCGACCCGCTGGTCTGATCGCACGTCATCGTACTTACGTTTCAAGAGAGTTGGAGCAGTCCTCGAAGAAGGTCCCGACTCTCCGACGGGCCCGGGCAGTCGTGCTGGAGCTCCTTGAGCGCCGTCTCGTACTGCGCGACGTCCTCGGCCTTGTCCAGGTACAGCGCGCTGGTCAGCTGCTCCAGGTACACCACGTCCGAGAGGTCGGACTCGGGGAAGCTGAGGATCGTGAACGCGCCCGACTCCCCGGAGTGGCCGCCCATGCTGAACGGCATGACCTGCAACCGCACGTTGGGGTGCTCGGACACGTCGATCAGGTGCTGGAGCTGGCCGCGCATCACCTCGCGGTCGCCGTACGGCCGGCGCAGGGCGGCCTCGTCGAGGATCACGTGGAAGTCCGGGGCGTTCTCGGAGACCAGGTACTTCTGCCGCTCCAGCCGCAGCGCCACCCGGCGCTCCACGTCGGCCTCGCCCGCCCCCTTCATCCCGCGCCGGACGACGGCACGGGCGTACTGCTCCGTCTGCAGCAGGCCGTGGACGAACTGCACCTCGTACGCCCGGATCAGCGACGCCGCGCCCTCCAGGCCCACGTAGGTCGGGAACCAGGTCGGCAGCACGTCCGAGTAACTGTGCCACCAGCCCGCGACGTTGGCCTCCTTGGCGAGGGCGAGCAATGAGGTGCGCTCCTGCTCGTCCGTGATGCCGTACAACGTCAACAGGTCCTCGACGTCCCTGGTCTTGAAGCTCACCCGGCCCAACTCCATCCGGCTGATCTTCGATTCGGAGGCTCGGATCGAGTAGCCCGCCGCCTCACGCGTGATCCCCCGAGCCTCACGCAGTCGCCTGAGTTGTGATCCGAGCAGCATGCGCCGCACCACCGATCCCGGCTCTCCCGCGCTCACGTTCGCCAGCCTCCCCAACGTCTTCAGACGCCGCAGTCTGCCACTAAAACACTCCGAGCTGTACTCGCCCGGTTACGGAAATGGATTCAAGCCAAGGAATCCGTTCAGGAAGGAGCAACCGGGAGGCAAGAGGACAGCCGGAAGTGGACAGCGAGATGACGGAAAAATTGCCCAACAAGCGGTACGGGCAGGGCGATTTCGGTCAGCTGCACGTGCATCTGCCCTTGCATCTGCTGTTCGCATCCGAAACCATGGTCCCGCACCACCGCCGCCTCGCTTGGACCGCGAATTTCCGGGAGTGCCTCGCATGGGGACGAATGGATCGACCATGCTCGAGCCGTTACGGCAGGGCCTTCCACCACTGGACCCCGCGGCCGTTTCCGACGCCGCCTCCTGCGCCCTCCCCGCCCGTTACGAAGCGGTGGGCGACGCCCGGAGGTTCACCCGGACGACCCTGGACCAGTGGGAGCTCGGCGACCGGTTCGACGACGTGTGCCTCGTGGTGTCCGAGCTGGTCACCAACGCCCTGCGGCACGCCCTGCCGGCCGACGCGTCACGGCTCTGCGGCCAGGAGCCGCCGGTCCGGCTGCACCTGATGCGGTGGACCGAACGCCTGGTGTGCGCGGTGCGCGATCCCAGCCACGACAGCCCGGTGGCCCGTGACTCGGACGACTTCGCCGCCGAATCGGGGCGCGGACTGTTCCTGGTCGAGTCGTTCAGCGACGGCTGGGGCTGGCACCCCATGGCGGGCGCGCTGCACGGCAAGGTGGTCTGGGCGCTGTTCCGGCTGCCCTGTCCGGGCGCCGCCCCGCGCGCCCTCCCCGGATGACGAACGCCTCCGCATCACGGCGCCGCGCTTCTACGCGCGTCACGGGCTTCTGAGGGACTGATCGCCGGTGGTTGCCGGCGGGGGCCGGCGGGGGTAGGGCGGCTGCCGCGTCGGCGGGGGTAGGGGCGGTTGCCTGCTCCCGGCTCCCCGGGTGCGGGTGCGGTCGGGTGCGGACTTCCGGCGTGCGGTGCCGACTTCCGCACGTCGGCCGTGCGCCATCGAGAGGTCGACGAGGCGGGGTGGGTGAATGGAGGGACGGGGGGCGGGCCAGACGGGCGGACGATCGGGCGTGGAGGCAGGTCAGCCCACGACCAGGTGGTCGAACTCGCCGTCCTTCACGCCCAGGAGCATCGCCTCGATCTCCGCGCGGGTGTAGACGAGCGCGGGGCCGTCGGGGAAACGGGAGTTGCGCACCGCCACGTCACCGCCCGGCAGCCGGGCGAACTCCACGCAGGAGCCCTGCGAGTTGCTGTGCCGACTCTTCTGCCAGGCCACGCCGTCCAGCGTGGTGGCCGCCATGCCGTTGTACACGCCGGACGCGTCGGCACCGTCGTACACGTCACCGTCGTACACGTCGTGGTCCACAGGTCGCTCCCCGGTGGTGCACTGGCTGAGTGGCCATTGATGCATCGGTCAACTGACCCGGATCATAGCTCTGTTTCATGTGCAGGTGCATGGGCAGATGCACGTGCACGGCGGGTGTTCCTGTGGTTACAGCTGCGCGGAACCCGGTTCCGGCGCCTTCGACGCGGGTTCGATGGTCTCCTGCGCCGGGGCCGACCCGTTCCCCGGGCCCCCGCTTCCCCCGTGAGACGCGCGCAAGGGACCGCATGTTCCCTCGTGTTTCCTTATGTTCCGTCCTCATGCCTGTGAACGTGCCCAATTTACCTTTCCGCGCGTTTCTGACCGCCGGCGCGCGTGACGAGGCCCACCCTCGTCATGCGACCTGCGTCACTGCCTCTGGTGGGGTCCGGCGCGGTTCCTGTTAGCTGACTGCGTCGTGTCCGGCCGCCCAGGCCACTACAGCTCAGGCCACTACAGCTAAGGGGCTCGCAGTGACGTCGGTGACACCCGTGACAGCGTCCACATCAGCGGTCCCACGGCCCGCGTCCCCGTCGACAACGAGGTTGTCAGAGGTGTCGACAGGGGTGCAGACAGGGATCTCGACCAGGGAGGCGGGCATCCGCTCCACCGGCACCCGGCGGCGCACGCGTCTCGCGGCGGCCGGCGGTGGCCTGGCGGCCGTCCTCCTCCTCACCGCGTGCAGTTCCGACGGGGACTCCGGTGACGCCACCGGGCCCGATGCCACGGCGTCGGCGACCGCGCCCACCGACTCCGACTCCGGCGGTGCGGACGCACCGGACGGCTCGGGCGGGGCGAGCAGCGCCCCGGCCGGTGCTCTGGAGGGCAGTTGGTTCACCACGGCCGGGGGCAAGGCCGTCGCCCTCGTCGTCACCGGGGAGCAGGCGGGACTCTTCGCGACCGGCGGCACCGTCTGCAGCGGCACCGCACAGAAGGCCGACGGGACCTACACCGTCTCGCTGGACTGCGGCGACGGCAACGACGACCGGGCCGAGGGCACCGTCGACTCCGTGACCGGGTCGACCCTGAAGGTCACCTGGGACGGGCCGCTCGGCACCGAGACGTACACCAAGGCCGAGGGCGGCAGCCTGCCGACGGGGCTGCCGACGGAGGGGCTGGGCTCGTAGGCGCGGGGCGAGTGAGGGCCCGTGGGTGAGTGGGATCCGTGGGCGAGCGGGATCTGTGAACGAGCGGGTGGCCGTGGGCGAGCGGTGTCCCGTCGAGCGAGCTGGCCGGGTCGTCGGGCACGGGTTCGGGCCGTCGGGCACGGGTCCGGGCCGTCGCGTCCGGATCCGCCCCGCGCCGGGCGGGACTCCGGTGGGGTGAGTTCGCCGGGTCGGGCGGCACGCCACGGATCACATGCGTGATGATCGGTGCGCACCGCCACTGATCCCTGGGGGGACCCTCATGCGCGCCTTGCCCGTCGTCACCACCGCCACCGCCGTCGCCGCTCTCCTCCTCCTGACCGCCTGCGGCGGCGACGGTGGTGACGGGGCCGACGGCGGGGGCGACGAGAAGAGCGCGGGGCGGGACACCGCCGCCTGCACGATCGACCAGGTGCGCCTGGAGGCCGGTCCCGCGAGCCTCGCTCCGGCCGACGGCGACACCGGCGAGGTGCCCTTCACGGTCCTGAACCAGGGCGACCCCTGTGTCCTGCCCGGCACCCCCGAGGTGTTCCTGGCAGGCGTCAGCGGCTCCGAGAGGACCGACGTGCCCCTGGTCGAGGGGTCGAAGCCCCGGGACGTCACACTGGCCCACGACGGGACGGCCTCCTTCGTCGTCACCTATGTGCGCGGCTCCGCCTTCGACCCCGGCGACCTGCACTTCGGCCTCTCCCCCGCGACGGCCACCGAGAAGGTCCCCTGGACCTACGGCGGGATCGCGGCCACCGAGGACGGCGGGCACCAGGTCTCGGTGAGCACGTACCAGCAGACGGGCGACTGACGGCCGTCCGAGGCGGCCGGCGGCCCCGGGCAGCCTCGGGGCGTGCCCGAAACTGACGGTCGGCCGGGGGGCGGCTTCAAGGAAACCCGGGGAAGCGCCCGCGATGGGCGACCGTCCAAGGCGGCCGGCGGCCCACGGAACGGCGGGACGCGCCCGCGCCTGTCGGCCGTCCGAGACGGAGAGACGGAGACGAAGAAAGACGGAGAGAGACGGAGGCGGCCTCAGGGGAGCAGTGGGCGGGCCCCGACCCGGGCGTCGTCCGCCGCCCGGACGCCCTCCTCCCAGCCCGCCGCGTCGCTCACTCCGCGCAGCCGGGTGGTCGTGGTCTCGGGGAAGAGGTCGTCCAACCGCTCGGTGACCGCCGCCTCCCGGGAGGCGAGCACCGGCAGCAGGTCGTCGGTGACCTGGGTGCCGGCGACCTCCGTGAGGCGAGCGCCCACGCGGTGGGCGTAGGCGGCGAGGAAGGACTGCCTGAACGTCTTGGTCCGCTTCCGCCCGCCCGCACGCTGGGCGGCCTCGGCCTTCGTCATGGCGGTGGTGGCCTGCACGAGCAGGGAGGTGTAGAGGAGTTCCACGGCCTCCAGGTCGGAGGCGAAGCCGACCACGGTGCTGAACCCGAGGGCCTCGTTCCACACCGCCCGGCAGTGGTTCGCGGTGGCCACCGCGTCCAGCAGCACCGCCTTGGTCTGCTCGTACGGTGCCTCGACCCCGATGCGGCAGCCCACCGGCGCCTCCGCCGACGGCGCCCCGGCCGCCAGCAGCGCCTCGTCGACGCTGTGCCGCGCCATCAGTTCCTGCGCCTTGGCGCTCAGCGCCTCCGCCTCCTCCGGGTACCCGGTCGCCTCCGCCTTGGCCAGCAGCGCCCGGATGCGGGTGAGCATGCGGGACTCCGGCGCCGCCGTGCCTCCCGGCCCACCGCGTGACGGGGCGGCGCCCGCCGGGGAGGGCTCGTCGAGCGCCTCCAACGCCGGAAGCCGCAGCAGCAGGCGGTAGAGCTCCAGTACGGCCGTGGCGTGCGAGAAACGGTCGGTGCGGGGCGCGGGCTCGGCGGTCAGGCCGTCGAGCTGGGCCTGCCAGCGCGGGCCGCGGGCCCGGTCCTGCGACGCCTGGTCGCGGATGAGGGCCGACACCAGCCGCACGCACCTCTCGTCCAACTCGCGCCGCACGATCCGTACGACATCGGCGGGCTGCCAGTTCCGCCGCCACGCCGTCGCCACGAACTTTCGGCCACGTCGGGCGAGTTCGGCGTCCGCCGTGGGATCGGCGGCGAGCAGGGAGGCACCGGTGTCGAGCGCGGTGTCGGCCGGGTCGTAGAGGGCGGCACGGAAGGCGCGGTCGACAGTGCTGGACGTACTCACGCTCCGATCGTGCCACGCCCCGCAACCCACCCGACGACCGACTGTCAACCGACAGTTGACACCCCCTGCCCGTCAACTTACGGTTGACACATGACGACGAACCCCACCATCAAGGCATCCGTGCGGCTCGACGACCTCATCTCGGCCATCAAGGAGGTGCACGAGGAACCCCTCCAGCAGCTCCAGGACGCGGTGCTCGCGGGTGAGTACCTCGGTGACGTGGCCGACCACCTGATCGGGCACTTCGTGGACCAGGCACGACGGTCGGGCGCCTCCTGGACCGACATCGGCCGGAGCATGGGCGTCACCCGGCAGGCGGCGCAGAAACGCTTCGTGCCGAAAGAGAGCGTCGACCTCGACCCGAACGAGGGCTTCAGCCGCTTCACGCCCCGCGCCCGTCGGACCGTCATGGCCGCGCACGAGGAGGCCCGGGCCCTGCACCACTCCGAGAGCCTGCCGGAGCACCTGGTCCTCGGCCTGCTCGCCGAGCCCGGGGGACTGGCCGCCAAGGCGCTCACCGAGCAGGGCGTCACCCCGGACACGGTCCGTGAGGCCGCCCTGGCCGCGCTTCCCCCCGCCGCCGAGGAGGGGCCCGAGCTGATCCCGTACGGTCCGGCGGCCAAGAAGGTCCTGGAACTCACCTTCCGCGAAGCCCTGCGGCTCGGCCACAACTACGTCGGCACCGAACACCTGCTGCTCGCGCTGCTGGAACACGAGCACGGGACCGGCCCGCTCAGCGGCCTCGGCATCGAAAAGGCGACCGTCGAGCGGTACGTCGTCGAACTGCTCGCCCAGTTCGTCGAGACGCGCGAGGAAGGAGGGGGAGAGGGAACGGAAGAGGAAGCGGAAGGAGAGGGGCACAAGCAGGAGAAGAGGCAGGCGGAGGAGAAGTAGGAGGCGGGCACGGCGACTGCCCGCCCGGGCAGCGGCCGGCGGCACCGGGCCATGCGACAACGGCTATGCGCCAAGGTCGAGCGACGCAACGAACGGGCGACGGCAACCGGCGGCACCGGCCAGGCGTGCCGACCACCGGACGCTGACGGCCCGCCCGGCAGGACCGGGCGAGGCAGCACAGGTCGGACACTGACCGCCGGCCGCCGACGGCCGAGCGGCACCTGCCGGTCGCGGTCGTGACCGGAAGCGGTCGTGACCGGAGGCAGTTGGGCCGGGGAGCGGCCGGGCTCGGAGACGGCCGAGCCCGGAGCCAGTTGGGCCCGGAGCCAGCCGGGCCCGAGAGGCGGTCGTGACCGTCCTGACCGTGGCCGTGCCCGGTGCTGCCGTGCACAGCCGGCGTCCCGGGATCAGCCCAGGCGGCGCTGGGCGTGCCGGACGGCGGTGGCCATGCCGGACGGCGTCGGGCGTGCCGGACGGCGGGTCCCGCCCGCGCCCGGGACTCCCCCGCCCGGAGCCGCACATCGGCAGCGATGTCCGACCCCCCTGTCAGACTGCGCAGCATGACCGGCCACTGGGCGCTCGCCCCGGCCGAGGACGGTGGCGTCGACGTCGCCCGCCTCGGTCCGGACGGGCTGCCCGACGGGCCGGTGCGGCGGGAGCCCGATCTCGCCGAGGCCGTGCGGAGCCGTCCCGGCGTCACGCGGTGGGTGTGGCGGTCGACCGCCGAGGTCTACCCGCGCCTGCTCGCCACGGGGGTGCGAGTGGAGCGGTGCCACGACATCGAGGTCGCCGAGACGCTGCTGCTCGGTCACGAGGGCCGGTACGGGGAACCCCGCTCGGCCGCGGCCGCCCTGGCCCGGCTGCGCGGGGGCCCCGTACCGCCCGACCCGCCGCAGCGCACGGCCGAGCCGGGCGCGCAGTCCTCGCTGTTCGAGCCGCACGGCGTCCACGTCCCGCTGACCGACCTCCTCGCGGTGCACGCGGAGCAGATGCGCCGCGTCGGGGCGACGGCGCACCCGGACCGGATGCGCCTGCTGGTGGCCGCCGAATCGGCGGGGACCCTCGTCGCGGCCGAGATGAACCGGGCCGGTCTGCCCTGGCGGGCGGACGTGCACCGCGCCCTGCTGCACGACCTGCTCGGCGAGCGGTACGCCGGCGGCGGCGAGCCCCGCCGCCTCGCCGACCTGGCGCAGGAGGTGTCCGACGCCTTCGGCCACCGGGTCCGACCCGACCTGCCGGCCGACGTGATCAAGGCGTTCTCCCGCGCCGGCGTCAAGGTCACCTCGACCCGGCGCTGGGAGCTGGAGTCCGTCGACCACCCGGCGGTGGAACCGCTGATCGCGTACAAGAAGCTGTACCGCATCTGGGTGGCCCACGGCTGGTCCTGGCTGCAGGACTGGGTGCGGGACGGGCGGTTCCGGCCCGAGTTCCTCGCCGGCGGCACCGTCAGCGGACGCTGGGTGACCAACGGCGGGGGCGGCCTCCAGATCCCCAAGGTCATCCGCCGCGCCGTCGTCGCCGACCCCGGGTGGCGGCTCGTGGTCGCCGACGCCGACCAGATGGAGCCGCGCGTCCTCGCCGCGATCTCCCGCGACCCCGGGCTGATGGACGTCGCCGGCCGCGCGACCGACCTGTACCAGGAGGTGTCCGACCGGGCCTTCTCCGGAAACCGGGACCAGGCCAAGCTGGCCGTTCTCGGCGCGGTGTACGGCCAGACCTCCGGCGACGGCCTGAAGAACCTCGCCGCCCTCAGACGCCGCTTCCCGCGTGCCGTCGCCTACGTCGACGAGGCGGCCCGCGCCGGTGAGGAGGGCAGACTCGTGCGGACGTGGCTGGGCCGCACCTGCCCACCCGCGGCCCGTACGTCCGACGACGCGGTGGAGGAGGCCGGCATCCCGGTCGCGGAGGACGAACCCACGTCCGAGGCCCGCCCCTGGGTACCCGGCTACGCCTCGACCGACGCCCGCGCCCGGGGCCGCTTCACCCGCAACTTCGTCGTCCAGGGCTCCGCCGCCGACTGGGCCCTGCTGCTCCTCGCCGCGCTGCGGAAAGCCCTGGCGGACAGGGCGGCCGAGCTGGTCTTCTTCCAGCACGACGAGGTGATCGTCCACTGCCCGGCCGAGGAGGCGGAGGCGGTGGTGACCGCCATCCGTGAGGCGGCCGACCTGGCCGGCCGCCTCACGTTCGGGGAGACACCGGTGCGGTTCCCCTTCAGCACGGCCGTGGTGGAGTGCTACGCCGACGCCAAGTGATCAGCGGGAGCGAAACCGGTCCGCGCCGCCGCCCTCGGCGCCGGACGCGCCGCCCGTCGCCCGGTCGGTGAGGGGCCGGGCCGGGGGCCGGCGCCCCCTGGGCGAGCGGGGATGGACACGGGTACGTCCTCCGGCCCGCTCCCCCGTCGCCCCGGGCACGCGTCCGCCATCGGGCCCATGGTCACGGTCCCGGTCGTGACCGCGGGCCTGATCATGGCCGCGGTCCTGGTCATGGCCGCGGTCCGGATCACGGTTGCGACGTCGGTCATGGTCTTGGTGGTCCTGGCCGTGACCCCTGCCATGACTCTGGTCACCGGCACGGTCGGGATCACTGTGGGCAGGGTCGCGGGCACGGTCGGAATGGTCCGCACGGCGGCGCTCGCGGTCGCGGCGGGCCGCCTCGTCGGCCAGTTCCCGGGCGTAGTCGCGGACCAGGTCGTGCGGAACGTACCGGCCGTACGCGGTCTCCTCCAGCAGCGCCACGTCGACGAGCCGGGCCAGCGCGGCCTCGGCGCGCAGGTCGTCGGTTCCGAGAAGACGGGCCACCAGGGGCACCCCGTAATCGGGCAGGTCGAGCCCCCCGATGCGGCGCAGGGCGAGCGCCGCGTCCCGGTCGGTCTCCCGCTCGGAGGCCGCGAGTGCGTCGTGGGTGACCGCAAGGGACCCGCGGACACTCAGGTCGTCGTACTCCAGGTGCGGCAACCGGCTCGCACCTTCCGCCAGTTGGTCCGCCAGGGTTTCCGGTGTGAGCGCCCGGCGGGCCCTCAGCCTGGCCGCGACGATCCGCAGTGCCAGCGGCAGCCGCCCGGTGAGGGGCACGAGCGGGTGCCCGGCGTCGAGCACGTCCCGGCCCGAGACCTCACGCAGCAGGGCGGCACTGTCCTCGTCCGACAGCGGGCCGAGGGGGAAGCGGGCGGCACCGTCGAGCGCCGTGAGCGGCGTTCGGCTCGTGACGATCACCGCACACCCGGGGCCCGCGGGCAGCAAGGGCCGGACCTGGGCGGCGTGCGCGGCACCATCGAGGACCAGCAGCGTGCGGGTCGGTGCGAGCAGCGAACGCAGCAACGCGGCGGCGGCTTCCGGCTGGTCGGGGATGTCGCAGGGAGCACACCCGAGATCGCGCAGCAGGGCGGTGAGCGCCTGGGCCGGGGCGAGCGGCGTCACCCCCGGGGTGGACCCGTGCAGGTCGATGTACAGCTGCCCATCGGAAAAACGTTTCGCCAGCTCCTGCGCCACCCACCACGCGAGCGCACTCTTCCCCACCCCCACCGTCCCGCTGATGACCGCCACCGGGGATGCGTTCGAGGACACCGAACCCCCGCTCCGCCTTGTCGGAGAGGCAAGGACCCGGCACACCTCGTCCCGCACCTTCGCGCGCCCGACGAACGGCACGGGAGCCGGCAGGAGCTGCGCGGGCCGCGTCACGGGTGCCGCCCCGGAGTCGGCGGCGCAGCGGCGTGTGTCCTCGGTCGGGGAGGAGGCGGCCGGGCACGGGACCGCAGGCGACGCCGCCGGGAGCGTCGAGGCCGACGACTGCACAACGGAACCGCCCCGGCCGGCGGACCGGGACCAGGGGCCGCCCCCTGCCGCAGCGGGGTGTGCGTCCCCAGGCAGATCCGCTGACGTGGGCAGACCTGCTGACGCAGGCACATCCGCTGACGTGGGCGGAGATGCCGAGACGCCCGGGAAGGATGAGGCAGCTGCACCGGTGGAGGCCGAGAAAGCCGCGGCGGTGGAGGCCGAGAAGGCCGCGGCGGTGGAGGCCGGCACCTCCGCGGCGGTGGAGGCCGACGAGGCCGACGAAACCGCGGCGGCCGAGGCGGTCGTGGAGCCGGCGGCGGCCGGCACAGCCGGAGCACGCACGGCGGCCGGGGACGAGGCCAGGAAGGAGGCGATCAGCGGAGCAAGCGACGACCGGGGCCGGGAATCCCTCACCGGCACCACCCCCGCGGACGCCTGCCGGCCCCCGCCGTCGGTGCTGCCCGTCCGCGCCCGGTCACCGGCCCTCGGCTGATCCCCGCCGCCGGGACCGGACGGCGGTGGTCCTCCCCCCGAAGACATCCGGGACCGCAGGGCCACCCCCGCCCCCACCCCCGGCGAAGCCGGAACCCGAGCGGCACCGGTCCATGCTCCGCTCCGGACGGTGTCCGTCCCCTGCAGCACCTCCACATGGGCCCGCCGCACCTCCGGCCCCGGCTCGATGCCCAGCTCCTCCACCAGACGGGCACGCAGGTCCCGGTGCACGGCCAGCGCCTCCGCCCGGCGGCCGGTGCGGTGCAGGGCGAGCATGAGCTGACGGTGGTACGCCTCGCGCAACGGGTGCTCGGCGGCCAGCGCGGTCAACTCCGGTACGAGGTCGGACAGCCGGCCCTGATCGCCCCCGAAGCCCAACTCGGCGTCGTAGCGCCACTCCAGGAGCAGCAGCCGCGCCTCCCTCAGCCGCCGGGCCAAGGCGTGGCCGCCCACCTCGGGCGGCAGTCCGGCCAGGGGCGCGCCTCGCCACAGCGCGAGGGCGTCCGTGCACGCGCGCACGACCCGTTCCCCGTCCCCCGCCGTGTGGGCGGCGCGGGCGGTGTCCGTGAGGGCGTCGAAGACGTGGACGTCCAGTTCGCCCTGACCGACCCGCAGCAGGTAACCGGTCGGCCCGGTGACCAGGCGGTCCGGCGCGTCCAGCATCCGGCGCAGCCGGGCCACGTGGTTGTGGAGGGAGGGGTGGGCGGAAGGCGGCGGGGCCCCGCCCCAGAGGGCGTCCTTCAGTGCGCCGACGGACACGACCCGGCCGGCGCCGAGCAACAGCGCGGCGAGCAGGATCCGCAGCTTGGGGCTGCCGACCTCCTGCACCGAGTGCCCGGTCGTACCGGGCGCCGGACGGTGGAGCACCGGCGTCCCCAGGAGCCCGAACCGGAGTTCACACCGCACCACCCCGTCGCACCGCTGCCTTTCCGCCCCGGCAGCCGGGGCCCGTTCGCCCGCCCCGTCGTTCCGTGCCGGCCGACCGGCGCGGGACGGCGCAACGGGGGACCGACGCTGAACCATCGGCCCCATGTTAGCGATCCGTTGGCAAGATCTGATGTGATCACATCATCGGACCCGGCCCAGGGGTGCGCGCGTCGCACGCGCAACTCGGGGGAGTGTCGCCGCTGCGGCCCGGTCCGGTCGCGAGGGTTCCCGGTCGGCAGAGGTGAACGGCCGGGCCCCTCGTCCCCGGCCCCACACCGCTCTCCGCGCACGTCGGCCATCTCCCTGGCACCCCCGCCCACCGGCCCACCGGCCACCGACCCCCGGCGACGCGCGACGCGTGACACGCCCCTCTCACCGCACGGTTCCAGCCACCCCACCCCGCAGCCCTACGCGGATCTCAGCCGCGCCATCCGTGCCGCCTCCCTGCGAGTGCAGCCGGTCACGCGCCAGAGGGCTCCCCCCAACTCCCGGCGCCCCCGCCCCGCCACTCGATCAGGGCCGTCTGCCGCACCCAGTCGTCGTCCACGTTCTCCAGCCCCGCGAGGCGCAGGAACTCGACGACGTCCAGGAGCCCGTACGCCATGCCCAGGAATTGCCCGCCCGCGCGGACCCGCCGCCCGCCGTCGGAGGCCGGGGGGTAGATCACGATCGTCGGTGCATCGGCCATGGGACCAGAGTGCGGCGTGATCAACGGGTGCGCATGTGGGACGCCCGCGGCGGAACCACCTGCCGCCGCAGCCTTGCCGTGCCAAGCTGGTGCCATGACCACCGAGACGATCGAGGTGCGCCCGGCATCGGTGTTCGAGGACGTGCGGGCCGTACTCGGCCCCAAGTCGCCGACAGCCAGCGTCTGCTGGTGCCTGAGCTACCGCATCCCGTCCAGACTCAACAACGGCCTGCGCGGCCCGGACCGCGGCGCCTACGTGGCCGACCTGTGCCGCGCCGATCCCCCGCCCGGAGTCATCGCCTACTCAGGTGACGAGCCGGTCGGCTGGGCGGCGGTCGCTCCGCGCGCCGACACCTCCTTCGCCCGCAACCGCAAGATCCCGCACGTCGACGACCTGCCCGTGTGGTCGCTGTGGTGCATCCGGGTCCGTCCCGGTCACCGCAAGCAGGGCATCTCCCACGCCCTCATCGACGGCGCCGTGGAGTTCGCCCGCGCCCACGGGGCCCCCGTCGTCGAGGCGTACCCCCTGGACAACGGCGACGCCCGGGTCGACCTGACCATGGCCTACGCCGGCCTCCGCAGGAACTTCGAACGCGCCGGCTTCGTCCACACCGCCGACACCACCTCCGTCCTCGCCGGCCACCCCCGCATCCTGATGCGCCGGGACCTGCGGTCCTGAGCCGGCCGCCCCTGTCACGGTCCCGCGTACGGCTCGCACCCCACGCCGTCCCCGTCCCGGTCGAGATGCGAGCCGTAGCCCGGCTCCCCCGCATGCACGGGGGCCGCCCCGGCATCCCGTGCCGCGTCGCAGTTCTCGTAGTACACCCCGGAGGCGTCGTCCTCCGGGGCCGGCGCCGTCGTCTCGCCCCTGGTACGCGTCCTCGTCTCGGTGACCTCCACGGTCTCCGTGGCCGTCACCGTGGGAGCCTCCGTCACCCGGACCTCGGCCGTCGGCCGCACCGAGCTGCCGGGTGACTCGGAGGCCGGGTCGTTGCTCACCGCGGCAGGTGCGGACCGTGCGGGCTCGGAGGACTTGCCGCCCTTGCCGGTCTCACGCACCGGCTCACGGCTCTGCGACGGTGCCCGATCCGGCTCCCTCTCACCCCCACCGGGCCCCACGGTCTCGAGCACTCCGCCCACCAGACCGAAGAGCAACAACACTCCCAGCACCCCCACCAGCAACGCCCCCGCACGCGCCGCACACCCCGCTCCCGCCCACCACCGCCGCACCCGCCACCCAAGTCCGCGCCGTCTTCTGCCGTCGGTCATGGACATCACCTCAAGGGGTCGACCAGCCTTGTTCTCAGTGCAGCACCGCCGACTCGAAGCCGCACTTCCGGCGCGGCAGCCCCTGAGGTCACCCGCGTCGCCTCAGCCCCACGACGTGGCTCTCCGCACTCAACGGACCCGTGAGTCCTCCTCCGCCGGACCCAGTGAGTCCTCCTCCGCCGGACTCCGGACCCTCTCCCGCCGACGAACCGCGCTTCCCGCCCGGAACGGCGGTTTCCCGGACCGACTGACCCCTCCGAGCTGTGAAGATGCCGTGACCGACGACCACAAACAGGTGATCGTCCACACCACATGACAGAGTGTTCGAAGCCGGCTGGGGCGCGTAGGTGCTCACCCGGTGGGAGTCGACACGCACGGGGAGGGGGTTCGTCCGCATGGCGTGGGACGAGTGGGAGCAGATCAAGGCCGAGGTCGCCCAGAAGCAGGCGACGTCGACGCAGTTGAACGCGGTGGCACCCGACACGGGCCCCGGCGGCGGGGGCGGGGCGCCGGACCTGGTGGTCCACGACGACCAGTTGGGCAAGCTCGGCAACATGGCCTACGACCTGCGCGAGCGGCTGGCGGTCGACGGTGACCTCGCCCGGCCGAGCACGTTCACGGCCTCCATCGATCTCTTCAACGACGGCTTGGACATGGGCTCCGCGCTCACCGCACTGCACGACGCCTGGAACACCAAGTCGGGCACCCTCAAGGAAGCGTGCGCCCACATCTCCAACCACCTGGACTTCACCCGGGCCCAGCACGGCAAGGACGAGGAACACGTCGTCACCGGCATGCGGAACGCCACGGGTGACCTGATGACGGTGTCGCGGATCAACGAGTACTACGCCCCCAAGTCCGCGGAGGCCTGAGACAGGTGGCAACCGACATGCTGACGGTCGAAGAACTCAACAGCCTGCGCCTGGGCACCCTGAAGACCGCCGTGGACGACTGGCGGACCATGCTCGACCGACTGGAGAAGCTCGCCACGGGCGGCGACGGCCAGGTCAGCGCCAAGGACCTGCAGAAGAAGGCGGTCGCGGCGGACTGGGTGGGCGTCAACGCCACCGTCTCCCGGCAGTTCGTGACCAGGACGGCAGCGCAGTTCAGCGACGCGGCCGCCGAGGCGAAGAGCGTGCTGGGCATCCTGAGTGACGCCCACGCCGCGCTGACGCAGCACAAAGAGGACCTGCGGACCGCGATCGACGACCTGGCGAAGCGCAACATCTACGTCGAGGGCAGAGGCAGGGTGATCGCCACGGCGCCTTCTCCCGGAGCAGCAGGTAAGGCCGACATCCCACCCCCCACGGAAAAGGAGTTGGAGATCGCCCAGCGCAGGATCACCAGAATCCTGTGGGAGGCGACAGAGACCGACCGGATAGCCGCCCGTGCCCTGCGCCAACTCGCGAAGGACAAGTACGACTTCACCGACCAGGGGTCGACCGGCCTGAAGGACGCCGACCAGGACCAGGGGAGGGCGGACGCCGAGTACTGGCGCAGGGAGATCGCCAAGGGCAACGTCCAGGACTGGAGCGAGGAGAAGCTGGCCCGCTTCAACGAGACGCTGAAGAACCACCGGGACAATCCCGCCTTCACCGACAACCTCGTCCTCGACCTGGGTCCCGACGGCACGCTCCAGTTCTGGCGCGACCTGGCCGACCCCAAGGACACACCCGAGGGCGACCGCGCCAAGCTCCTCGGCGACGTCCAGAAGAACCTCAGCATGTCCCTCGCCACCGCCTCCCACAGCACCTCACCGGAGATGGAGGCGTGGAAGAAGGACCTCATCGCCGCAGGTGGCAAGACGTACGGGCACGAAGGCATCATGACCAAGGCCTACGGCTTCCAGATCATGAGCAATCTCATGGTCAAGGGGAAGTTCGACGGGGGTTTCCTGGACGACTACTACAAGGGCCTGCGCGCCTTCGAGGAGAAGAAGGGGTTCGACCCCGCGTCGCTCTGGGGCAACCCCGGTATGGCAGGGACCCACCTCGACTACACGACCAAGGGCCCCGACGGCGAGTACGGAACGACCAGCAGCGACCCGATGGCCGGCTTCCTCCGCGCCGTATCGCACAACCCCGACTACGCCACCGAGCTGTTCGGCCGCGAGGACGCCGCCGACTACCTCCTCAACGAACGCGAGTACTACGACGAGGACAGCCCCTACCACGAGGGCGACGGCACGGTCCAGTCCCGCAACGCCCTCGGCAAGGCCCTCCTGGCAGCAGCCACCGGCCTGAACCCGGACCAGCCGCACGTCATCACGTCGTACGACCACACCGACGCACAGCGACAGGTCTTCGACGGCGTCCTCAGCCGCCTGGCCGCCCAGGGCGACGACTTCCCACCGGAACTGCGGGACGACATGGCGGTCCTCCTGGGGAACTGGGGGGCAGACGTGCACCAGACCGCCAGTTCAATGGGTCCCGGCGACGATGGACCACTGGATTACAAGCACCTCCTGGAAGTTTCCAAGCAGGTCTCACGCGATCAAGATGCCTACGGCACGCTGATGGAGGGCGTCAACCGCGCGATCGTCACCGATATCCATGCCGAACACAAGGGCGACGCGAGGGAAGAGCTCATCCGTGCTGGCCACACCGTTGGGTTCATGGAGTCCGTTCGCTACCAGGCACTATCAACCGACAAGGAAGACCCCTCTTGGGACGCAAAGTGGGGGTATCACCTGATCGGCGGTACCGCCAATTTTATCCCCGTGGTTGGAGATGCGGCGCAGCGCGGAGTGGATGCCGCGACCTACGCCTGGCAACAGGAAGAAGAGGACCGCATCGATAAAGATCTCGCCCTGGAAAAAACAAGAACCTTCGACATGCGCTTGCGACACCTTAACGCATTGGGTGAGGAATGGTGCCGCGTGAACCCCGATCACGAATTTAGCCGAGAAGGAAACAAAAAGATCTGGAAGCACGAAATCGGCAGCAGCGCTTTCAGCGGCAACCTCACTGCAAACGGAGTAGCAGGAATCACACCGGAATGAAGCACAAGACGGCCAATTCGGCACTCATTCTGACATCGAGCCTCGCTCTCTTGTCACTCACCATCTCCGGGTGCAGTGCAGCTGGGTACGAAATCCCTTCCGAGATCTGCGGCCGGAAGATCGACCCCTCTTCACTCGAGCCTTTGCTGCCTTCGGGGGCGGAATTTGAGGCGGAGCACACGATAGATGACGATCTTGAGTCTGCGTGCCACATCTTCGTGGACAAGGCCGACACACTCGCCATCAGCGAGCTTCGCAACCAGAACAGATTCGACGTCATGGAATTTGTTATGGCGGATGCCCGTCTTTTCAAGAACCCCAGAAAGTCAGCCGTGGGGGACGATACCGTAACTTCCGATGACTGGCTGATATCGATGAACGCATGCACGGGGCATGGAAAAATGGACTACTACGTCGTGGACGTGACCTTGGCAACAAAGGCCGGCGAGGAAACGTCAAGGCACCTTGAGCAGTTCATTCGTTCATACCTTCCTGAAGGCATGAAAAAGATGGGTTGCACGGAGTGAGCCAGAACATCTGACCGGCACCCTACTAGGAGCTCGTAACACCATCATGATCGGGCCTTCTTGAGGCATCGCCGACAGATCAGACCGCAGGCAGGGAGACAAACGCGGCGTGCAGTTCGGTGCAGCGTTCGTTCCAGCGGCCAGCGAGGCGTGTGAGCTGGTGGAGCAGGGCGGAGGTCTGCTCCACCACGCACCGGCGCTTGCCCAGCCCCTTGATGTTCGGTGGGCCTTGCGGGAGATAAGCGGCGGGGCCGGGCGACTGCGGAGTTCAGCGCGGTTGGGGGTTCCAGTCGTAGCCCTTGCCGCAGACGTGCACCAGACCGCCAGTGACGCGGACACCAACGAAGGAAACAGACAAGGAGGATCCGTTCTGGCCGGCGAAATGGGCCTATCACGGCTTCGGGGGCGCGGCCAACTTCATCCCGGTGGTCGGTGACGCCGTGCAGCGAGGAGTGGATGCGGCGGCCTACGCCTGGCAACAAGACGAAGAAGAACGCATCGAAGGCAAACGGGAACTGGACAATAGGAGCAACTTCAGCGTACGCGTAGAACAACTCAACGAGCTCGGTGCGGAATGGGCTCGCGTGAACCCCGATCACGAGTTGGCATTGGAGGGCGATCGGCGTTTGCTGCAGGAGGAGATCGGCAACAGCGCCTTCAATGGAAATGACACCGCCAACAGAGTGGCCGGAATCACTCCCAAGTAAGTGCGACCGAGACGAGATCCGAAAACTGAGAGAACCCAACGGGAACGATTCACGAATGAAATGTGATGAACTAAGGACACCGATTCTGCTGACGTTGGGTCTCGCACCTCTCCTCGTCTTCCTCACCGGATGCGAAACGGCCACCAATTACACGATCCCCGACGCCGTCTGCGACAGGAAAGTAGACCCGTCCCTCCTGGCCCCCCTACTGCCCTCAGGTCGAAAGTTCGAGGCTCGCCAGGAGTCAACCAAGGAGAACGCATCAAAGTGCGTCATCTACGTGGACGACGCCATGGCACTCAGGATCAACGAGATTCGTGACCAGAATAAATTTGACATATGGAAATACTCCAGGAGATACAACAACCCGGTGAAGTCCGACGCCGGCGAGGTCGCCTTGAACTCTGACGACTGGCTCATTGCGATGAACCCCTGCCCCAGGCGGGGAAAGTATCACATTCTGGACGTCATCATATCCGCTGGTGCAGTCGACGAAGCGAAAACTCGCGAACTGGAGCGATTCGCCAAGGCCTACCTGCCGGAAGGAATGCGGAGTATGGGATGCACGAAATGACATTCTCCGACGGCGGCACACATTTCACACATTCACTGGCCCAGCACAATGACGTGGGGGGGGCGCCCACCCACGGGGGTACAGCATGAAAAAGACGCGTCAAGCAGACCAGCGGAGTCACGTCAGAACGCACACCAGATCCCGACGTTCCACTTTTCTACTGTCGCCGACTCTCGCGTTGTCGCTCCTTTCCATAGCCGGATGCAGCAACTCTACCGCATACGAACTCCCCCATGATATCTGCGCAGAAAAATTGATCCTGTCGCACTGCAACCATTGTTGCCTTCCGGTCAGCAATTCGAGGCCGTAGCCGGAAATGACGATCACGTGCAGTCCATGTGCCGCATATCCGTGGACAACGATACATCTCTCATACTCCAGGAGCACCGACGCCAGAATCGATTCGACGTCTGGGATTTCGTTGTCGATGACGATCCCGACAGCGCAAAAAACCCCAAGAAGGCTGCGGTCGGCGACGACACCGTAACCACCGATGACTGGCTCATCTCCATGAACGCCTGCACCGGATACGGAAAGCAGGATTACTACATCCTGGATGTGATCTTGAGCGTGAAAACGGACGAGCCAAAGCATCAGGAACTCGAAGACTTCGCCAAGTCGTATCTACCGGAAGGAATGAAGAAAGCGGGATGCACGCTGTGAATGCACAGCCAATAACGACTCGTCGGCCGAGTTTCACGCAGTTTGGGACGACGATCGACGCCGCCCCTCCCTGCTGTCCGGCTCAGCTTCTGCATCCGCCCGACGCCCTGTCGGTGGTCTGAACGACACGGCATCGGCAGGCACTGGTCGGCCGACAACACGAGCAACCTGTACCGGGAGCGCCAGCCGTGGCTCACGCCTCAGACTCTCCCCGCCGAGAAGGGGGCGCGTACCGTGCACCCGGTCAGGATGGCGTTCCCCGCTCCCCTCAACGAAGAAGCCCAGCTCAGAGATAGTCCGAGCCAGGCTTCCGATGGAGCCGCCTTCGGGATTCGAACCCGAGACCTACGCATTACGAGTTGTCTGATCTTGGTCCGGAGGTGTCCGCTGCCATACGCGAAGTTGTCGCAGTACCTGGCCACGGCTGCTTCCCCGACTCCAGCGGACAGCAGTGGACGGTTCGAGAACGAGCAGCGAGTGAGACCACAAGTGAGACCGGTTCAGATCGGGAGTGTGCCAGCGCTGCGCCGGGCGGCGACAACGCCAGCACACGATCTCCCACCGAAGGGCTAGGAGCGGACAGCGGCGATCAAGGCCGCCACAGACCCGATGAACGCGGCGACAGGGGTGAGAACGATCAAGAGATCTCTGAGCCACCGAGGACTGACGCCACTAAGCTCCTGCTCTGGAGGGCGATGGGCTTCCATCTACTTCGTTTCTCCAATCTGAGAGAGCTTCGAGGTACGCCACCAGCAAGCTCTCCGGGCCAGGGCCCCTCTCCCACCGTTTGGTGTGAGGCGGGGCTTTGTCTTGTGCCCAATGCAACCTGTCCGCTGCACTGCCGGCGACCATGACGGCCGATCCCAGCAACATCCGGACGGAGTAAGCCCAGTTGACCTACCCTGTGGCAGCAAGGACCGGACAGGCGCGGACGTTACCGGACAGGGGCAGACGACTCCGGCCGCCACTGGGGGAGAGACTTGAATGGATCTAGCTAGTCAGCTGCGAGAGCTTCGGGTACGCGCAGGAAGCCCCTCGTATCGAACGCTAGAACGCCTGATAGCGCGACAAAGAAGGCCACAGAAGATGGCGCGCTCCACCATTCAAGAAAAACTTTCCGGGAAAGCCGCTATCAACCTTCCACAAATCCTGTCCATAGTGGATGCATTAGCCGAGTACGCCCAAATGCACGACACCCCACTCCCGAAGCATGAAATAGATCGCGAAGTGTGGCAGGGGCGAGTGGTATCCGCATCTAAAGAAGTTACCGCAGGACTGAAGAAGAAAGGAATGACCCAAGGAAGCAATTTCACCACTCCAAACATGAAGTGGAATATCGAGCCTCTACGGCGAGCCCAAATGGACGACCTAGTGGCTTTGATTCTTGATCACAGATCCAAACCCGTTGGCAACTGGTTGCCGCGAGTATTACGGGTCATGACACAGGCAGAGATGTCTATCACCGACTTCTTAAAGAAAGCAGCAGAGGACTCCCCTCAAGGGGTCGTAGGTACGGTAGCGGCGCTGCACCAAGAGTTTCCGTACGAGGTCGACGGACCATGGGGTAGCGAAAGGAGCCAGCAGAACATCGATACCGTTGGCAGACTGATCATATTCTCAGCGCAGCAGCACGGGGATAGCGCGGCTCCAGCGATTGTCGTAGGTCTGAGGCGCTCGCACCTTGGCGTCTACGTCAAAGAATTCCTGACCAGAGTGGGGACCTGGTTCCTCCCCCCATCTATCGAGAATGCAGTGGCTCAACTACGGGCGGCGGCTTTACATAGAGACGTTGAGCTTGTCCTCAAAGCAATCGCAAAACGCAGATACGACCGCATCTACGAAGTTGTAGAGCATTTCAGTCGCAACAAATGGCGCCCCGATGACTTGGAAGTAATCCTTCACGGCATTGGTTCGAACAAACCGCCTCAACTTAGCAACATCATCGACGACTTCCAAAGCCGCAACGCCCCGGAGGATATATTGAAAGAGATTGCACGTGGAGTGGATTATAGAAATCTCGACGAGTACATAGAGAAGTTCAGTAAATGGGGGAACCAAGATTTTGCCAATCTGCTGCACCAGGCTTCAGAGGATCCCCCTTTTTAGTTTTTCCCGAAAGGGGCAGCGGAGTGGTTTACCACGACCGCGTTCTTCCCTCCTGAGTCGAAGCCAGAAGTTTCAAGGTTCAATCCGAGTTCTGAAGCGTAGCCGCCAGCGCTGCTACGAGGAAGGCATGCGAAACTTGACCGGACGGCGAATCCAGTTGGAAAGGGAGAGCGGGTGTCGCAGCAGGCCAGCCCTAGGGGATCCTTCCTGACGGTTGCCGAGGCGCTCAAGGAACTGATCGCAGTGGAACGGGACAGGCGGGAGCTGCCCTCTGCCACACAGATCATGCAAGATCACGGCGTCTCTCGTGGTGTCGTCCTCCGAGCCTTCAAAGTTCTTCAGAACGAAGGACGAGCCGAACCTGTGCCAGGAGGGCGCTGGCGTGTCCTCCGGCCCGGGGAGCATGTCGACCGTCGACCGCTTGAGGAGCGCATCGCGGACATCATCACGGATGAGAGCCTGGAAATCGGAGCAGCATTCCCGAGTGCGTCAGACCTCGCTGAACGGTTCGAGGTATCACGCCCCACAGTGACCAAGGCTCTAGACAAGCTGGAGGCCGCCGGCGTGTTGGCGGGTGGAGGACAGGGAAAGGTGCGGACGGTCCGTGCCGTACCGAACCGAGAGGAGTGTTCGTAGCTTGCCGAAGTTGACGGAGTGGGCCTACCCCTTGGCTGAGTCGCTGCTCGCCGTGCCGCTGCCTCGGCGCTGGAAGCACTGTCTCGGAGTCGCCGAGAGGGCGCGCACCATCGCGCTCATCCTCGACCGAGACGCGGACCTGTTGGAGGCCGCGGCGGTGCTGCACGACATCGGTTATGCGCCGGACCTCGCCAAGACAGGCTTCCATCCACTGGACGGCGCCCGGTACCTCCGAGACGTGGCCGGCGCCGATGAGCGGGTCACCAATCTGGTCGCTCACCACTCTTGCTCATGGCTGGAGGCTGAAGCGCGCGGCCTGCACGCCGAATTGGTCGGCGAATTCCCGCGCGAGAGCGAGCATCTGAACGACGCCCTCTGCTACTGCGACATGAACACCACCCCGGACGGGACGTCGACCAACCCGGTTGACCGGATCAACGAGATCACTGGACGCTACGGCCCCGACAGTCTGATCGGTCGGTTCATCCGCCGGGCCGAACCGGAGATCCTCGCCTGCACGTGCCGCGTCCTTGAACGAGTCGCCGCCGCGAAGCGTCAGCCGATGTAGGGCGCTGGCCGTGTGTGGTCCATGGCGTGCTCGATACGGAGCCGCATCGTGGGGTGCACGTCCAACGTCTTCAGGTCCGCTGGGGCAACCCAGCGGACCTGAGTCGTTTCGTTGCTCGTGCGGAGTTCACCGCCGACCGGCCGCGCGCGGAAGCAGATGCTGAACTGCTGGCGAACCTCGCCGTCGTCGTATTGCATGACGTGTCCGGGGTCCGTGTAGAGGCCCGATACGTCGATCACCTCCGCGCGGATGCCGGTCTCCTCCCAGACCTCCCGCACGACGGTGTCACTGATGGATTCGCCCACGTCGTGCCCACCGCCGGGCAGTGCCCACCGCCCGTTGTCGGAGCGCTGGATCATCAGCACTTGTCCGGCGTCGTTCTGCACGAAGGCGACGACGGACGGCACAACTGAGTTGGCTGGCGGGGCGTCGGGGTCGTGCAGGTAATCGATGCGTCCCATGGTCAGGCTCCCGTGATACTCGCTATGTCCTGGTCAGAAACCGGCCGGGCGCTCTCCCAGGTGCGGTCAATACTGTTCGCGTACGTGTCGAAGAGGCTTCCGCCGGGGAGCCGTCGCAGGTGCATGACGGGCGCCATGTAGGCGCCGATGCCGTAGACGTGCGGGTTGACGAGCATCTCGTCATCGGCCCGGTAAATGGAGTTGTAGAGCGTCGATTCGTGCAACCGGAAACGAATGTCCGGGTGACTCCGCATGAGGGGGCGGTACAGCATGAGGGCATTTCGGATCTTGCCGTCCATGATCTGGTGCCCCTCGTCGATGCCCCGTTGCCGGACGGCCGCGCACCCAGGATCACCAAGCAGGATGCGCACCCGTGCCCCTGCTTCCACCTTCTCCTTGAGCAGGTCATGAAACAGGGGATCTTCGGAGAGGAACAGTCCGGAGTAGACGAGCACGTCCAGGCGCCGCTCAGCGCGTCTGTAGAGCTCCCGCCAGAGTCCGGCCGGCACAGTGTGCCGGTGCGGGTAGACGGTCGCTATCTCGGCTTTCGTCAGGTCTGCCGCGCTGCCGCTGGTCCGGCTGTCGTCCCACAGCGTGGTCACATCGACCTTGAGCGCTGCCGCCGTCGCGTACTGGTGACGTCGATACGGCACTTTGCCCTGAGTGATCCAACGTTCGACGGTCTTGGGGTTCACCTCGATCACTTCGGCGAGGCTCTGCACCGTCATGCCACGGGCGAGGAGAGCGGAGCGTAAGCGTTCGTTCGACATCTGCACCTCCGGTGGGACGTCTAGGGACTTCTTGACCGTAGCCAGAAGTCTCGAAGCTGTCCACGGGTGAGGTGACGAACTCCCCTGAACTGCAGCGATGCTGAATGCGCGCCAGAAAGTTCACGGCGCGAAACCACGAGGTTCCGCCGGTGCACTTGACGGACCCTCATGCGGTACCTGTAAAACAGGTATCGCATCGATTGAGTGCAGCACCTCGATCGAGAGGCGGCTTCATGCCGCATGTGCAGAAGGCGGGGACGCTGCAATCCCGCTGAAGGCCAGGGGACAGGGCTTCGGCCCGACTGGCGAGGTGGCCCGGTGACCGCGAGCAACGGCCGGAGGGTGGGGACACAGGTCCCCCTTGCAGCAGTCCCGTTCCGCTTTCGATCGATGGGGTTGTGATGCGTCAACGACAGCTTTGGGCGCCGCCGTGATGGACCGGCCGGCCAGCGCCGCAGCACGTTTCCCGGTCCGTCTCTTCCTGGTCTCGCAGCGCTGATGCTGCGGCCGGCTGCCTCTCCCGCCCGTCCGTTCCCCGCGTCTCGCCGGGGGCGTACGGGCGGGGGTGCGGGGAGCCGGAAGAGGTTCCACACGATGAGCGGTCCCCCGGGTGGCACCCCGGAGGACCGCAGACAGGCACCTGATTGGGAGGCACCTGTGTGCACGAGTCTGACAGAGGCCGAGCGCGAGGAGTTGTCGCGCCGGGTCAAGGAGGCCAACAAGCGCAGTGAGCAGGGCCGGGGCGGTGGTCAGCGGTGAAGCCGTTCCGCCTGGGCCATGAGACGCGGGCCGAGGACAACGCCCGCACGAATCGGCTGCTGGATGCCGCTGACGTGGCGTTCGAGCGTGAGCAGGCCACCCAGTTGGGCGCGGACTTCGAGGAGGTCGTCATGGAAGGTCTGCTGACCGACCGGGCGGTGCCCCTCTACCCGCCCGCCGGTCACTCGTTCCCGAGGAGGGGCTGACCGTGCTGGCGGCCGGTGAGGACACCGAGCACGCCCGGACGAAGCCGCCGCTCCCGGTCCGTCCGCCGCGTCCGCACCCGCACGCGGCCTGAGCACACATCTCGTTCAACCGCCCCGATGGTCGAAGGCCGGGTTCGACTCCCGGCCGGGGCGCTTCGCCCCCGCCGCGCTCTGCGGCGGGGGCTTTGTTCAACGGCGAGCGGCCCCCGGGAGGCACCCCGGGAGCCGCGTTCGGGCCGATCCACCTACGAGAGAGAACACGACCCAATGGATCACATCGTCACTGTTCAGGACGCTGTTACGGCGTTCGAGCCGTTCATGGAGCCCACGGCCAGGGAGCTGAAGGCGATCGAGCAGGAGATGCCCGTCATCCTGGCGGACGTCGACCTGCTCGACGCGCACATCGTCACCCTCGACCGCACGCCGACCGAGCTGGACGCCCGCCGCATCCGCCGGGCCCGCCGCCGCGCCCTGGCCGCGCGGGTGGCGCAGGTGAACCGGGCTTCGGCCCCGTTCGGCGGTGCAGCATGAACGGACCGCTGACGCTGGATGCTCTCGCGGTGTCGATGCGGGCGCTGCGGCTGCTCGCTCTGGAGTTCGGGCATCTGCCCGCCGCCGACGTGCGCCTGTCGACGATCGTCCCGGACGTGGTGGAGCTGTCGCTGCACGCGGCCGGCCCCGACGGGAACGGCCGGGACAGCTTCGCCGCCTTCGAGGCGTGGCGGCACGCCCTCGGCATCGCCCCCGACGCGGTCGTCTTCCGCGTCCAGGGCGACAGGCACACCCGGGTGCTGCGGGCGGCCGGCAGGTTCGGCGGCGCCACGGTGGACCTGATCGCCTACGCCCCCACCCCGCCCGCCACGGACAGCCGGGCGGGGGGTGTGGCATGAGGGCGAAGACCGTTCTGCCGGCCGTCGCGATGACGGCGGTGTCGATGGTGCTGACCCTGGCCGTGGTGGTGATGTGGCTGGGCCCGGTCATGCCGTGGCTGGTCGCGCTGGTCGTCGGGGTCGGTATCGACGGGGGATGGCTGGCCACCCTCGCCTACGAACGCCGGCTCGCCGCGCAGGGCGACCACAACCGGGCCGTGACCGCCGTCGGCTGGAGCTTCGGCCTGCTCGCCACCGGTGTCCTGGTCGCCCACGCCCTGACCGCCGACCATGCCGTCGGGGCGTGGCTGGCCGTGGCCTGGCTGCCGCTCGCCGCCAAGGCGCTGTGGTTGGTGCACGGGCTGTGGGAGCGCACCGCACTCACCCCCATCGCGCTGGACGCGATCCGCGGCATTCAGCAGGAGGCCCGCGATGAGGCGGCCGTGGCCCGCGCCCGGCTCCGGGCGGAGGCCGCGACCGAGGAGACGCGGTTGACGGCCGTGACGGACGCCGGAGCCCGCGTCGCCCGCGTCCAGGCCAAGACCGCACAGACCCTCTCCGCGGCCTGGTCGACGCTCGAGAACGCCCGGGAGGGCGAGGACACCAACAGGGCACTGACCTGCGTGACGGCTCGCGTCACACCCGACACCGCACCGCGCTGGGACCTGCCCGTCTGGGGCCCGACCGAGCCGGTCGCCAAGGTGGAGGAATCGACCGGGGCCGGTCGGGGACGGTCTATGGCTGACCTGCCTAAATCGACCCCGTCGCCGATCACGGTGTCGCTGGTAAGGGTGCCCGACACGGTTGCCTCGATCGAGCGGCGCACCACGGCCGCCGAATCGAGCCGTCCGCGTCGGGCCACGGGCCGGATTCCGGCAGCGGCCAAACCGACCCGCACCAAGCGCACCCCCGAGCAGCTGCTGTCCGAAGCCCGCGCCGCAACGGCCGACTGGCCGGACCAGAAGGTGACCGCCGAGGGCATTCGCCGCGCGGTGCGCACCTCGCCGGCCAACGCGCGGATGCTGCGGGAGACGCTGCTCGCTGAGCGGACCGGGGCGGAGGGCGCCTTATGAGCCCGCTCACCCTGACCGCTGGTGCGGCGGCCGTTGCCGTGCTGTGGGCGGTGCATGCGTGCTGGCTGGCGAGCCGGTTACGCACCGCCCGCCGAGACCCGCTGACCGGGCTGTGGACCCGAGACGCCTTCACCCGCCGGGCCCGCCGCCTGCTGCGCAACCCCCACGCCGTGGTGGTCCTGGCCGACGTCGACCACTTCAAACAGGTCAACGACGTCCACGGCCACGCCGCCGGAGACGCCCTGCTCGCCACCACCGCCACCCGCCTCGCCCACGCCGTGGGCCGGACCGGGGTGGCCGGCCGACTCGGGGGTGATGAGTTCGCCGCCGTCCTCATCGACCGCGACGCCACCGCCGCCGACCAACTGGCCGTCCTGGGCCGCGTCCTGGCCCGCCCGGTGGAAACCGCACCCGACGTCCACACCACCGTGTCGCTGGGCTGGGTCCGCCGCGGCGACCACCCCGGCGAGGACCTGTCCGCACTGCTGCGCCGCGCGGACGAAGCCATGTACGCGGCCAAACACGGACCCTCCCGCGTCCGCCGCGCCGCCCTGGGACGCCTGCTCGCCCACCTCACCGGCCGCCGCCCCGGCCGCCGGGGCACCGCATGAGCACCCTGCCCGTCTACCGCTGGCACCTGGCCCCGGACGGCTACGCCACACGTCGCCAACTCCGTGCCCTTGGGTTGCGGCCGGGTGGTCAGGACGTGGTCGCACAACTGGAGCGCCCCCGCCGACGGCGGGGCCCGCTGGTCGCCTACCTCTACCGCATCGACCAGGCAAAGCCGGTCCGACCCATGACCCCCGCCCGGCACGCCGCGCTCGCCAAGGCAAACGCCGCCCGTCGTTTCTGCCCGGCGTGCCGGCGTGATGCCGGATACGTCATCCCTCTCTCGCTCGGCACCTGTGTGCCCTGCGCCGACCACGGCCCGAACGGGCCCGAAAGGAGCATCTGTTGAGGAACGCCGACGTCCGTCGTCTGGACCGTGAGATCCGGGTGACCACGAAGAAGCTGGAGGCCGTGCGGCGGGGTGAGGTGTGGCCGTTGAACGGCCGCGAGCGCCGCGCCATGGCCCGTGCGGTGGCCACTGGCGTCTACCGCACCGCCCGCGGCCGGGACGCCGGCCGCGCGGAGCAGCAGATCGACACCACCAGCAGCGCGGCCGAGATGCGGCTGAACGCGGAGCTGACCGCCCTGCACGGCGAGCGGCAGCGGCTCATCACCGAGACCGCCCGCGCCAAGGCGGCGCGGAAGTCCTCCGGCTGGTGGTGACCAGCGCATAGCGCCGGGGTGGCCGCTTCTTTCCACAGGCCCGGCCACCCCGGCGCCCTTCCTCACTCCCGCCCCTTGCCGGGGGCAGTCAGGAGCACTTGCAGCATGTCCGAGAACGTCGTTCACCTCCACAAGCCCACCGACCCCCCGCCCGCCGAACCGGCGGCCGTGACCACCCTCACCGTCGTTCCCGACGCGCCGCCCGCGGCGCCGGTGCCGTTGTGGGTGCGCTCCGGGCGTGCAGTGAAGACCGCCGTCACGCACGAGCGCACCACCACGCTCGTGCGGGCGGTCGCCCGGCACAGTCTCTACACCGTCAACGGCGGGCGGATCGTGGCCCGCCGCACCTGGGACGGCCGTACCGGCTCCCGGTACGAACGCATGCTCCGGGCCGCCGAAGCCGCGGGGAACTACGAGGTGGCCGAGGAGTGGGAGGAGCGGCTGCAGCGCTTCCGCGACGCCCGCCACCGCCGCCGCATGGACCTCCTTCACTCCCCCGTCGACGCCGCCAAGGGCATGGCCGTCGGGGCCGGCATGAGCATCGGCGTGCTGGTCGCCCTCGGCATCGTCATGGCCCTCAACACCGGCCAGGCCGGGGACGTCATCACCCCGCTGTCCGCGACCATCGACTTCATCGCCCTGCTCATCCGCATCGTGCAGGTCGTCTGGGGCCCGGCCCTCACCATCGGCCCGTTCCTCGCCCTGTTCGCCCTGTGGGCGGTGGGCAGCAAGCAGCAGGCCGCACCCGCCTGGGCGCTCCCGGCGAACGTCCGCAACGGCGAGGGCGAGCCGATCACCCCGTCCATCGTGGTCAAGGCCCTGCGCGACCTGGGCGTGCCCGCCCTGGCACGGGCCATCAAGGAGATGGGCGACGCCGGCGCCTCCATGCTCGGGCCGATCCGGATCGCCGGATGCGGCATCGAAGTCGACGTGACCCTTCCCTCAGGGGTGTCGACCAACGAGGTGCAGGCCAAGCGGCGCAAGCTCGCCGAGAACCTCACCCGGCACGAACACGAAGTGTTCATCACCATCCCGACCGCGGCCCGCACCGTCCGGCTGTGGGTCGCCGACTCCGGCGCCCTGGACGAGCCGATCGGCCCTTCCCCGCTGGTCATGGACGAGAGCCTGACCGCCGACTACGCCAAGGGCAAGGCGCCGTGGGGGCAGGACCTGCGCGGGGATGCCGCCGCCCTGTCGCTGTATCAGCGGCACCTGCTCATCACCGGCCTGTCCAACCAGGGCAAGACCGCCGCTCTCCGGGCGCTCGCCCTGTGGCTGGCGCTGGACCGGTCGGTTGAGTTCCGCGTCGCGGACCTGAAGGGCGCCGGTGACTGGGCCATGTATGACGGGCTCGCCACCGTGCTGATCCAGGGGCCGACCGATGAGCACGTGATCGAGGCGACCGAGATGCTCGAAGGGGGCGTCAGCGAGATGGAACGCCGTCTGCAGGCACCCCCGGGCACCGCGTTCCCGCCGCTGATCCTGCTGGTGGACGAGGCGCAGGTGGCGTTCATGTGCCCGCTGCTCGACGAAGACAAGCGCCCCTACGGCGGTTCCAAGGCCACCTCTCGCTACTTCATGGCCGCGCGCAAGATTCACAACCAGGGACGTGCGGTCAACGTGCTGCTGTGGCAGGGCACTCAGGACCCCACCGACCAGAACCTTCCCAAGCTCGTGCGCGAGGGCGCGCACACGCGTGCCTCGCTCGCCCTCGGTACCGAGTCGCAGGCCCGGATGGCGCTGGGCGACAAGGCCGTTGACGGGGGCGCGGCACCCAACCTGCTGCGGCCCGGGCTCGACAAGGGCACCGTGGTCGTCGCCTCGGACGGGATTGAGATTCCGGCGGGGCAGTCGTCGCTCACGGTGCGCACGCACTACATCGACACCGAGACCGCGACCGAGATCGCCGAACGCGCCAAGCGGCTGCGCGACGGGGTCACCACGCTGCACGTGATCGAGCGGGGCGAGGAACGCGACCCGCTCGCCGACATCGCCGGCGTGTTCGGCCAGGCTCCGCGGCTGGTCACGCAGGACGTCCTCAAGCGGCTCACCGCGCTGAACGAGACCGCCTACGGATCATGGACGTTCGCCGACCTGCGCCGTGTGCTGGAGGGCACCGGAGCCGAGCCGTACAAGTCCGACGGCCGCATGGTCGTCGCCCGCGAACGCCTCGCCCGCGCCCTCGCCAACCGCGACGGCGAGGGTTCCGTTTCCGCCGACTGACGGCAGGGAGCCGACCCCCGGCGGGTCAGGGAGGCAGGGAGAACTCCCTAACCCCCTCCCTGACCCGCCTCCCTCCCCCTGACCAGCGCGAATGATCGTCCAGGGAGGTAGGGAGGCGCCCAGGTCACACCCTTCAAACACCCCTTCACACGGCATCCCCAAGGGGGTGTCCCTGCCTCCCTGACCATGTACCGGAAGGGATTCCGCATGCATCCCGAACACGTCCCCCACCCGCCCGCCGAACGGGCCTTACCGGTCCACTCCCCGACCCCGCTCCCGCCCGCTGTCGTCCACCCCTCACCGGTCGTGCCGGTGCAACCGGGCACGATCCCGGCGGTGGCGAGCATCGTCCTGCCGGACGGCCGGATCATCACCGGCTACGCCGTCGACCACACCCAGCACGCCCCGGCCGCGACCATGCCGGCCGTCTCTCGCACCGCGGTGAACCTCGCCCTCGGCGGCGTCGGCTTCCTCGCGGTGTGCGGCGGACTGCTCCTGCTCACCTCGTTCATCGCCGCCCTGGCCGCGCTCGTCACCCAGCTCATCACCCTGGCCGCCGTCATCTTCGGCGGATGGATCGCCGCCCAGGTCCTCGGAACGAGCGGCCACCGCGGCGGGACCACGGTGAACATCCGCAAGGCCGTGATCAAGCGCAACCACTTCCACGGCTAGCCACCAAGGGCGGCCCCCGCTTCCGCCAAGAACACGGGGCCGCCCTTGTGCCCAGCACCCATCAAGGAACTGGAGACATCCAGCATGACCCAAGACACCCGTGCCGCGCTGCTCCGTACAGCGCTGGACGCCGCGGAACGCGGCTGGCACGTCTTCCCTCTCCGCCCCGGCAGCAAGCGGCCGGCCCTGCACGGTGAGAAGACCTGCACCCGCACCGGCCCGTGCGCGGCCGGACACCGGAAGTGGGAGCAGCGCGCCACCACCGACCCGGACCGGATCCGGGCCGCGTGGTCGCGGGCGCCGTTCAACGTCGGCATCGCCACCGGCCCCTCCGGGCTGGTCGTCGTCGACCTGGACACCCCGAAGGACAACAGCAGTGGGGACGCGCCTTGCGGCGCGGCGACCTTTGCAGCGCTCTGCGAGCGCGCCGGCCACGCCGTCCCCACCACCTACCGGGTGCGGACCGCGAGCGGCGGGACGCACCTGTACTTCACCGCCCCGCACGGGGCCCGGCTCGCCAACACGGCGGGCACCGTCGCGGACGCGGTCGACACCCGCGCGTGGGGCGGCTACGTCGTCGCCGCGGGCAGCATCACCCCCGCCGGACCGTACGAAGCCCTGTGCGGCCCCGTGGCCGTGTCCCTGCCCGGGTGGCTGCAAGCCGTCCTGCAACCGGCCCCCGCCCGCCCTGCGGCCCCCCTGAGGCTCCCCGCGGTGGACGGAAGCCGGGCGGCCGTGGCCGCGCTGGAAGCCGAATGCGCCGCCGTCACCACCGCGCCAGAGGGGCTGCGCAACAGCACGCTGAACCGCAGCGCCTTCAAGGTGGGACGGTTCGTCGCGTGGGGCGACCTCCCCCGCAACGTGGCAGAGGACGCCTTCCAAGCGGCAGGAGAGGCGGCGGGACTCACCCCGGCCGAGTGCCGCACCACCATCCGAAGCGCCCTCAACAGCTCGATCCGCACCGCCCGGCCGCGGGAGGCGGCATGACCACCGAACCCCACCCCCGCTTGGAAGGCCAACCGGCCCCGGCCACCGGCCCGCACGCCGCCGAACCGGGCGCCGTCCGGCCGGTCGTGGGCGAGCCGAAAGGCGCCGCCCGCAAGGGCGTCGTCACTGCCCTTCGCTCGAACCGGTTCCCGACCACCGGAGCGCACCCCAGCAACGCCCCGACCCCGGAGCGGCCCGGTATCCGCACCGGAACCCCTGCCACGCTGGAACGGAGGAACGCTGTATGAGCACCACCACGGTTGACGGGGCCGCGTTGCTGAACGAGGTGGAAGCCTTCCACCGCCGGTTCAACGTCTTCCCCACCGAAGCCGCCTACGTCGCCGTCGCCCTGTGGGACGCACACGCGCACCTGCTCGACTGCTTCGACTCCACCCCCCGGCTCGCCTTCCTCTCCCCCGAGCCGGGCTCGGGCAAGTCCCGCGCACTGGAGATCGTGGAAACCCTCGTGCCGCACCCCATGGTGGCCGTCAATGCGTCCGCCGCCGCCCTGTTCCGCGCGGTGTCCGGAGCCGACGGCAGGCCGACCATCCTGTTCGATGAGATCGACACAGTGTTTGGGCCGAAGGCGGGGGACAACGAGGAACTGCGTGGCTTCCTCAACGCCGGCCACCGCCGCTCCGGGGTGACATACCGGTGCATCGGCGACGGCGGTAACCAGACCGTGCAAGCTTTCCCCTCGTACTGCGCGGTCGCGGTCGCCGGTCTCGGCTCGCTGCCGGACACGATCCTGACCCGTTCCGTCGTCATCCGCATGCGCCGCCGGGCCAGGAACGAGAAGGTCGAACCGTTCCGGGCCCGTATCCACGAAGCCGAGGGGCGCAAGCTGCGCGACCGGCTCGCGCAGTGGGCCGAGCACGCTCGCGCGCAGGTCACCGGGGCGTGGCCGGAGATGCCGGACGGGGTCACCGACCGGCCGGCGGACGTGTGGGAACCGCTGCTTGCCGTCGCCGACGCGGTAGGGGGCGACTGGCCCGGCCGGGCCCGGGAGGCGTGCGTGACCCTGGTCAAGGCCGCGCAGTACACCGACAAGCACAGTCTCGGCATCCGGCTGCTCACGGACCTGCGCGATCACGTGCTCATCGGCATCGACCGGCTGCCCACAATCGCCATCATCGACCGGCTCAACGCCCTGGACGACGCTCCCTGGGCCGACCTCAACGGCAAGCCGCTCGACAACCGCCGGCTGTCCCGGATGCTCGGGGAGTACATGACGGCCGACAACGAGCCGATCCGCTCCCGCAACATCCGCACCGCCGGCGGGGTCCTGAAGGGATTCCACGCCGCCGACCTCGCCGACGCGTGGGCCCGTTACTGCCCGCCTCCCCAGGACTCCGCTACATCCGCTACGCCGCTACAGCCCAGCTCAGACCCCCTGGAGCTGTAGCGGCACCGAAGCGTGTAGCGGCTACGCCCGCTACTCCGTAGCGCGTGCGTAGCCGCTACACGCCACCCGTCCGCTACAAAAAGACACCCGCTGACCTGCGATGTAGCGCTGTAGCGGATGTAGCGGACTTCTGAGAGCAGGGCCGACACCAGACAACCCCGCCGAGGAGACATCCCGGATGAGCACAGTCATCGCCGCACCTGTGGACCGGCTGCTCTACACGCCGGAAGAGGCCGCCGAAGCACTCGCCATCGGCCGCTCGACCCTTTACGAGCTGATGGCCGACGGAGCCCTGAAGTACATCAAGTTGGGCCGCTGCCGCCGCATCCGGCGGACGGACCTCGAAAGCTACGTGGCCGACCTCGCCCCGCTGCCCAACTGAGCCACGCTTCACCCTGAGGCGGCCCCGGACCGACGTCCGGGGCCGCCTCCCGTACGGAGGAACGCATGAGCCCTCGCAAGGCGAACATGGAATCGTCCATATATCTGGGCAATGACGGCTGGTGGCACGGCCGCGTGACGATGGGCGTCAAGGACGACGGCAGCCCGGACCGGCGCCACCGCAGAGCACGCACCGAGGCGGAGGTGCGCCGAAAGGTCCGCGAACTGGAAGCGCTCCGGGAGCAAGGACGCGCACCCAAGGCCGGCCGCAAGCCGACCGTGGAACAGTGGATGACCACGTACCTCACCGACATCGCGTCGCTGAAGCTGAAGCCGCGTTCCCTTGACGACTACTGGTCCAAGACGCGCAACGACATCATCCCCGGGGTCGGTAAGCACCGGCTCGACAAGTTGGCCCCGGAGCACCTGGAGCGGATGTACCGGGCGATGCTGGACGAGGGGCACGCCCCGTCTCACGTGCTCAAGGTGCACCGCATCCTTTCCCGTGCTCTGAAGATTGCCCACCGCCGGCGGCTCATCGTCGAGAACGTCGCCACCCTCGTGGACCCGCCGACGGTGGACGAGACCGAGGCGAACCCGTTCACCACCGAGGAAGCGAAGGCATTTCTGGAGGCCGCCGCCAAGCGGCCCACTTTCATGCGGTGGTGTGTCGGGGTCGGTATGGGATTCCGGCAGGGCGAAACACTCGGCTTGCGGTGGCCGTATGTCGACCTGGAGAACGAGCTGTTCCACCCCGAATGGCAGCTTCAGCGCCTCACGTGGCGACACGGCTGCGAGGACCCGCACGCGTGCGGCGGTAAGTTCCACCGATTCGAGCCTTGCCCGCCGGAATGCAAGGCGCACAAGGGCTACAAGCGCGGGTGCCCCATGCCGTGCCCCAAGGGGTGCACCGGGCACGCTCGCGCTTGCCCCGAGCGGCAGGGCGGTGGCCTGGTCTTCACTCGCCCGAAAACCAAGAAGAGCCGGAACGCCGTGCCGATCCCGCCGCCGTTCATCTCCTACCTGCGGGAGCACATGGCACAACAGGACGAGATGCGCACCGCGGCCGGGGAGCTGTGGCAGGAACACAAGCTCGTCTTCACGCGTCCAGACGGCCGGCCGCTGGACCCGCGGCAGGACTGGGAGGAGTTCAAGGAGCTGCTTGCGGAAGCGGGAATCGACGACCGACGTCTGTACGACGGGAGCCGCCACACCGCCGGGACGATCCTGAACGAACTCGGGGTGGACATGCCCACGATCATGGAGATCCTGCGGCACACCCAGATCAGTCAGACCCGGCGATACGTGAAGGGGAGATCCCACCTGTCCAAGGACGCGATGCGTCGCATGGGGGACACGTTCATGCCCCGTCCGAGAGCCGCCACTGAGACCAGAACTGAGACCCCGGACACCCGCGCGGAGCGCGCCCGGCGCCGTCGCCGCATCCGGTAGAAGCAAGAACCCCAGGTCACGGAGTAGGTGACCTGGGGTTCAATGGAGCCGCCTTCGGGATTCGAACCCGAGACCTACGCATTACGAGTGCGTTGCTCTGGCCATCTGAGCTAAGGCGGCGCGCTGTCCGCACCATGGTGCGATCGACAACGACGGTAAGTCTACACAGTTCCGAGGGGTGCTTCGCACACGCCCTGGGGGCGGGGTCAGGGCCCCCAGGGCGCAGGCGCGGCTACCGGCAGCGCTTGCCGTCAGCGGGCGGGGTGCCGTCGACGAGGTGGGCGTTGATGGCGGCGTCGATGCAGGCGCTGCCCCGGCCGTAGGCGGTGTGGCCGTCGCCGTCGTAGGTGAGGAGGCGGGCGGTGTCGAGCTGGGCGGCCAGGGCCTCGGACCAGCGGTAGGGAGTGGCCGGGTCGCGGGTGGTGCCGACGACGACGATGGGGGCGGCCCCCTTGGCCTCGATCCGCTGCGGCTGCCCGGTCGGCGCCACCGGCCAGTAGGCGCAGTTCAGGGCGGCCCAGGCGAAGCCCTCGCCGAAGACCGGGGACGCCTTCTCGAAGTCGGGCACGGCCTCGCGCACCTGCTCCGGGGTCTCGAAGGCCGGCGGGAGGTCGAGGCAGTTCACGGCCGCGTTGGCGAACATCAGGTTGGAGTACTTTCCGTCGGCGTCGCGCTCGTAGTAGCTGTCGGACAGGAAGAGGAGTCCGGCGCCGTCGTTCTCCTTCATGGCCGAGGTCAGCGACTCGCGCAGTTGCTGCCAGGCGCCCTCGTCGTACATCGCGGCGATCACGCCCATGGTGGCCAGTGACTCGGTGAGCCGGCGGCCGTCGGCGTCGCCGGTGGGCAGCGGCTTGGTGTCCAGCTCGTCGAAGAAGGCCTTGAGGTTCTTGCCGGCCTGCTCGGGGGTGGTGCCGCGGTCACCGAGCGGGCAGTCGGTCTGCCGCACGCAGTCCTCGGCGAAGGCCGTGAAGGCGGTGTCGAAGCCGGCCGTCTGCTCCTTGTTGAGCTGCCGGGCGGGCAGGGACGGGTCCATCGCGCCGTCCAGGACCAGCCGGCCCGTCCGGTGCGGGTACAGCCCGGCGTACGTCGCGCCGAGGAAGGTTCCGTACGAGGCGCCCACGTAGTTCAGCTTCTCGTCGCCCAGTGCGGCGCGGACGATGTCCATGTCACGGGCCGCCTCCACGGTGGACAGGTGGCGCAGCAGTTTCGGGGCGTCCGCGCCGCAGCCCTCGGCGAACGTCCGGAAGGCCGTGACGAGTGCCTGGGTCTCCTTCTCGTCGTCGGGCGTCAGGTCGGTCTGCGTGTACGCGTCCATCTCGGGCCCGTCGAGGCACTCGACGGGTTCGCTGCGGGCGACGCCCCGGGGGTCGACGGCGACCATGTCGTAGCGGGCGCGGACCTCGGCCGGGTAACCGATGCCCGCGTACGCCTGGAGGTAGCCGATCGCCGAGCCGCCCGGTCCACCGGGGTTCACCAGGAGGGAGCCGAGCCGCTCCCCCGGTCCGGTGGCCTTCTTGCGGGCGACGGCGAGGCGGACGTCACCGTCGGCCGGTTCGGCGTAGTCCCTCGGGGCCCGGACGGTGGCGCACTGGAAGCCGGGGGTGCCGCAGTCGCGCCAGGCCGGCTTCTGCGCGTAGTACCGGGCCAGCGAGTCGGGAGCGCTGCGCGGCAGCGGGGCCAGCGTGGGCGCCTCTTCCGCCGCGGACGCGCCGGCGCTCGTCGACGTCGCCCCGGCGGAACAGCCGGCCAGCAGCAGGGCGACGGCCGCGAGCAGGGTCGCCCCGGTACGGAGGCGGGTTCTGCCGGTGCGCCGGTCGCCCGGGGCCCTGCCGGTCCTTCCCGCGCGGGGGCCGAGGTCGGGGCTGCCGGTCCTCCCCGTGCGGGGGCCGGGGCGGCCGGGGCTGCCGCTGGTGCTGGGGGTCGGGCCGGTCGTGCGGGGGGTGCGCCGTGAGTCCATGCCGCGAGGGTAACCGTGTGCGACGGTGCGAGTGCCGTGTGTGCACGTCGTGCCTCGTACGAGTTACTGCCCGCCGCCCCGGAGGGGTGGTGTGCGGGTCCCCCGGGGTGGCGCTGCCCCGTCAGCCGGCTCTGAGGGCCATGGTCATCGCCTCCACCGCCAGCAGCGGCGCGACGTTGCGGTCGAGGGCCTCGCCGCAGGCGGCGATCGCCTCGATGCGGCGCAGGGTGGCCTCCGGGGTGCTGGAGCGGGCGAGGCGTTCCAGGACGTCCTCGCTGTCGGTGTTGGCGAGGGCGACGCGGGAGCCGAGCTGCAGGGCGAGCACGTCGCGGTAGAAGCTCGTCAGGTCGGTCAGGGCGAGGTCGAGGCTGTCGCGCTGCGTCCGGGTCCTGCGCCGCTTCTGCATGTCCTCCAGTTCCTTGACGACACCGGCCGTGCCGCGCGGGAGCCGGACGCCCTGGGCCGCGCCGAGGGCGGCCTTCAGCTCGTCCGTCTCCTTGGTGTCCATCTCCTCGGCGAGTTGCTTGGCGTCCTCCGCGGCGGCGTCCACGAGTTCCTGGGCGGCCTTCAGCGCGCCGCCGACGTCCTCCACGCGCAGCGGCAGTTTCAGGACGGCGGCGCGGCGGGCGCGGGCCGCGGGGTCGGTGGCCAGGCGGCGCGCCCGGTCGACGTGCCCCTGAGTGGCCCGGGCCGCCGCCGCGGCGACCTCCGGTTCGACGCCCTCGCGGCGCACGAGCATGTCGGCGACCGCGTCGACGGAGGGGGTGGTGAGGTTGAGGTGACGGCAGCGGGAGCGGATGGTGGGCAGGACGTCCTCGACGGAGGGGGCGCAGAGCAGCCAGACCGTGCGGGGCGCGGGCTCCTCGACCGCCTTCAGGACGGCGTTGGCGGACTTCTCGTTCAGCCGCTCGGCGTCCTCGACGAGGATGACCTGCCAGCGGCCGTTCGCCGGGGCGGTGAAGGACTTCCGCACGGTGTCGCGCATGTCCTTGACCAGGATCTCCGAGCCGACGGCGGCCACCGTGCTCACGTCGGCGTGGGTGCCGACCAGCGCGGTGTGGCAGCCGTCGCAGAAGCCGCAGCCGGGGGCGCCGCCGAGCGCGCGGTCGGGGCTGACGCACTGCAGGGCGGCGGCGAAGGCCCGCGCCGCCTGGTTGCGTCCGGCGCCGGGAGGGCCCGTGAACAGCCAGGCGTGGGTCATCTTCGACGCCTCGGGCGGCGGGGCGTCGGCCGCGGCGGCGGTGACGAGCGCGTCGGCGTCACGGGCCGCCGCGTCGAGCTGTGCGCCGACCCGTTCCTGCCCGACGAGGTCGTCCCACACGGTCATGGCGTCACGCCGTCCTTCCGTTCCGACGCGTCACACCGCGTCCGTCCCCTGCGCCTTCTGCGATTCCCGCGTCCACCGCTCCCCTGCATCCCCTGCCGTTTCTGCGGCTCCCGGTCTTCTCGGTCCTCCGCAGCTCCCGGTCTTCTACAGCTCCCGGTCTTCTGCGACTCCTGTGTCCCCTGCACGCCCGCAGCCCTGCGCCCACCGCAGGACCCCGGCCGCGCGCACGGTACGGCTGCTGCTCGCACCGGCCGCACGGCCCGCGGGATCCATTGTGAGGGGAGGCACCGACAGTGAGGGCACCGGCGGCACGGACACAGGCACGGGCAGCACGGGCCAGGCAGAGGACCGCCCGCGTTCGGTGGCGTCCGACACCTGTCGTGAGACGGGTCTCCGTGTCACGACAGGTGCCCGGCGGCCGACCGCCTCCACACGTCAGCGGCGTCGTCCGCGCCCTCTGCCACCCTCGCCCTCGTCACCGGGGCCGTCGTCGTGCGGGCCCAGCAGTTCGTCGGCCAGCGTGGGGAGGTCGTCCAGCGGGGTCTCCTCGGCCCAGTCGGAGCGCTTCCGGCGCCGCCGGGGTGCCTTCTCGGCCTCCACCCGCGGCAGCTCGCGCGTGCTGTCGACGGCGCCAGGGGACGCGTCGGGGCCGCCCTGGGCGCGCTCGTCGCGGAAGTGGCCCGGGGGCAGCCGGTCGTCCCAGCCCGCGCCCGCCCGGTCGTTCCGGTCGGCGTCGGCCGCCGCCGGGTCGTCGCCGCGCACCGGCGGCAGCACGGCCGTCTCGTCCGCGGCACCGGGCGGCACGGCGGGCAGGACCTCCGTCTCGTCGGAGGCGCCGAGCGGGGTCGGCGGGACCGGCGGCTTCGGCAGCTCGGCCGTCACCTCGGCCTCCCGCACCCCGGCACCGGGGCCGGAGCCCTCGTCGTCCCGCACGCGGGGCAGCACCGCCGTCTCGTCCACCGACCCGCCCGGGGTGTGCGCCGGGGCCGTCGGTGAGACCACCGGCGTCGGCACGGTCATCGCGTCCGCTCCCGCCTCGCGCGGCCACGTGCCGGGGGTCTGCGGATCCGGAGCCGCGCTGGGCGCCTGCTTCGTCGGGCCCGCCTCGGCCGCCGCGGCCGCCTGCTCGGCGAGCCGCCGGGCCTCCTCGGCGCGGCGCAGCGCCTCCTCGGCCTTGCGCTGCTTCTCCAGGCGCAGGGCCTCGGCCTCGGCGCGCAGCCGGGCCTCCTCCTCGGCCTCCTTGCGGCGGCGTTCCTCCTCGGCCTTGCGGCGGGCCTCCTCCTCGGCGCGCGCCTTCTCCTCCGCGAGCAGCCGCCGACGCTCCTCCTCGGCGCGCCGGGCGGCTTCCTCGGCCCGCCGCCGGGCCTCCTCGGCCTGCCGCTCGGCCTCGCGCCGCTGGGCCTCCTCGAGTTCGCGCCGCTTGCGCTCCTCCTCCTCGGCGCGCAGCCGGGCGAGCTGCTCCTGGCGCTCGCGCTCGAGGCGCTCCTCCTCGGCCTTGCGCGCCGCTTCCTCCTCCGCCTTGCGGCGGGCCTCCTCCTCGGCCTTGCGCCGGGCCTCCTCGCGGGCCCGGATCTCGGCCTCGGACAGCGGCAGCACCTGGTCCAGCCGGTGCCGGACGACCGTGGTGACCGCCTCCGGCTCCTGAGCGGCGTCGACCACCAGGTAGCGGCCGGGGTCGGCGGCGGCCAGGGTGAGGAACCCGGCGCGGACCCGGGCGTGGAACTCGGCGGGTTCCGACTCCAGCCGGTCCGGGGCCTCGGTGAACCGCTCGCGCGCGGTCTCCGGAGCCACGTCCAGCAGCACCGTGAGGTGGGGGACGAGCCCGTCGGTCGCCCAGCGGTTGATGCGGGCGATCTCGGTCGGGGACAGGTCCCGGCCGGCGCCCTGGTAGGCCACCGACGAGTCGATGTAGCGGTCCGAGATGACGACCGCGCCGCGCTCCAGGGCGGGCCGTACGACGGTGTCGATGTGCTCGGCGCGGTCCGCCGCGTACAGCAGCGCCTCCGCGCGGTGGGAGAGCCCGGCGCTGGAGACGTCCAGCAGGATCGACCGCAGCCGCTTGCCGACCGGCGTCGCTCCCGGTTCCCGGGTGAGGACGACCTCGTGGCCCTTGCTCCTGATCCAGTCGGCGAGGGCTTCGGCCTGCGTGGACTTCCCGGCGCCGTCGCCACCCTCCAGGGCGATGAAGAAGCCGCTCGGGGCGGGGGCCGGCGCGGGGTCGTCGCCGCCGAGGAGCGCGTCACGCAGGTCCTGTCGCAGCGGCACGCCGGAGCGGTCGTCGACCTTGGCCAGGACCAGCGCGGCCAGCGGCAGCAGCAGCGCGCCCACCAGCATGAGGGTGAACGCGGCGCCGCCGTGGGCGAAGACGAAGCGGCCGTTCTCCAGCCGGTGGGGGCCGATGAGGGCGGCCACCACCGGGGCGACGACCGCGCCGAGCGCCACGAGGACCCGGACCACCGCGTGCAGGTGCTCCGTCGTGCGGCCCCGGCGCTGCTCCTCGGTCTCCTGGTCGAGCAGGGTGTGTCCGATGTTGGCCGCGGTGCCCGCGCCGGCTCCGGCGAGGACGAGGATCAGCAGCACCGTGGTGACGTCCGGCACGAGTCCGGCGGCCAGCAGGGCCAGGCCGGTGAAGGCGAGGGCCAGGGCGAGCAGCCGCCGCCGGGACAGCGACGGCAGGAGCGAGGGCGCCGTGCGGATGCCGGCCACGACACCGCCGGTCAGCGCGGCCACCATCAGACCGAAGAGCACGGGGCCGCCGCCCAGGTCGACGGCGTGCAGCACGGCCACGGCGACGGCGGCCGACACGGCCGCGGCGACGGCCCCGGAGGCGAGCACCAGCAGGGGCATCGCGCCCGTGCGGCCCTTCTCGGAGCCGGCGGCGCTCTTCGGGCGGCGGAGGCCCTCGAGCGGCGACCGCGGGCGCGGGGTGCGGCTCGCGGGCAGTTCGAGGAAGGTCAGGACGGACAGCGACGCGGCGAACAGGCCGGCCGCGACGTACGAGGCGAGGGCCGCCTGGTGGGTGTCGAACCAGGCGATCCCGGTGCCCAGCAGGTTGTTGAACAGGCCGGCGACGACGAGCGCGACGGCCGCCAGCGGGACGGCGAGGAAGCCCGTGCGCAGCGACAGCCGGCGCAGGGCGTCCAGGTGGTCGGGGAGCGGTCGTATCGACGCGCCCTCGGGGGGCGGGGCGGGCAGCAGGGAGGGCGCGGCGCTCTCCCGGCACACGGTCCAGAACCGCTCGGCGACTCCGGTCACGAAGACGGTGACGAGGAGGGCGGCCAGGGCCTCGTCGGGCGTCCAGTCGATCCACAGGGGGGCCACGATGAGCGCCAGGGCCCGCAGTCCGTCCGCGCCGACCATCGTCCACCGGCGGTCCAGCGGGCCGTCCGGTGCGGTGAGCGACGTCAGCGGGCCCAGCAGCACGGCCCCGAACAGCAGCGTCGCGAGGATCCGCACGCCGAAAACGGTCGCCACTGCGAACGCCACGCCGCGGTAGCCGCCCCCGAAGGAGCCCTCGGCCACGGCGGCTTGGACGGCGAGGAGCACCAGCACCAGGAGGGCGAGGGTGTCGCCGACACCGCCCACGAGTTGCGCGCTCCAGAGGCGCTTCAACTGCGGTCGGCGCAGCAGGGCACGGACGGCGCGCTCGCGGGAGTCCGCGACCAGGGCGTCGTCGGGGGCCGGTTGAGGGGCCGTGGGCTGCTCGGCTCGCGTCATGCGTTCAGCCTATCGGCCCGCGCCGACAGCCCGGAGGGCCCTCGTGACATGCGCACGCCGCGACGTACCGGTGATGCCCGGGCGTTCGCATTCCGAACGCCGCGGAGCGGCTTCCGTGGGACGGACCCCGTCCCGCAGGGTCGCAGGACCCGGCGGCGCCCGGACGGCCTCGGCCGTGGGACGGAATCCCCGCCCCGCACGGCCGGGGAGCTCGGGCGACGCCCGCGCCCGGGGGACCGGGAGGCGCGCCGGGGGCCACGAGGGGCGCCGGGGGGAACCAGGAGCGGCGCGGGCCGGTGCGGCTCCGACGGGTACGGCTCCGACGTCCCGCGCGCCCGGATCAGTCCTCCGTCGTCGCCTTCTTCGCCGCCGCCGTCCCGGCGGTCGTCTTCTTCGCCGCCGTCTTCTTGGCGGTGGCGGTGGTTTTCTTCGCCGCCGTCTTCTTGGCGGCCGTGGCCTTCTTCGCCGGCGCCTTCTTGGCCGCCGCCTTCTTGGTGGTCTTCTTCGCCGCCTTCTTGGCGGGGCCCTTGGCCCGCTTCTCGGCGAGCAGTTCGAAGCCGCGCTCGGGGGTGATCTCCTCGACGCTGTCGCCGGAGCGCAGGGTCGCGTTGGTCTCCCCGTCGGTGACGTACGGGCCGAAGCGGCCGTCCTTGACCACGACCGGCTTCTCGCTGACGGGGTCGGTGCCGAGCTCCTTCAGCGGCGGCTTGGCAGCCGCCCGGCCACGCTGCTTGGGCTGGGCGTAGATCGCCAGCGCCTCCTCCAGCGTGATCGTGAAGATCTGCTCCTCGCTCTGCAGCGAACGGGAGTCCGTGCCCTTCTTCAGATAGGGCCCGTAGCGGCCGTTCTGCGCGGTGATCTCCTGGCCCTCGGGGTCCGTGCCGACCACGCGGGGCAGCGACATCAGCTTGAGGGCGTCGTCGAGGGTCACCGTGTCCAGGGACATCGACTTGAACAGCGACGCCGTCCGCGGCTTCACCGCGTTCTTGCCGGTCTTCGGCGTGCCCTCGGGGAGGACCTCCGTGACGTACGGGCCGTAGCGTCCGTCCTTGGCGACGATGGTGTGGCCGGTCGCCGGGTCGGTGCCCAGCTCGAAGTCGCCGCTCGGCTTGGCGAGGAGTTCCTCGGCCAGCTCGACGGTCAGCTCGTCCGGCGCCAGGTCCTCGGGGATGTCGGCGCGCTGGTGCTGCTCGCTGTCCTTCTCCCCGCGCTCGATGTACGGGCCGTAGCGTCCGACCCGCAGCACGATGCCGTTGCCCACCGGGAACGACGACACCTCGCGTGCGTCGATCGCGCCCAGGTCGGTCACCAGTTCCTTGAGACCGCCGAGGTGGTCGCCGTCACCGTTCCCGGCGTCGGCCGCGCCGCCCCCGCCGGTGCCCTCGCCGAAGTAGAAACGCCTCAGCCACGGCACCGCCTGGGCCTCACCGCGTGCGATGCGGTCGAGGTCGTCCTCCATCCGGGCGGTGAAGTCGTAGTCGACGAGCCGGCCGAAGTGCTTCTCCAGCAGGTTGACCACGGCGAAGGAGAGGAAGGACGGCACGAGTGCCGTGCCCTTCTTGAACACGTAACCGCGGTCGAGGATCGTGCCGATGATCGACGCGTACGTCGACGGGCGGCCGATCTCCCGCTCCTCCAGCTCCTTGACCAGCGACGCCTCGGTGTAGCGGGCCGGGGGCTTGGTGGCGTGACCGTCCACCGTGATCTGCTCGGCGGTCAGGGCGTCGCCCTCGCGCACCTCGGGCAGGCGGCGCTCGCGGTCGTCGAGCTCGGCGTTCGGGTCGTCCGCGCCCTCGACGTACGCCTTCAGGAAGCCGTGGAACGTGATCGTCTTGCCGGACGCGCTGAACTCGGCGTCGCGGCCGTCGGCCGCCGTGCCGCCGATCTTCACGGTGACGGAGTTGCCCGTCGCGTCCTTCATCTGCGAGGCGACGGTCCGCTTCCAGATCAGCTCGTACAGCCGGAACTGGTCGCCGGTCAGCCCGGTCTCGGCCGGCGTACGGAAACGGTCGCCCGACGGGCGGATCGCCTCGTGCGCCTCCTGCGCGTTCTTGACCTTGCCCGCGTAGGTGCGGGGCTGCGGCGGCAGGTAGTCGGCCCCGTACAGCTGCGTGACCTGGGCGCGGGCGGCGGCGACCGCCGTCTCGCTCAGCGTCGTCGAGTCCGTACGCATGTAGGTGATGTAGCCGTTCTCGTACAGCTTCTGCGCGATCTGCATGGTGGCCTTCGCGCCGAAGCCCAGCTTGCGGCTCGCCTCCTGCTGCAGCGTCGTCGTACGGAACGGCGCGTACGGCGAGCGGCGGTACGGCTTGGACTCGACGGAGCGCACGGCGAACCGCGTGTTCTCCAGGGCGGCGGCCAGCGCGCGGGCGTTCGCCTCGTCGAGGTGGAGCGTGTTGGCGTTCTTCAGCTGTCCCAGCGAGTCGAAGTCGCGCCCCTGTGCGACGCGTCGTCCGTCGACGCTCTGCAGGCGGGCGACCAGCGACGACGGGTCGGAGACGGCACCCGCGTCCCCGGCTGGGCCCGCCCCCGCCGGGGAGAAGGTACCGGTCAGGTCCCAGTACTCGGCCGAGCGGAACGCGATGCGCTCGCGCTCCCGCTCCACCACGAGCCGGGTGGCGACGGACTGCACGCGGCCGGCCGACAGCCGGGGCATGACCTTCTTCCACAGGACCGGCGAGACCTCGTAGCCGTAGAGACGGTCGAGGATGCGCCGGGTCTCCTGGGCGTCGACCAGGCGCTGGTTCAGCTGGCGCGGATTGGCCACGGCGGCCCGGATCGCGTCCTTGGTGATCTCGTGGAACACCATGCGCTTGACCGGGATCTTCGGCTTCAGCACTTCCTGCAGGTGCCAGGCGATGGCCTCGCCCTCGCGGTCCTCATCGGTGGCGAGGAAGAGTTCGTCCGACTCCTTCAGCAGGTCCTTGAGCTTCTTGACCTGGGCCCGCTTGTCCGCGTTGACCACATAGATCGGCTGAAAGTCGTGGTCGACGTCCACACCGAGCCGGCGGACTTCACCGGTGTACTTCTCGGGCACCTCGGCAGCGCCGTTGGGAAGGTCACGGATGTGCCCGACGCTCGCCTCGACGGTGTAGCCAGGGCCGAGATAGCTCTTGATCGTCTTCGCCTTGGCAGGCGACTCGACGATGACGAGTCGGCGGCCGCCGTTCGCGGTCTCGCTGGTCGGGGACAACTTCGCTCTTCTCTCCGGTCGACGCTCAGCCTTCCCCAGGCGGTCTCCCGGGGGATCTGGTCATGGTGACGCTGCGGAGTGTGACGGTACATCCCGCCCCCGTGTCAAACGGGAAAAGCCCGCAACGGCCACTCGAACGGTAACCCGACTACCACCGTTCCTGCCGCCCGGACCGTTCAGAGCTCGCCGATCCCCATGCGGAGCGCCACCTACCGGTTACGCGCGGCCACGGTCGGTTCCGGCCCTCAGAGCCGCGTCAGGCACCACGCGCCGAGGGCCAGACAGACCACGCCGACGGTGGTGGCGACGGCGACCGAAGCCAGTGGACCGGCCCCGTGGGCCACCGGCCGGTGCTGCCGGGCGCGGGTCGCCGTCCACACCAGCAGTGCGGCTCCGAACAGGCAGAACACCAATCCCGCGAAGATCGCCGGTCCGCTCTCCATGTTTCCCCGAGTCCCTCGTCCGCGTCCGCCGAAGCCGGCCTCGGAGGGAGGCTGACACGCACGGACGGCGGACAGGCGAACCCGAGGTGAACGCGCGGCCGAGGCCAGGGAACGCCGACGGGCCCCGGCCGATTCTCGCCGGGCCGACGCGTGTGACATTCGCCGGAGGGGACGCGGAACCGCGGGTGACGGAGGCAACTCCGATCCGAGGACTTGGGACGGCGCGGGAGGGGCCGGCTCGGCACGGCGCGGGGACGGCGCGGGACGGGACGGCGCGAGAGGGCGCGCCGCCGTCTCCCGGCCGTCCCTCCGGGGGAGCCAAGGGCTGTCCGGGAGCCGTCTCTCCGGGGAGCTTCCCTCGGACCGGCGGGATGTCGGGGGAGCCGCGCCTCGGACCCCGCCCCGGCGTCTCGGTGAGCCGAGTTTCGGAACAGTCCGCCCCTCCGGGCGAGGGGCAGGGCCCGCCCGGGCGCGGGAGGGGCAGGTCCCTGCCCGGGCGCGGGAGCGCACCCGGGCGGGCCCCGGACGGCGCTCGGTCCGGCAGTGGCTCGGGGAGGCTGAGCGGAGGCCGGGCCGGCCCGGGTCGGGTCAAGTCGGGAGCCTGCGGCCCCGGGGGGAACGGCCGACGGCCTGCCCGGGCATCCGCCCGGGGCAGCGACCGGGCGGATCCGTCCACCCCTGGCGACCGGTGGGAGCCGCCCTGGACGACCGGTGGAAGCCGTCCGCCCATGACGACGGCCGGTCGGGGCCCGCCGTCCCGGCACACCGGCCGGCGGCGCCGCCGGACCCTCCGACTAACCCACCGGCTCCAGGAACCCCTGCTCCACCAGCAGCCGGATCTGGGCGGGCGTGCGGTCCCGGAGCACGACCGGGTCCTCGCCCAGCAGCTGGGCGATGGCGTCCAGGATGCGGCCCGCGCTCATCGTGCCGTCGCACACCCCCGCGAAGCCGGCGCCGATCGTGTCCACCCGGGTGGCCCGGCGCATGCCGCGGTTCTGGCGCAGCACGACGTGTTCGGGGTCCTCGGCGCCGGGCAGGCCCACCTGCTCCTGCACCACCTCGGCGGCCAGCCGGAAGTGGGCCTCCAGCAGCGCCGCGTCGTCGTGCGCCCGCAGGTAGTCGAGCCGGTCGAAATGGCCCAGGACCGTGTCACCGAGCGGCTGCTCGACCGGGTGCGGCCACTCCTCCACCGTGATCGAGGGCACCGCCGACGCCGACGCCGACTTGCGCAGGGTGATCCAGCCGAAGCCGACGGCCTTCACCTTGCGCGCCTCGAACTCGTCCAGCCACGCGTCGTACCGCGCCCGGTACTCCGCGCCGTCGCCCCGGTGGTCGCCGGCGTCGCGCAGCCACAGCTCGGCGTACTGGGTGGTGTCCTGCACCTCGCGCTGCACGATCCATGCGTCGCACCCGCGGGGCACCCATGACCTGAGTCTGTCCTGCCAGTCCTCCCCCTCGACGTGCTGCCAGTTGGCGAGGAACTGCGCGAATCCTCCCTCGTTGAGCCGTTCCCCCGCCTGCTGAACGAGCGTGCGGCACAGATCGTCCCCGCCCATCCCGCCGTCCCGGTACGTCAGCCGGGCGCCGGGCGAGATGACGAACGGCGGGTTGGAGACGATCAGGTCGTACCTCTCGTCGTCACGGACCGGCGTGAAGAGCGACCCCTCCCGCAGATCGGCCGCCGGCACGCCGGAAAGGGCCAGGGTGAGGGCGGTGATGTGCAGCGCGCGCGGGTTGACGTCGGTGGCCGTCACCCGGGTGGCGTGCCGGGCGGTGTGCAGCGCCTGGATGCCGGATCCGGTGCCGATGTCGAGCGCGGAACCGACCGGCGTACGGACGGTGATGCCGGCCAGGGTCGTCGACGCGCCGCCGACGCCGAGGACGACGCCCTCGTCCCTGCTGCCGATGCCCCCGGCGCCGCCGACCGCGCAGCCGAGGTCGGACACGATGAACCAGTCCTCACCGTCCGGCCCGCCGTACGGCCGGATGTCGACGGTCGCGGCCAGCTCGCCCGCGGCGGCCGGTGCCTCCGCGTCCGTCCGCCGCAGCCAGCCGTTCTCCAGGCACAGGTCGACGGGCAGGACGGAGGCGACACGCGTGTGCGGGACGGGCTGTTGCAGCAGGAACAACCGGACGAGCGTCTCCAGTGGGGTGTCCCCGCGGGTCGCCCGGAGAGCCGGCACGGTCTCGCTGCGGGCCAGGGCGGCGTAGGCGGGGGCGCCGAGCAGGTCGAGCAGGCCGTCCGCGGTGAAGGAGGCACCGAGGAGGGCGTCGCGCAGCCGTGCGGCGGCGTCGGGTCGGTCGGATGGGGGCAGGGGCGGCAGGCCGGCGTTACTCACGCACCCCATTGTGGCCGCCGCCCCGGCCCTGTCACCGCCGCCCGGCGCCCGTACGCCCCCGCGCGGCGGAGGAGCGGCGCCGTCGACGCGGTTCCGTGCCGAGGTTCCGGGCCGCGGTTCTGCGTCGCGGTTCTGCGTCGCGGTTCTGCGTCGCGAAGGGCGGGGTGCCTCGCGGGAGACGTGTTCCCGGGAGCCGCATCCCGGGTGCCGTCCGCCGCCTGCCCGGGAGGGTCCGGCCGGGCCGGAACTCCCGCGCCCTGAACGGCGATGCCCCTTCCGTCACCGGCGGAACGCGTCCTGCCGTCGCACAGCCCGTCGCCGTCCCCACAGTCGCCCCCTCCCGGGCCGTCCGACAGGGACCGCCCACCGCCCCGACGCGCCGTGGGGTAGCCGAGGCAGCCGAGGCAGCCAATGCATCCGAGGCGATCGTCGGCTCGCCCTCCGACAGAGGGGCCGACGCCGACCGGCCGGCTGACACCCGGAGAGGGGGCGCGGCTCGGTCGTCACGGTCGTCGCCTCACCCGTCACCGGGGAGGCATGCCGCCGGTTCCGGGCCGCCGGGAGAGCGACACGGTCACGGTCCGGTCAGACGGTCGCCCGTCCGCCGCCGGGCCCCGGCCGAGCCGTCCGCCGGTCAGCTCTTCGCTGCCGGGGCGGTGGCCGTCTTGCAGCTGGGCTGGCGGGACATGGCCTCGCCGACCTCGCCCTCCTCCAGCGTCCGCAGCGCGTCGTTGCCGCTCTTGCTGAGCTTGTCCAGCTCGGTGGCGATGTCCTTCAGACCGTCGGCGAACTTGGCCTGGTCGTCGGTGTCGAGCCCGTCCACCTGCTTCTTCAGGTCGGCGTAGGAGGTCGAGATGCCGTTCAGCTCCTTGACCGCGTCCTGCTGCTTCTTCTCGCCGTTCTCCACGTCCGGAGCACCGGCCTTGTTCACGGCGGAACCGATGGCCTTGTAGGCGTCGGACATGTCCTGGAACGCCTTGGAGTCGGTCTTCTGGACCTCCTCGGGCGTGCTGTTGTCCGAGGTCTCCTTCTGGATCGCGGCGTTGGCGGACTCGATCTTCTTGGCCTGCGGCTGCACGGCGTCGCAGACCTCCTTCGCCCAGGCGTCCAGCTTCTCGTTGCCGTCGTCGCCGCCGCACCCTGTCAGCGCCAGTACCAGTACCGCACCGCCGGACAGTGCGGCCGCGAGCTTCTTGTTCACCGGATTGGTCCCTTCCATGGCTCTCGGCCCCGGAACATACACGCCATATGGACGACACCCACCCGCAGGGCGACCGGTACGACACTTTTGAAGCCGTTTGCACCAAGCGAGAGAAGGCTCACGACCCCGGCGCCCTCCGCACGGCGCGGGCGGGCGACGCGCCAACGCGCGCCGCCCGCCCGCATCTTGGGACCAGGACCGGCTGCGGCCCTACGAAACCACCGCCGGGTCGGCCGACTTGGGTTCCGGTTCGGAGTCGTCCCCGTCCCCCATGGCGATCCCCCGCCGCTTCGACACGTAGACCGCGCCGACGATGACGGCCGCCGCGAGGACCGCGATCAACACCCGCACGCCGACGCTGCGGTCGGCTCCGTAGGAGAACTTGATGACCGCGGGCGCGATGAGCAGCGCGACGAGGTTCATCACCTTCAGCAGGGGGTTGATCGCGGGGCCGGCGGTGTCCTTGAAGGGGTCGCCGACGGTGTCGCCGATGACCGTGGCCTCGTGCGCCTCGCTCCCCTTCCCGCCGTGGTGGCCGTCCTCGACGAGTTTCTTCGCGTTGTCCCACGCGCCACCGGAGTTGGCGAGGAAGACGGCCATCAGCGTGCCGGTGCCGATGGCGCCCGCGAGGAAGGCGCCGAGGGCCCCGACGCCGAGGGTGAAGCCGACGAGGATCGGCGCCATCACCGCCAGCAGGCCGGGGGTGGCGAGCTCCCGCAGGGCGTCCTTGGTGCAGATGTCGACGACCTTGCCGTATTCCGGTTTCTCGGTGTAGTCCATGATCCCGGGCTTCTCGCGGAACTGCCGCCGCACCTCGAAGACCACCGCGCCCGCCGACCGCGAGACCGCGTTGATCGCCAGTCCGGAGAAGAGGAAGACGACCGCCGCGCCCACGATCAGGCCGACGAGGTTGTTCGGCTGCGAGATGTCCATCATCAGACTCATCGGCGCGCCCTCGCCGCTCAGTCTCTCGCCCACGTCCCGGGCGCCGGTGGTGATGGCGTCACGGTACGAGCCGAACAGTGCCGCCGCCGCGAGTACCGCCGTGGCGATGGCGATGCCCTTGGTGATGGCCTTGGTGGTGTTGCCGACCGCGTCCAGGTCGGTGAGGACCTGGGCGCCCGCGCCCTGGACGTCGCCCGACATCTCGGCGATGCCCTGGGCGTTGTCCGAGACCGGGCCGAAGGTGTCCATTGCGACGATCACACCGACCGTGGTGAGCAGTCCGGTGCCGGCGAGCGCCACCGCGAACAGCGCCAGCATGATCGACGTACCGCCCAGCAGGAACGCCCCGTACACCCCGAGGCCGATCAGCAGTGCGGTGTAGACGGCGGACTCCAGGCCGAGGGAGATGCCGGCGAGCACCACGGTGGCCGGGCCGGTGAGCGAGGTCTTGCCGATGTCCCGCACGGGTCGCCGGGTGGTCTCCGTGAAGTACCCGGTGAGCTGCTGGATCAGGGCGGCGAGCACGATGCCGATCGCCACGGCGACCAGGGCGAGCACCCGGGGGTCGCCGTCCTTGCCCTGGATCGCGGCGTCGGTGACGCCGTCGAGGTCGGCGTAGGAGGACGGGAGGTAGGTGTACACCGCGATCGCGACGAGCACGAGGGAGATCACCGCGGAGATGAAGAAGCCGCGGTTGATCGCGCTCATGCCGCTGCGGTCCGACCTCCGGGGAGCCACCGCGAAGACACCGATCATCGCGGTGAGCACGCCGATCGCCGGGACCATGAGCGGGAAGGCGAGCCCGGCGTCACCGAACGCGGCCGAGCCGAGGATCAGCGCGGCGACCAGGGTGACGGCGTAGGACTCGAAGAGGTCGGCCGCCATGCCCGCGCAGTCGCCGACGTTGTCGCCCACGTTGTCGGCGATGGTCGCGGCATTGCGCGGATCGTCCTCCGGAATGCCCTGCTCGACCTTGCCGACCAGGTCGGCGCCGACGTCGGCGGCCTTGGTGAAGATGCCACCGCCGACCCTCATGAACATGGCGATGAGGGCGGCGCCGAGGCCGAACCCCTCCAGCACCTTCGGCGCGTCGGCCGCGTACACCAGCACCACGCAGGACGCGCCCAGCAGGCCGAGTCCGACGGTGAACATGCCGACGACGCCACCCGTGCGAAATGCGATCTTCATCGCTTTGTGGGAGACGGCGGTGAGATCCTTTTCCGGCTCGCCCTCCGCCGGTGTCGCCTCCCGGGCCGCCGCGGCGACCCGCACATTACTGCGCACGGCGAGCCACATGCCGATGTATCCGGTGGCCGCCGAGAACGCCGCTCCGATCAAGAAGAACACCGACCGTCCGGCACGCTGATTCCAGTCGTCCGCGGGCAGCAGCATGAGCAGGAAGAACACGACCACGGCGAATACGCCGAGCGTGCGCAACTGGCGTCCCAGATAGGCGTTGGCGCCCTCCTGGACCGCTGCCGCGATCTTCTTCATGCTGTCGGTGCCCTCGCCGGCCGCGAGCACCTGGCGCACCAGGACTCCCGCGACCACGAGCGCCGCCAGGGCCACGAGTCCGATGACGACCACGAGCACGCGGTTGTCGTCGGTCAGCACGGCGGCCGCGAGAGATGTGGGCCGGCCCGACTGATATGAGATGGAAAGCCCCGCCATTCGTCCTCCTTGACGCTTGGGCTGAGCTCAAGATGTGGACGGGATTCTAGGTACCGGAACCTGATCAAAACAGAGTGCGTTAAATGTAAATGCCGGTGCGCACTCTTCACCTGAAGATCGAGAAACGGCCTGGGGCCTGAAATCGGTAATGCCCTTGAGGCATTCGGTCGATCGTTTGTGCATTTCAGCCTGTGCGGCAGTCGGTCGTGAAGGAATTCACGCGATCAACGGCACAGGGGTCACAGTAGGCGCGGGCAGCGGTACCCGCACACGCTGAAGGGCCCCACGAGGGGCCCTTCAGGAGAGACGATCACCCGTACGAGTGAAGCGGCGAGGCCCTGGAGACAGCGGCCCGGCGGGGAGTGGCCCGTCGGGGTGCGGCTCGGTGGGCGCAGCCCGGTGTGTCCCGCGTGGTGTGCGACGGTCCGGTGGTCAGCCGAGGTGGGTGGCCGGCGGCGCGGTGGGCCACCTCATGCGGATCGACCCGCCGTGCTCCCCGGCGCTGACCTCGACGTCGTCGACGAGACCGCTGATGACCGCGAGGCCCATCTCGTCCTCCCCGGTCTCCACGCCCCCGTCACCGCCGTCGGCGACTTCCTCGCCGGGAGCGGCATGGGGGATCTCGTCGCCGACCTCGATGGAGAACTGCTTCTCCTCCTCGATCAGCAGGACCTTCACGGGGGCGGAGATGCCCCCGTTCCGGTGCAGTCCCACAGCCCGTGAGCACGCCTCGCCGACGGCCAGGCGCACCTCGTCGAGGACGGCCTCGTCGACCCCGGCCCTGCGCGCCACCGCCGCCGCCACCAGACGGGCGGTCCTGACGTGCTCGGGCAGCGCGCTGAAGCGGAGCTCAACGGTGGCCATGCATCCCCCTCGCAACTTCGGGCGTGCTGTGGAGAGGCCGGACCGCCGAAGAGCCCGGTCCCCTCGAACTTCACTCCTGCCGCCCGGGCACGGGGCCCGGGCGGACGGTCAGTCGGTCGCCGCCACCGCTTCCTCGACCGAGGTGTGGATGGGGAACACCTTGGTGAGACCGGTGATGCGGAAGATCTTGAGAATGCGCTCCTGGTTGCAGACCAGGCGCAGCGAGCCCTCATGGGCACGCACACGCTTCAGGCCGCCGACCAGCACGCCGAGCCCGGTGGAGTCGAGGAAGTCCACACCCTCCATGTCGACGACAAGGTGGAAACTGCCGTCGTTCACCAGCTCGACCAGCTGCTCGCGCAGCTTTGGCGCGGTATATACGTCGATTTCGCCACCGACCCTGACGATCGTGCGATCGCCCATGGTCTCGGTCGACAGGGACAGGTCCACGGATCCTCCAGCACCTAGCTATCGAGCGGTCGCCCTTGGGGCATCTCGGCTCAGCCCCCGGGACGGTTCGCCAGCCGCGATGGCATTCAATCACTTACCGGCAGGCGTGCACGACGCCTTGGCCCCATTGTCCGTCACGCCAGTGACACACTCGGTGCCGATGGCCAAGAATCACCGATCCGATCGACCCCCTGTGGACACCGCGTCCCGGCCCGCGCCGGACGCGGTCCTCGGCCGGCTCGCGTCCGGTCCGAGCCGGGCTTCGCGCATTACTCATACGGAGCACTTGCCCCCGCGTGAGGGCCGCCATGCCGTCTGGCCGGACCGGATCCGCGCGGAGGTCGTCGCCGCCGTGCAGGCCGCGGGCATCGAGCATCCCTGGGCCCACCAGGCACGGGCCGCCGAGCACGCCCTGGACGGCGAGTCGGTCGTGGTCGCCACCGGCACGGCTTCCGGGAAGTCGCTCGCCTACCTCACCCCGGTCCTGTCGACCCTGCTGGACGGTGCCGAGGCACCGAACGGCCGCGGCGCCACCGCCCTGTACCTCGCCCCCACCAAGGCGCTCGCCGCCGACCAGTGCCGGGCTGTGAAGGAACTTTCACGTCCGCTGGGCCATTCGGTGCGCGCCGCGGTGTACGACGGCGACACGCCGTTCGAGGAACGCGAGTGGATCCGCCAGTACGCGAACTACGTCCTGACCAACCCGGACATGCTGCACCGCGGCATCCTCCCGTCCCACTCCCGCTGGTCCTCCTTCCTGAAGGCCCTGAAGTACGTCGTCATCGACGAGTGCCACACCTACCGGGGCGTCTTCGGCTCCCACGTGGCCCAGGTGCTGCGCCGGCTGCGCCGCCTGTGCGCCCGCTACGGCGCCGCACCGGTGTTCCTGCTCGCCTCCGCGACCGCCGCCGAGCCCGCGGTCGCGGCCCGCCGCCTCACCGGCCTGCCGGTGATCGAGGTGGCCGACGACGCCTCACCGCGCGGTGAACTGGTGTTCGCGCTCTGGGAGCCTCCGCTGACCGAGCTGCACGGCGAGAAGGGTGCCCCCGTCCGCCGCACGGCCACCGCGGAGGCCGCCGACCTGCTGACCGACCTCACGGTGCAGGGCGTCCGTTCGGTCACCTTCGTGCGGAGCCGGCGGGGCGCGGAACTGATCTCCGTGATCGCGCAGGAACGCCTCGCCGAGGTCGACCGCTCCCTGACCGGGCGGGTCGCCGCCTACCGGGGCGGCTACCTCCCGGAGGAACGCCGCGCCCTGGAGCGTGCCCTGCACTCGGGCGAACTCCTCGGCCTCGCCGCCACCAACGCCCTGGAACTGGGCGTCGACATCTCCGGCCTGGACGCCGTCGTCATCGCCGGATACCCCGGCACCCGGGCGTCCCTGTGGCAGCAGGCGGGACGCGCGGGACGGTCCGGGCAGGGTGCCCTCGCCGTGCTGGTCGCCCGCGACGACCCGCTGGACACCTTCCTGGTGCACCATCCCGAGGCGCTGTTCGACCAACCGGTGGAGTCCACCGTCCTCGACCCCGACAACCCTTACGTGCTCGCCCCGCACCTGTGCGCCGCGGCCGAGGAACAGCCCCTGACGGACGACGACATCGCCCTGTTCGGCCCGGCCACCACGGACCTACTGCCGCAACTGGAGGCCGCCAAGCTGCTCCGTCGCCGGACCCGGGCCTGGCACTGGACCCGCCGGGAGCGGGCCGCCGACCTGACCGACATCCGCGGGGCGGGCGGGCGGCCGGTCCAGGTCGTCGAGGCCGGTACCGGGCGCCTGCTCGGCACCGTCGACGCGGGCGCCGCGCACACCACGGTGCACGAGGGCGCGGTCCACCTGCACCAGGGCCGGACCTACCTGGTCCGCTCCCTGGACCTGGAGGACTCCGTCGCCCTGGTGGAACAGGCGAGTCCGCCGTACACGACGGTCGCCCGGGACACGACGTCGATCTCCGTCCTGGAGACCGACACCGAGGTCCCCTGGGGCGAGGGACGCCTCTGCTTCGGCTCGGTCGAGGTCACCAACCAGGTGGTCTCCTTCCTTCGCCGGCGGGTCATGACCGGGGAGGTCCTGGGCGAGACGAAGCTGGACCTGCCTCCCCGGACGCTGCGCACCCGGGCCGTGTGGTGGACCGTCACCGAGGACCAACTGGACCGGGCGCGGATCAACCCCGAGATCCTCGGCGGAGCCCTGCACGCCGCCGAGCACGCCTCGATCGGCATGCTGCCCCTCTTCGCCACCTGCGACCGCTGGGACATCGGCGGCGTCTCGGTGCCTCTCCACCCCGACACCCTGTTGCCGACCGTCTTCGTGTACGACGGCCACCCGGGCGGTGCCGGCTTCGCCGAGCGGGCCTTCCACACCGCCCGTTCCTGGCTCACGGCCACCCGCCAGGCCATCGCCTCCTGCGAGTGCGACGCCGGGTGCCCGTCCTGCATCCAGTCCCCCAAGTGCGGCAACGGCAACGAGCCTCTCCACAAGCGCGGTGCGGTGCGCCTCCTCACCGTCCTGCTGGCGGAGGCGACGGAAGCGACGGATTCCGGGACGGCGATTCCGGAGACGTCGGATCCGGGGACGGCGGATACGAGGACGATGAATCCGAGGACGGTGAATCCGGGCGGGACTGCGGAGACGGCTACGGCGGTGGGGACCGGGGAGACGGCTACGGCGGTGAGGGTGGGAGAGGCAACCGGGACGGCGGGAACGGTGGGGCCGGCAGGGTTGGCGGAGCCGGCGCCGGAGCAAGCCCGGGAGCCGGCCGCCCCGGGGGACGCTGCCCCCGAGAAGGCTGCTCCGGTCGGCGCTGCTCCGGACGACGTTGTTCCGGACGACGTTGTTCCGGACGACGCGGCCGACGTTCCCGGGGAGGCTGCTCCCACGGAGGCGTGGGCACAGGCGGCCGAGGCGGGGGCCAAGGTGCCGAAGGAGACGGCGCGGGAGGAGACGGCAACGAAGGAGACGGCGTCGGAGAGCGAGCAGCGTGGGTGGGTGTCCGACGAGGAGCGGCCCGACCGCATGCCTGACGAGGAGGACCGCGAGTAGGCCGAGCCCGTGCCCGTGCCCGGCCAGGAGCGGGCCGACGCCTGTCGGGAGGCGGGGTGCTCCGGTGGCATCGGATCGGCGGGAGGTCCGGCGCGTGCCCGCACCTCCGCCGTGAACGGCTCCCTCCCCGACGCCACCGACACGTCGGCGACATCGCCGTCGAGATCGCAGCGCGTCAGCCGGGTGCCCTGCGCCCGGGCCACCCGGTCCGCCACGGCACACGCCTCGGCGGCGCCGTCCGTCCAGTGATCGGCGGCGGCGAGGGCCGCGAGATCGGCGCCTCCGGCTGCCCTGTGCCGCACCGCGACGGCCTCCCCGAGCCCGAGGACGACCCCGGACACCACACACAGCACGGCGATGGCCCCGACGCTCCAGACGGTGGCGGAGCCGCGGTCGCCTGCCCCGCGGCCACCCCGGCCGAGTGGACGGGCGGCGCCCTCGGCCCCGCGGCCACCCCGGCAGGACGGATGAGCGCCGCCGTCGACCCAGCGGCCACCTCGCCCCATGCCCTTTCCGCTGCCGTCAGCCAGGAATTGCCGCCCGTTGCCTCTGCCGCGAGTCGGCTGTCGGATCCCACCTCGCCGCCCAGGGACCCACGGCCGACCTGCGCTCCGTTCACCCCCTTCGGCCCGCTGCCGTTGCCGCCACTCGCCCCCTTCGCCCCGGGGCAGTTGCCGCCGCCTCCCCCAGCACACCGTGACGCGTCCGCCCCCGCCCATCGCGCCCGGTCGAGCCGACGGTCCTCGCCTCTCACCCCGCAGACGCGACCTCACGCCCCCTCCCCACCGACTCCTCCACGGCCGCCACGGCCTCCTCCCGGATGTCGAAGGGCAACCCGTGCAGCAGCGGCGGCCGGGCCTCCACAACCACCCGGACGTGTTCCGACTCCCGGCTGACCGTCACCTTGGCGTCGGCCGGTGCCGCCTCACGCGCCACTTCGACGACCTTTGCGGGCGGATCCTGCCGGGCGGCAGCGCGAGCACCCGCCCGGGCCGCGTCGACGCACTCGATCTGGGCCGCAACCACCAGCAACGCCCAGACCAGCGCCGTCACGAACAGCACCAGCACCGGCAGCACCACGGCCGCCTCCGCCGTCACGAACCCACGGTCCCGGTGCCTCCGCCGCTCACATCCGGCCATCGAGGGCCTGCTTCACGATCTTCGACAACGCCGCGGCCACCGGCCCGCTCGTGACCACCTTGTAGAGCACCACGGCGAACGCCACCGCCGCCACGATGCCCATCGCGTACTCGGACGTCACCATTCCGGCGTCCTTGCGCACGGCGCGGACCCTGCGCACCACGGCACGCAGCCGCGCCTTCACCATCTGATACATGTCAACTCCCTTGCGGTTTTGGATGATTGGGTCGTTCTCTCACTGGTCGGTCGTTGCCGACGTCCGCCGTGTGGCTGCGCCCGTCGCCGGGCTCACCGGCCGTGGGGGCGGCGCCGCCCCGTCGCCCTCTCCACAGCCCGTACTCCGCGGTCCGCTATGCGCCTCCCCCTCCCAGCACTCCGCCCGCGAGGCCGATCACCACGGGGAGAACCCCCACGGCCACGAACGCGGGCAGGAAGCACAGCCCGACCGGGGCGGTGACCAGCACGGCCGCCCTGCGCGCCCGCGCCGTGCCGGCACGGGCCCACTCCGCGCGAGTCCCGGCTGCGATGCGAGCGACCGGTCCGGCCAGGGGGAGTCCCGAGACGTCGGCCCGTTCCAGGAGCCGTGCCAGCGCTCCGGCTCCCGGCAGGGCAGCCAGCCCCTGCCAGGCCACACCGGGTTCGCCGCCCAGCAGCATCTCCGCCGCGCCGTGGGCGAGGGCGTCGCCCACCGGGCCGCCCAGGGCTTCCCCGACCGCCTGTGCGGCCGTCACCGGCCCGGCGCCGGCCTCGATGCAGGCCGCCAGCAGGTCGGCGGCCAACGGAAGTTGCCGGGCCGCCACCGTCGCGTCGCGGGCCTTCGCCGGATCGAGGGAGCCCGCCCGCCGGCGCTGCCACCACCAGAGCGCGAACCCGCCCGTCACTCCGACGCCGGCTCCGCCGAGGCCGCCCACCAGCACCCAGCCGGCACCCGCGACCGCGAGGCAGGAAAGCCACCCCGGGGCCCGCTTCGGCACCGTGAACCACCGGCGGCTCGACGACACTTCCGCGGCCAGCACCCCGGGCAGGCGCCTGCGTGTTCTGCGCGCGGCCCGGGCGCGCCCGAGGGACCGCACCCAGCAGCCGGCGACCGCCACGACCCCCAGCGCCATCCCCAGCCTGTGGATGACGTCGCCGCTCATACGGCCGCCTCCTCGGCGCCGCGCATGATCCGCAGCACCCACCACAGGCCCGCGCCCTCCAGGAGCACACCCGCCGCCAGGCAACCCAGTCCCGAGGCGGTGTGCAGCAGAACGTGCAGCGGGTCGGCTCCGAGGGCCGCTCCCAGACCCAGACCGAGCACCGGGAGCCCGGCCAGCATCACCGCTGTGGCGCGGGCACCGGCCAACTGGGCGCGCAGGTCGGCGCGCAGGTCACGCTCGTTCCGCAGGGCGGCCTCCAGCCGGTCGAGTCCGGCCGCGAGCCCTGCCCCCTGGTCGACGGCCACCCGCCAGCACGCGGCCAGCCCACGCAGCCCTTCGGCACCGGGGTTGCGGGCGGCCACCGCGAGCGCATCCGGTACGTCGCCGCCGAATCGGGCGGCCGCGAGCACCGCGGCCCGGGCCGCACCGAGCCCGCACGAGTCCCGTGCGGCCCACTGCAGCGCCTCGCCGGGCTGGCGTCCGGCTCGGACCTCCCCGGCGAGCGCCCCGCACAGTGCGATCACCGCGTCCCCGCGCCGCTCCTGTTCCCGGCGCTGCTCAGCGGCCAGCCTGGTGCGGCGCAGCAGCGGTACCCCGGCGGCCCCCGCCACGGCGGGGAGCACGGACGCGCCGAGCGCCGCCACCACCAAGCCCCCGGCCAAGGACCACCACTCGTAGCGCAGTCGCCCACGGATCCGCCGCAGCAGTTCGCCGACGGCGCGCGACCACCCGGGCGGACCGCACCCCACCGGTACCGTCCCACCGTCCAGCAGCCGCGCGCCCCTGGCCCGAGTGCGTCCGGTACCCAGCAGCCACAGCGCAGTGCCCAGACAGGCGGTGGCCGCGCCCGCCGCGACCTCGGTCGAGTCGTACATCCTCACGTCCTCCTCACTCCTGTGTTCGCACACCCAGTGGCCGCCGAGGGCCCGGCCGCCGCCGCGCGACCGAAGCCGACGGCCGGACCGCCACCGCGAGACCGCTTCCGACGACAGACCCCGGACCCCAGCGCCCCCGCGCGCCCCGGCCCGGACGACCCAGCGCCGGCACGTCCCCGTCCCACATGACCCAGCGGCCGACCCAGCGGCCGGCGTCTCCCCGGCCCTCGGTTCTCCGCTCCGGCCGATCCCTCGCGCGAAGCAGAAGCAGCCGGGGGTACGCGCGGAGCACCCGGGCGCGGACCGCCGGGCCACGCGTCGCCTGACGCCGTCGGCCGGCCCCGCTCGTCGCACCGTCCGCCCGTACGCCGTGCCCGTACCGGTGTCGCCGTACGCCCGCACGCCGTGCCCGCACGTCGTGCCCGCACCGGTCGCGTCGCCCGCCTCAGAGGCCGAGGTCGGCGTACGCGGCGCGGAGCAGCCCCCGCAACCGTTCCCAGCCCTCCTCGCGGATGAAGGCCTCCGGGCCCCACCGCAGTGCCGGTACCGTCCGGACGAGCCCCGACGGGTCCCGCCGCAGCACGTGCACCTCCGCGATCCGCCGTCGCCCGGCGCGGTCGCGCACCAGGTGCAGCACGACCGACAGCGCGGCGGCCACCTGGCTGTGCAGGGCCAGCCGGTCGAGTCCGGCCGCCGTGCCCAGGGCTTCCAGACGGGCCGGCACATCGGCCGCGGCGTTGGCGTGCACCGTGCCCGAGCCGTCATGACCGGTGTTCAGGGCGGCCAGCAGATGGATCACTTCCGGGCCGCGCACCTCTCCCACCACCAGCCGGTCCGGCCGCATCCGCAGTGCCTGCCGCACCAGGTCCTCGAGGGTCACGAGGCCCGCGCCCTCCTGGTTGGCGGGCCGGGTCTCCAGACGGACGACGTGCGGATGGTCGGGCCGCAGTTCCGCCGAGTCCTCGGCCAGGACGATCCGCTCCTCCGGCCCCGCGAGCCCGAGCAGGGCGCTGAGCAGCGTTGTCTTCCCCGAGCCCGTGCCCCCGCTCACCAGGAACGACAGCCGTGCCTCCAGCAGGGCCCGCAGGATCCGGTCGCCGCCGGGCGGAACCGTCCCCGCCGCCACCAGCTCGTCGAGTGTGAAGGCCCGAGGACGCGCCACCCGCAGGGACAGGCACGCGCAGCCCACGGCGACGGGAGGCAGCACGGCGTGCAGGCGCGTGCCGTCGGGCAGCCGGGCGTCGACCCAGGGGCGGGCGTCGTCCAGGCGGCGGCCGGCCACGGCGGCGAGGCGTTGGGCCAGGCGCCGTACGGCCGTCGGGTCGGGAAAGCGGACGCCGGTCAGTTCCAGTCCCCCGCCCCGGTCAACCCAGACCCGGTCCGGTGCCGACACCAGCACGTCGGTCACCGACGGATCGGCGAGCAGCGGTTCCAGCGGCCCGCTGCCGACCAGCTCGGACCGCAGCTGCTGCGCGGTCCGGAGCACTTCTGCATCGCCCAGGACCCGTCCCTGTTCGCGCAGTGCCTGCGCCACCCGCGCGGGCGTCGGCTCGGCGCCGCGCTCTGCCAGCCATCGCCGGACCCCGTCGAGCAGTCCAGGCATCAGCACCGTGTCGCCGTCCCTTCCGTCGTTCGCCCGGTGGACGGGCCTGCGCCCGCCGTCCGGCGGCGGTCCGGCCGGTCGACGCGGTGGTGCCGGAGCCTGCGGCGGCGGTGAGGGCTGTCGCCGTGGCGCCTGCTGCTCCGGTGACCGGCCGGACGCGAACCAGGCGGACCACGGTCCGCGGCCGGTGGGCCGCTCGCCCCGGGCCGCGTCGTGCCGGTGGGCCGCCGGGCCTTTCCCGGTCGGACTGTCCACGGGCACGGCACCGACACCCTCGGCCAACGTCCTCACGTGGACGACGCCTGCCGCTCGTGCCCCCTCCGCCGCCCCGGTCCGCGCAGCACCTCCGTCAGGGATCCGTGCCGCACGGTCCGGTGTCGGCGGGAGCCTCATGCCACCCGGTCGCCCACCCGCCCCCCACGCCGTCACGTCGTCCCGCCGCCCGCCCTGGCCCCACGCCTGCCCGCCACCTGCCCGTGCACCGAGCTGCGTCGCAGCCGCGCCACACGCCTCCGCACCCCGTTCCTGGGTCGTCACGACGCCCTCGCCTCCACCAGCGCCCGCTCCCAGAACTCCTTGCAGAAGCGGGCCAGCGGTCCGCGGGCCGACGCGGCGGGCGGGCGGCCCGCTGCGTGTCCGTGCCGCAGATCCGGGTCGACGGGTACGTCCCCCGCCAGGGGCAGCCCGAGCAGCCGCGCCACTTCGCGGTCGTTCAGGCCGGGCGCGTACGGTCCGCGCACCGCCACGCGGAGGTCGCGCACCACCATGCCCACGGCGGAGGCCACCCGCCCCGCCGCGGCGACGGCGCGCAGTTCGGCGGGGACCACGAGGACCCCGAGGTCGACCTGGGCGAGGGCCTCGGCGACCCCGTCGTCGACACGTCGCGGCAGGTCGACCACCACCGCGCCCCCGCCGCGGCGTGCGGCAGCGAGCACCGCGCGGACCGCCTGCGGCGGCACGGCCACGCAGTCGCCGCGGTCCCAGCTGAGGACCCGCAGCGAGTGCAGTTCCGGCAACGACTCCTCCAGGGCGCCGCCACCGACCCGTCCGCGCGAGGCGGCGAACGCGGGCCAGCGCAGACCGTCGGCCGACTCGCCGCCCAGGACCACGTCGAGCCCGCCACCCAGCGGATCCGCGTCCACGAGCAGGGTGCGCAGCCCTTCGCGGGCGGCGGTGACGGCGAGGGCGCACGCGAGGGTGGACGCGCCGGCCCCGCCCCGGCCGCCGATGACGCCCACGGTCAGTGCGGGGCGGCCGACGCCTTCGGCGACGTCGGCGATGCGGTCGACCAGCCACTGTTCCCCGTCGGGCAGCATCAGTACGTGGTCGGCGCCGATCTCGACGGCCCGCCGCCACACACCGGAGTCGTCCTGGTCGCGCCCCACCAGCACCACCCCTCGGCGACGCGCGGCACCGCGCACCCTCCGCGAGGCGTCGTCCCCGACGATGACCAGGGGTGCCGCCTCCCAGCGGCCCCGGCGCTCCGGCAGGCCGTGGTGGACCTCCGGAGTGGCGCCTGCCGCCGCGCACAGGCGCAGCAGGTCGTCCAGGAGGCCGGCGTCCTCGGTGACGATCAGTGGCCCGCCCTGCCGGCCTCCTCCGGTCCTCGGCGGCGGGTCGTGTGCGACGGTTCCAGCCATGGTGGTCCCCCTTGCTGCACAGGGCGCGCGGCCTGTGCGGCTGCGCGGTGTACGGACGTGTGGAGTGCCGGAAAGCGCCTTCTCCTGCGGAGATCCGACGGAATCCGGCCAAACGCGACGCGACTTACCCATCCGGCCATGAACTCGCCCCGGACGGGTCGCGTCGGAAACACGGTGCAGCGCCGCGAGAAATAAAGTGGATCTTGCTTGAAAACTGTGGACAAAACGGAGGCTGTGAATACAGCCGTCACCCGAACCAGTGAGAACCGGCGGGCGGGGCGCACCGACTGTGCGACTTTCCGTAGAGCAGTCCGATGGCTACGCAGCGTATTAAGTCATAGCCATGACAAACGAGGCGCCACGCCACGGAAGGCGACAGTCGGACTGCTGGGAGGTCGGGCCCAAAAAGTATCCGGACATGCGACGACCCCCGCCGGGGGGGAGAGCGGGGGTCGTCCCCACGGCCGACTCGGGGGGGGAGGAGTCGGGCCGGGTTAGCACGGTCGCGAACGATCCGTGACTTCCATGGTGTACCCGAGGGCCCTCTCAAGCAAACCCACGCGCCGCACCTTACGCCGAATGGGCTGCGCCTATGCTCGGGGCGTGGAAAACCACTCCTTGCCCCGCACAGCGGCCTTCTTTGATCTGGACAAGACGGTCATTGCGAAGTCGAGCACGCTCACCTTCAGCAAGTCCTTCTACCAAGGCGGTCTGATCAACCGCCGGGCGGTCTTGCGCACCGCATATGCCCAGTTCGTGTTCCTGGCCGGCGGCGCCGATCACGATCAGATGGAACGTATGCGCACGTACCTGTCCGCGCTGTGCCGCGGCTGGAACGTGCAGCAGGTCAAGGAGATCGTCGCGGAGACGCTGCACGATCTCATCGACCCGATCATCTACGACGAGGCCGCCACCCTCATCGAGCAGCATCACTCCGCGGGCCGGGACGTCGTGATCGTGTCGACCTCGGGCGCCGAGGTCGTCGAGCCGATCGGGGACATGCTGGGCGCGGACCGGGTCGTGGCCACCCGCATGGTCGTCGGCGACGACGGCTGCTTCACCGGGGAGGTGGAGTACTACGCCTACGGCCCGACGAAGGCGGAGGCCGTCCGCGAGCTGGCCGAGTCCGAGGGCTACGACCTCGCCCGCTGCTACGCCTACAGCGACTCGGTGACCGACCTGCCGATGCTGGAGTCCGTGGGCCACCCCCATGCCGTGAACCCCGACCGGGCCCTGCGCCGGGAAGCCCTCGCACGACAGTGGCCGATCCTGGACTTCCACCGCCCCGTACGGCTGAAGCAGCGCCTGCCCACCCTGTCCGTGCCGCCGCGCCCCGCGCTGGTGGCCGCCGCGGCCATCGGGGCGGCGGCCGCCACCGCCGGCCTGGTCTGGTACGCCAGCCGACGACGGACGTCCGCGGCCTGATCGCGGACCGGTCCACGCCCTCACCACCGGGAAACCGCACGCCCGTTTAGCGCCCCTTTGAACCCAAAAGTAAAGAAGCGCGGCCGGGTCTTCCGCATCGTCCGTACGTGCAGTACAAAGGATTCACGGCCCGCGAGACCAGGGACATCCGAGAGGATCCCCCGACAGACGCATCGAGGCCCCACGGACCGAGCATGGCCACCAGGCACCCACGCGACGTCGACCCGTCGATTACGGGCCAGCCACACCAGGTGACGGGCGAAGTCCCCGACCTGATGGGTACATATCGAGGACGCTTGGTAACCGGGTGGACATGCCGGCGGCGGTACGAGTTCTCGTACCGCCGCATTCTTGTGCCGCGCGCCCGCACCACTCCGGACCGCCGCCCTCACGGACCGCCACCCTCACCACGGACCGCCGCCCCGTCTCGGCCGACCCGCCCGAACCGCCGCCCACCAGGCGCCGCTCCGCTCGTGCGGCCGTCCGCAGGACCGGCCGGCGTCAGGCCGCTCCGCGCTGCAGGGCCTCGCACACCGCCGTGGACTCGCGCGCCCCCAGCTCGACCGCCCGTCCGCAGTGGACGATCCACGCGGCCACGCCCTCCGGGGTGCCCGACATGTAGCCCTCCAGGGCCGCCAGGTACGCCTCGTGGCCCAGCTCGGCATGCCCCACCTCGGCCGGACACACCGACTTCGGGTCCAGGCCGCTGCCGACCAGGACGATGCGTTCGGCGGTGCGGGCGACCAGGCCGTTGTGCGAGACGAACGGGCGCAGCGCGAGGAGTTCGCCGTGCACCACGGCGGCGGTGACCAGCGCCGGCGCGGACCCGCCCGCGATGATCAGGTCGGCCAGCCCCTCCAGGCGTCCGTGCGCCTCGGCGGCGCCGGGCACGGGCAGCCCGATCCCCGGTTCGTCGACCCGTTCGCCCTGCTTGCGGGGGCGGCCGACGAACTCCGCCTTGTCCGCCGCGGCGACCAGGTGCAGCCGGGCCAGCACCCGAAGGGGTGACTGCCGCCAGATGGACAGCAACTGTCCCGCCTCGGCGGTCAGCCGCAGGGCCGCGCCCACGGTGCGCGCCTCGTCGTCACCGCTGAAGTCGGTGCGCCGCCGCACCTCCTCCAGGGCCCAGTCGGCGCCGCCGAGCGCCGCCGAACCCCGCGCGCCGCGCAGGGCCGCCTCGGACGTGATCTCGTTGCTGCGCCGCCGCATGACCCGGTGCCCGTAGACCCGGTCCACGGCCTTGCGCACCGATTCCACGGAGTCGGCCACACCGGGCAGCGAACCGAGGGCCGCCAAGGGATCTCCGCCACTCGACGCCGGACGGGGGCCGGGCGGAGGGCCCGCGGACGCACCAGTCGTACTCATGGGTACGACCCTAGCCACCCCGGGGACCCCACCCACGGAGGAGTGGTCTTCTTCACGTCGGATTGCCACATACAGCTATCGCACCACTACGCTTGGTGAACATGAAAATTGCTTTCGTTGGGAAGGGCGGCAGCGGCAAGACGACGCTGTCCTCCCTGTTCATCCGCCATCTCTCGGCCGAGGGAGCTCCGGTCCTGGCAGTCGACGCGGACATCAACCAGCACCTGGGGGCCGCCCTCGGGCTGGCCGAGGAGGAGGCCGCGGCGCTGCCCGCGATGGGTGAGCACCTGCCGCTCATCAAGGACTACCTGCGCGGCACCAACCCGCGCATCCCGTCGGCCGCCGCGATGATCAAGACGACGCCGCCCGGCGAGGGCTCCCGGCTGTTGCGGGTGTGCGAGGAGAACCCCGTCTACGACGCCTGCGCCCGCCCGGTGGAACTCGACGACGGTGCCGTCCGTTTGATGGCTACCGGCCCCTTCACCGACGCCGACCTGGGGGTCGCCTGCTACCACTCCAAGACGGGAGCGGTGGAGCTGTGGCTGAACCACCTCGTCGACGGCCCGGACGAGTACGTCGTGGTCGACATGACGGCGGGTTCGGACTCCTTCGCCTCCGGCATGTTCACCCGCTTCGACCTCACGTTCCTCGTGGCCGAGCCGACCCGGAAGGGGGTTTCCGTCTACCGGCAGTACAAGGAGTACGCCCGTGACTTCGGCGTCGCCCTGAAGGTGGTCGGCAACAAGGTGCAGGGCCCGGACGACCTCGACTTCCTGCGCGCCGAGACCGGGGACGACCTGCTGGTGACCGTCGGGCACTCCGACTGGGTCCGCGCACTGGAGAAGGGCCGCCCGCCCCGCTTCGAGCTCCTGGAGGAGTCCAACCGCGGGGCGTTGCGCCTGCTGCGCGAGGCCGTCGACGCCTCGTACGAACGGCGGGACCGGGAGCGCTACATGCGCCAGATGGTGCACTTCCACCTCAAGAACGCCCAGGCGTGGGGCAACGAGCGCACGGGCGCCGACCTCGCGGCCCAGGTCGACCCCTCCTTCGTCCTCGGGGAGGGCGTCACGGCCACCGCATGACCGGGTCGCTCCGGCGGGAGGTACCGGGGGCCGGACGCCCCTGAGGTGCGCCGGGCGGGTGCCGTGGGGATGCGCCGGGTGTCCCCGAGCGGTCGCCGGGCGGGACGCCATCGGAGGTGTGCCGCCGCCCGCGCAAGTGCGTTGCTCGGCGCCCCGCGCCGCCGGCACCGTGACGGATCCGCCACCCGGCGGGGCGCCGACAGAGCCGGCCGCCCGCCCCGCCACCACGTCGGCGGAGGGCGGGCGGCTCCACGGCCACCGCCGGGCGGTCAGTCCTTGGCGGCCGGCGCCCCGGGGACGCCCTTGGGCGCCGGGGCCGGGGCGGCTGCCGCCAGGTAGGACTTCCAGTCCTTCTTCGGGGCCTCGCCGACCCCGAGGCCGCGCAGCTTCTCCAGCGTCTTCGGGTCCTGCGCGTCCAGCCAGTCCACGAGCTGGCGGAAGGAGACGCAGCGCACCTCGGACTTGGTGCACACCGTCTCGACGACCTCCTCCACGGCCCGCATGTAGGTGCCGCCGTTCCAGGACTCGAAGTGGTTGCCGATGATCAGCGGGGCGCGGTTGCCGTTGTAGGCACGGTCGAAGCCCTGCAGCAGGGAGTCCCGCATCTCGTCACCCCACTGCTCGTGCTTGGCGGGGTCGCCCTGCGTGGTCGTGCCGGACTGGTTGACCATGTAGTTGTAGTCCATGCTCAGCGTCTCGAAGGACCGTCCCGGGAAGGGCACCAGCTGGAGCGAGAGGTCCCACAGGCCGTCCTTCTTCTTCGGCCAGACCTGGTTGTTGACGCCGCTGGTGTCGTAGCGGAAGCCCAGGTCCCGGGCCGCCTTCATGAAGTTCTCCTGGCCCTCCAGACACGGGGTCCGGGCGCCGATGAGCTCCTTGTCGTAGTCGAAGGGGAGCGGGGCCGCGTTCTTGACCCCGGTGTTGGTCTTCCAGGTCTTGACGAACCACTTGGCCTGGGAGATCTCGTCCTTCCACTCCTCGACCGACCACTCGCCGACCCCGCCGCCGTTGCCGCAGAAGTGGCCGTTGAAGTGGGTGCCGATCTCGTTGCCCTCGAGCCAGGCCAGGCGCAGTTGCTTGACGGTGTCGGTGATGCCCTGGCGGTCGTTGAAGCCGATGTCGGAGCGGCCCGGCGAGTGCTGCGGCGGGCGGTAGAGGTCGCGCTTCTCCTCCGGCAGCATGTACACGCCGCTCAGGAAGTACGTCATGGTCGCGTTGTTCTCCTTGGCGACCTTGCGGAAGTGCGAGAAGAGCTTCTGGCTGTCCTCGCCCGCTCCGTCCCAGGAGAAGACGACGAACTGCGGGGGCTTCTCGCCGGGCTTCAGCCGCTCGGGCTCGGGCAGGTGCGGCTGGGCCCCGGTGTAGGCGGTGGATCCGTCGCCGATCAGCTGCACCACGTTCTTCGGCGCCGGAGCCGGCTTGGCCTTCTCCCGCTCCTTCGCGGAGTTCTCGGTGTCGGTCCCGCAAGCGGCCAGTGAGGCGGCGCAGACCGCGACGATCACGGCGCCCGCTGCGATCCTGTGGGTGGCGGCCATCTTCCGCCCACCTTCTTCCTTCTCTCGGACGAACCCTCGCGAGGGCGATGTCAGGTGCTGCCGCGGCACGCCGACAGCGCCGCCAACGTCGCACGGCACGGAAGCAGGGATTAGTACGACAAGCCGATGGAATGGGCACTTCACCCCCCTGGGTGATTCCTTGACCTGTATGCCGGGAAAGTCACGATCTACCTTTTACTCCGAATTACGATTCGTTTACCGCCAGTTGGGAGTGCGTGCGCATCGTCCCGCCGTGGTGACGCCGTGCCGGCGCCGCGCCCCACCGCCGCGACCAGCCCGCCGCAGCGCGGAGCCCCACCCGTTCCGCGACCGCGCAGACCCCGAGGAGACGGGAAACATGTCAGCCTGCGTCCCCGCCCGCGCCGCCGACCTGAATCGGACCGAGCGCGCCCATCCGCCCCACAGCCCGCCGCCGACCGGACCGTGGCGCCCTCGTATCGCGGGCGCCGACGTGTCCGCCTCGGTCGCCGTCTTCCTGATCGCCCTCCCCCTGTCCCTGGGCATCGCCCTCGCCACCGGCGCGCCGCTCCAGGCCGGCCTGGTGGCCGCCGCCGTGGGCGGCCTCGTCGCCGGAATGCTCGGCGGCTCCCCCCTCCAGGTCAGCGGCCCCGCCGCCGGGCTCACCGTGGTCACCGCCGACCTCATCCAGCGCTACGGCTGGCGTACGACCTGCGCCATCACCGTCCTCGCCGGTCTCGCCCAGCTCGGCCTGGGCTGCCTGCGGGTGGCCCGCGGCGCACTCGCCGTGAGCCCGGCCATCGTGCACGGCATGCTCGCCGGCATCGGGGTCACCATCGCCGTCGCCCAGGTGCACATCGTCCTCGGGGGCACCCCGCAGAGCTCGGTGCCCGACAACCTGCGGGCCCTGCCCGCCCAGTTGGCCGACTTCGACCCCGCGGCGGTGTCCGCGAGCCTGCTGACCCTGATGCTCCTGATGTTCTGGCCACGGCTCCCCGGCCGCATCGGCCGCATCCTGCGCAAGGTCCCGGCCGCCCTCGTCGCCGTCACCGGGGCCACCGCCGTGGCGTCCGCCGCGGGCCTCGCCCTGGCCCAGGTCGACCTGCCGTCCTGGCGCAGCCACGCCCTGGCCGGGCTGCCCGAAGGCCCCGTACTGGGACTCGTGGCCGCCGTGCTCACCACCACGCTGGTGTGCAGCGTGCAGTCCCTGCTGGGCGCGGTCGCGGTCGACAAGCTGGCGTCGGCCCGCCCCGGCCCCCAGCACGTCACCCGCTCCGACCTGGACCGTGAGCTGCTCGGCCAGGGGGCCGCCAACATCGTCTCCGGCAGCCTCGGCGGCCTGCCCGTCGCCGGGGTCGCCGTGCGCAGTTCCGCGAATGTGCGCGCGGGTGCCGTGAGCCGGAACTCCACGATGCTGCACGGCGTTCTCGTAGTGATCGCCGCACTGCTGATGGTCCCTCTCCTGGAGCTCATCCCGCTCGCCTCGCTCGCCGCCCTGGTGATGGCCGTCGGCATCCAGATGGTGTCCCTCCACCACATCCGCACGGTGACCCGCCACCGTGAGGTCCTCGTCTACGCCGTCACCACCCTCGGTGTGGTGTCCCTGGGCGTTCTGGAGGGCGTCGTCCTCGGCATCGCCGTGGCCGTCGCCGTGGCCCTGCACCGTCTGACCCGCACCCGCATCACGCACACGGAGAAAGGAGGCACCCACCGGATCCACGTGAGAGGGCAGTTGACCTTCCTCGCCGTGCCGCGACTCAGCCGTGCCCTGCACCTGGTGCCCCCGGGCGCCGACGCCGTCGTGACGCTGGACGGGTCGTTCATGGACCACGCGGCGTACGAGGCGCTGCACGACTGGCAGAGCACCCACCGCGCACGGGGCGGCAGGGTGGAGGTCACCGGCCGTCGCGCCGGCCTCCGGCTCGCGGAGCCGGGGCACCGCACCGGGCCGCCCCCGGCCGAGGGCACGGAGGAGGACAGCGCGCCGGCCGGCGGCTGCCGCTGCAAGCCGTGGACCGCCTGGCGCAACCACCAGTGCGAGCGCCCGTCCGCGCCCCCCGTGACCGGCGCTCCTCCTCCAGGGGAGGCCGGGACGGCACGCGTCGACCGGCCGCGCGAGATCGGACGGGAGCTCGTCCGGGGCATCAGCGCGTTCCAGCGGGACACCGCCCCGCTGGTGCGCGAGGAGCTGGCCCGGCTGGCGCGCGAGGGACAACGGCCGTCACAACTGTTCCTGACCTGCGCCGACTCGCGACTGGTCACCTCGATGATCACGTCCAGTGGTCCGGGAGACCTGTTCGTGGTGCGCAATGTGGGCAACCTCGTCCCACCGCCCGGCGAGGAGGGCGACGACTCGGTGGCAGCCGCCCTCGAGTACGCCGTGGAGGTGCTGGCGGTGCGTTCGATCACCGTGTGCGGCCATTCGTGCTGCGGTGCGATGCAGGCGCTGCTCGACGCGCCCCCGGCGGGCGCCTGCACCCCGCTGAGCCGCTGGCTGCGGCACGGCCGGCCCGCCCTGGCCCGCCTGGAGGGCACGGACGCTCCGGCCGAGCGACTCGCCGGGGGCCCGCCCCGTGACGCCGTCGAGCGGCTCTGCCTGAGCAACGTGGTCCAGCAGCTGGACCACCTCAGGGCCCACGCGTCGGTCGCCCGCGCCGTCCGGGAGGGGCGGCTCGACCTGCACGGGATGTACTTCGACGTGGCCGACGCGCAGGCGTACCTGCTGACGGAGAGGGAGGAGACACGGACCTTCGACCGCGTCCGCGCGGAGGAACTGCCGACAGCGGATGTCCCAGGTGAGGGATCCGTCCCGGTGTGAAAGGCGGTACCCGACCTGAACCGGGAGCCGTCGGCATCCGTGGGTATCGGTGACCCCCCGGCCGCCCGACCATTCGACACCGAGCCAACACCGACCCGACACCGCAACAGGTCTAAACCACTTTGCCGTCACCCCTTGTCACGGCACCCTCGGTTCTGATGAGCTGTGGCCTGGGACACAACGGACACACCTGGGAAAGGCAGATGCCGTGAGCAACGAAAGCCTGGCCAACCTTCTGCGGGAGGAGCGTCGCTTCGCGCCGCCCACTGACCTGGCCGCCCACGCCAACGTCACGGCCGAGGCGTACGAGAGTGCCAAGGCTGACAGGCTCGGCTTCTGGGCCGAGCAGGCCCGTCGGCTGACCTGGGCCAAGGAGCCCACCGAGACGCTCGACTGGTCCAACCCGCCGTTCGCCAAGTGGTTCCAGGACGGCGAGCTCAACGTCGCCTACAACTGCGTCGACCGCCACGTCGAGGCCGGGCACGGCGACCGCGTCGCCATCCACTTCGAGGGCGAGCCGGGCGACAGCCGCACGATCACCTACGCCCAGCTCAAGGACGAGGTGTCCCAGGCCGCCAACGCCCTGACGGAACTGGGCGTGCAGAAGGGCGACCGGGTCGCCGTCTACCTGCCGATGATCCCCGAGGCCGTCGTGGCGATGCTGGCCTGCGCCCGCATCGGCGCGGCCCACTCCGTGGTCTTCGGTGGCTTCTCGTCGGACGCCCTGGCCACCCGCATCCAGGACGCGGACGCCCGAGTGGTCATCACGGCCGACGGCGGTTACCGGCGCGGCAAGCCGTCCGCCCTCAAGCCGGCGGTGGACGAGGCCGTCGGCCGGGCGGACATCGTGGAGCACGTCCTCGTCGTCCGCCGCACCGGCCAGGACATCGCCTGGACCGAGGGCCGCGACGTGTGGTGGCACGACCTCGTCGGAAGGCAGAGCAGCGAGCACACGCCGGAGGCCTTCGGCGCCGAGCACCCGCTGTTCATCCTGTACACGTCCGGCACCACGGGTAAGCCGAAGGGCATCCTGCACACCTCCGGCGGCTTCCTCACCCAGACGGCGTACACCCACTGGTCGGTCTTCGACCTGAAGCCGGAGACGGACGTGTTCTGGTGCACGGCCGACATCGGCTGGGTGACCGGCCACTCCTACATCGTCTACGGCCCGCTCGCCAACGGCGCGACCCAGGTCATGTACGAGGGCACCCCCGACACACCGCACCAGGGCCGCTTCTGGGAGATCGTCCAGAAGTACGGCGTCACCATCCTCTACACCGCGCCCACCGCGATCCGGACGTTCATGAAGTGGGGCGACGACGTCCCCGCCAAGTTCGACCTGTCGTCGCTGCGGCTCCTGGGCTCGGTCGGTGAGCCGATCAACCCCGAGGCATGGGTCTGGTACCGCAAGAACATCGGTGGGGACCGCACCCCGGTGGTGGACACCTGGTGGCAGACGGAGACCGGCGGCATCATGATCTCGCCGCTGCCCGGCGTGACCCACGCCAAGCCCGGCTCCGCCCAGACGCCGCTGCCCGGCGTGGCCGCGACCGTCGTCGACGACGAGGGCAACGAGGTGCCCAGCGGGGGCGGCGGGTACCTGGTCGTCACCGAGCCCTGGCCGTCGATGCTGCGCACCATCTGGGGCGACGACCAGCGCTACATCGACACGTACTGGTCCCGGTTCGAGGGCAAGTACTTCGCGGGCGACGGCGCCAAGCGCGACGACGACGGCGACATCTGGCTGCTCGGCCGGGTCGACGACGTGATGCTGGTCTCGGGGCACAACATCTCCACCACCGAGGTCGAGTCGGCCCTCGTCTCCCACCCGTCGGTCGCCGAGGCGGCCGTGGTCGGCGCCGCCGACGAGACGACCGGCCAGGCGATCGTCGCCTTCGTCATCCTGCGCGGGACGGCGGCGGAGACCGAGGACCTGGTCGCCGAGCTGCGCAACCACGTCGGCGCCACCCTCGGTCCGATCGCCAAGCCCAAGCGGATCCTTCCGGTGGCGGAGCTGCCGAAGACCCGCTCGGGCAAGATCATGCGCCGTCTCCTCAGGGACGTCGCGGAGAACCGTCAGCTCGGCGACGTCACCACCCTGACCGACTCCACCGTCATGGACCTCATCCAGGCGAAGCTGCCGCAGTCGCCCAGCGAGGACTGAGCGACGGCTGAGCAAGGCCCGAGCGAGGGCTGAGCAAGGCCCGAGCGCGGACTGACGGTGGCGTCCGGTACGACCGGCATGCAGGGCGCCGCCGGCCCGGCGCGCACGACCGGCACGACCGGCACGCCGGTACGACCGAGACCGGCCGAGACGGCCAGCACAGCCGTTGCGACCGGCAGGGGCACCCGGGGCTCACCGCACCGGGTGCCCCTGCCGCGTTCGGTCGGGCGTCGGGAGGCCGAGCGTCGCGAGGCCGGGGCGTCGCTGCGCCGCGCCCACGTCGTGGCGCTGGGGCGTGAGGCGTCGCCGTGTCCGGGCGTTGCAGGAGCGGAACGGGAACGCTGCCGCCGACGTGCGCGAGCCGCAGTCGGTGTGCGCGAGCCGCACTCGGGGGCGCGGACGCCTCACGGTGCACGCGGACACCGCTCGGTGCGCGCGCACGCTGCTCGGTACGAGCAGGTGGGCGCCCGTACCGGGACTGGCATCGGGCCGGAGGACGGGGTACCGGCGGATGCCCCGCGTCGGCCGGGCCCCGGGTCGGCCGGGCCCCGGGTCGGCCGGGCCGCGCGTCGGCGAGAAGACCCCCTGAAGGCGCGCCGCCGGCCCGGAGAACCGGGTGAGAAGCCCGCGGGACCTGCGTCCGGACCCCGTCGTGAGCCCATCAGGCCCGGCCAGGCGCCCTGCCACCCCCCGGTGCACCCGTTCGGCGTGGCGGTTACAGTAGCCAGAAACCGCGCCGGAAGCGGTTCCATGGAGCGCCGGGAAGTCTGGTCGGCACACAGTTCGTGCTGCCCACCGACCAGAGGACCACCCCGTGACCCCGCCCCACACCCCCCGCCCCAGCAAGGCCTTCGGACGCCTCTCGCTGCCCGAGCGGACCTTCATCACGGACGCGCTGCGGACCGAGACCGTCGGCGGGGTCCTGCTGCTCCTCGCCGCCGTCGCCGCCCTGATCTGGGCGAACGTTCCCGCGCTGAGCGACAGCTACACGAGCGTCAGCGACTTCCACTTCGGCCCGGAGGCGCTCGGCCTCGACCTCTCCGTCGCCCACTGGGCCGCCGACGGACTGCTCGCGATCTTCTTCTTCGTCGCCGGCGTCGAACTGAAACGGGAACTGGTCGCGGGCGACCTACGCGACCCCCGGGCCGCCGCGCTCCCGGTCGTCGCCGCCCTCTGCGGCATGGCCGCACCGGCGATCGTCTACACGATCACCAGCTCGGCCGGCGGCGGATCACTCGCCGGCTGGGCCGTGCCGACCGCCACCGACATCGCCTTCGCCCTCGCCGTCCTCGCGGTCATCGGCACGTCCCTGCCGAGCGCCCTGCGCGCCTTCCTGCTCACGCTCGCCGTGGTGGACGACCTGTTCGCGATCCTCATCATCGCGGTCTTCTTCACCGAGAGCCTCAACTTCGCCGCGCTCGGCGGTGCCGCCCTGAGCCTGGGCCTCTTCTGGTTCCTGCTCCGCAAGGGCGTGCGCGGGTGGTACGTGTACGTGCCCCTCGCGCTGGTCGTCTGGGGGCTGATGTACAACAGCGGCATCCACGCGACCATCGCCGGTGTCGCCATGGGCCTGATGCTCCGCTGTCACCGTCGCGAGGGTGAGGAGAGCTCTCCGGGGGAGCGCGTGGAGCACCTCGTCCGGCCTGTGTCGGCGGGCCTTGCGGTGCCGTTGTTCGCCCTGTTCAGCGCCGGGGTGACGGTCTCCGGAAGTGCGCTCGCCGACGTGTTCACCACTCCGGAGACGCTCGGCGTGGTGCTCGGGCTCGTCGTCGGCAAGACGGTCGGTATCTTCGGCGGCACCTGGCTGACGGCCCGCTTCACCCGGGCCTCCCTCAGCGACGACCTCGCCTGGCCCGACGTCTTCGCCGTGGCCAGCCTGGCCGGGATCGGCTTCACCGTCTCCCTGCTCATCGGTGAACTCGCCTTCGCCGGCGACGCGTCCATGACCGACCGGGTCAAGGCCGCCGTCCTGACCGGCTCGCTCATCGCCACCGTCCTGGCCACCGTCCTGCTGAAGCTGCGCAACGCCAAGTACCGCAGGCTGGAGGAGGCGGAGAACCGCGACGAGGACGCGAGCGGTGTGCCGGACATCTACGAGGAGGACGACCCGGAGTACCACGTGCGCATGGCGGAGATCCACGAGCGGAAGGCCGCGGAGCACCGGCGACTCGCCGAGGAGAAGGCCGCGGCGCGCCACGGGCTTGCGGAAGTGGCGGGCGGGGCAGGCGAGGAGCACGACCGTCCGGCATGATCTGACGAGACGGTACAAAAGTCGGACGCGCCTCGGTCCGGCAGCAAGCGGTTGGCTCTCGGGCTCGAACGCTCGCCGCCGGACAGGAGCGGTCGGGGTGCGACGGACGCCGAACCGGTGGAAGCGGGAACGTCGGGCCACCCGGACCGGGCGGTCGGACCACCGCACCGGACGGGCCGGAGTCACCGGACCGAACGCAGCACCGGTGCGTGCGGCCCGGCGGGCCGGACGGACGACCGGTTCGCGGTGGCGGGCCGGCGGACGACCGGTCGACGTCGACCGGCTCGGCTCCACCCGGCACGGACCGTCGGACGGCAGACTGCACCGTGGCCACGGCACGCAGTACGTACGCAGGAGAGGGAGACCGCGATGAGCGCACCCGACGGCAGCCCGGTCGGCGCCGAACGCAGCGTCGGCCAGCTGTTCGCCTCGGCGACGGCGGAAATGTCGGCGCTGGTGCACGACGAGATCGCGCTGGCGAAGGCGCAGCTCAAACAGGACGTGAAGCGGGGAGCAGCCAGCGGCGGAGCGATGTCGCTGGCCGGACTGATCCTCGTGTTCTCCCTGCCGATGCTGAATTTCGCGCTGGCGTACGGCATCCACACCTGGAGCAAGTGGAACCTCGCCCTCTGCTTCCTGCTGTCCTTCGCGGCGAACGTGCTCGTCGCGCTGGTACTCGTCCTGATCGGCGTGGTCTTCGCGAAGAAGGCGAAGAAGGGCCGCGGACCGCAGAAGGTCGCCGCTTCGATGAAGGAGACGGCGGGCGTGCTGCAGAAGGCCAAGCCGCACCCGCGTCCGGCCCTCCCCGAGAACCGGGGCCCCGAAGCCATCGAGGCTGTGGCACGCTCGTCCTCATGACGGGCCCTTCCACACCACCGGCGCAGTCGCCCTCGGCGCAGCCCCCCTCGGCGCAACCCGCCTCGGTCGTCCGCATCGACGTGCCCGGCGGCGCACGGGTGACCCACCGGGACGTCGCGGCCAACGGCGCGCGCTTCCACATCGCGGAAATGGGCGACGGGCCACTGGTGCTGTTGCTGCACGGCTTCCCGCAGTTCTGGTGGACCTGGCGGCACCAGCTGCCCGCGCTCGCCGACGCCGGCTTCCGGGCCGTCGCCATGGACCTGCGGGGCGTCGGCGGCAGCGACCGTACCCCGCGCGGCTACGACCCGGCCAACCTGGCGCTGGACATCACCGGAGTGATCCGTTCCCTGGGCGAGCCGGACGCCGCCCTGGTGGGGCACGACCTGGGCGGCTTCCTGGCGTGGACGGCGGCCGCGATGCGGCCCAAGCTGGTCCGGCGGCTGGCGGTCGCGTCCATGCCCCATCCGCGGCGGTGGCGCTCGGCGCTGGTGGCCGACGTCCGCCAGTCGGCCGCGCTGTCCCACATCTGGGGGTTCCAGCGGCCCTGGGTCCCCGAACGGCAGCTCACCGCCGACGACGGGGCCCTCGTCGCCCGGCTCATCCGCGAGTGGTCCGGACCGCGCCCGGCCGACGAGGAGGCGTTGGAGGTCTACCGCCGCGCCATGTGCATCCCCTCCACGGCGCACTGCTCCGTGGAACCGTACCGCTGGATGGTGCGCTCCCTGGCCCGCCCGGACGGCATCCAGTTCAACCGCAGGATGAAGCGTCCGGTGCGGGTGCCCACCCTGCATCTCCACGGCTCGCTCGACCCGGTGGTCCGCACCAGGAGCGCGGCCGGTTCGGGGCAGTACGTCGAGGCTCCGTACCGCTGGCGGTTGTTCGACGGGCTCGGACACTTTCCACACGAAGAGGATCCGGTCGCCTTCTCAACCGAACTGATCAATTGGCTGAAGGATCCGGAACCGGATCGGTGACCGTACGGCCACTCCCCGCATGTTTTCCCCAACACCTGCCCCACGAGCGGCCACTTGCCCGGCGCATAGGCCAATTGGGCGCGCGGGAAGCGGTTATCGACCATGGGGCGGGGGCAGACGTCCGGGTATGGGCTGGACGCACGACTACAGTGACGCAAGCCGCAAGCGCCGTTCGGCGAGCGGTGTGGGCTCTCACCAGCGAGGCGGTGCACCGCAGATGGCAGGTATGGCAGGTGTCGCAGGGACCGACCCTCAAGTGGGTATTCCGCGCATCCTGCGCCGCCGGGCCCGCTGGGTCTCCGTCCGCCTCCGCCAACCACGCGGCTGACCAACACCTCGATCTCCTCGGACGCCTGGCCGTTCACACGCCTGAGCGGCCTGGGCTCCAGGGCGCCTGGACGCCTGCTTCAGGGGACCCGCACCCGTGGTACGCGCACGGCGCCACACGCGGCCGGACCGCTCCGGGGGCCCGACTCCCGCACACCTCCGGGCAGCGGTCGCACGCGTTGATCGTGTGCGGTAAGCGGTAAACGGAATGCCCGGAACGCCTCACTGAGGGCCAGGGACCGCAAGGAGTCGGGGCGGCGCCTCCTCTTGGCTTCCGTCGCGGCCTGATGCGGGACGTGAGCAGGAGTCGAGCCTGAGGGCAGGTCAGGACCCCGGCTGCGCACAGGTGGTGGAGCCCGACGGCACGTCCGTCCGGCGGGACGACCGCCCCCGGGACCAGGCACCCGGAGTCGCTCACCCGGCGATCCCGGGCCCGGGCCGGGCCGTCCCGTTCAGGCCGCCGCCCCGTTCCAGCCGTCCCGGCTCGGGGCGCCCCGTTTCGCGGCATGTGGCCGCCATCGGGCAGCCGGCTGTCAGGGCGTCGAGACGTCGGGGAGTCGGTGCGCCGTGGCGTCGAGACGGCGGGCAGTCAGCGCCTCAGGGGACCGTCGGGGCATCGGGTCATACGGCCATCAGGAGGCCGATACGTCCCTCCGTCCCGCTCACAGCGCGCAGTTGTCGCTGTCGACCTGCTGGTTCGCGGTGCGCCCCTTGGCGATGTCTTCCTCGATCTCGTCCACCGTCAGCGCGTAGCCCGTCTCGGCGTCGTCCAGCGACTTCGCGAAGATCACGCCGTAGACCTCGCCCTCGGGCGTCAGCAGGGGGCCGCCGGAGTTGCCCTGACGTACGGTCGCGTACAGGGAGTAGACGTCGCGGCGGACGGTGCCCCGGTGGTAGATGTCCGGACCGTTGGCCGTGATCCGGCCGCGCACCCGGGCCGACCGGACGTCGTACGCACCGTTCTCGGGGAACCCGGCGACGATCGCGCTGTCGCCGCTGCTCGCGTCCTCGGTCGTGAACCGCAGTGCGGGCGCCTTCATGTCGGGCACGTCGAGGACGGCGATGTCGCGCTCCCAGTCGTAGAGGACGACCGTCGCGTCGTACTTGCGGCCCTCGCCGCCTATCTGGACGGTGGGTTCGTCGACTCCCCCGACGACGTGCGCGTTGGTCATGACGCGGCGCTCGTCGAAGACGAAACCGGTGCCCTCCAGCACTTTGCCGCAGCGCTCGGCGGTGCCCATGACCTTGACGATGGACCGCTGCGCGCGCTCCGCCACCGGGCTGCCCGCGAGCGCCGGGTCGGGCGGACGGACGTTCTTGATCGGCTCGTTGGCGAACGGGCTGAAGACCTGCGGGAAGCCGTTCTGTGCGAGGACGGAGGAGAAGTCGGCGAACCAGGTGTCGGCCTGGTCGGGCAGCGCCCGTGCGACGCCGAGCAGCACCTTGGAGCTGCGGACCTCCTTGCCGAGCGTCGGCAGCGTGGTCCCCGCGAGGGCCGAGCCGATCAGCCAGGCCACCAGCAGCATCGCCACCACGTTGACCAGGGCGCCGCCGGTGGCGTCCAGCGCGCGGGCCGGGGACCAGGTGATGTAGCGGCGCAGCTTGTTGCCGAGATGGGTCGTCAGGGCCTGGCCGATGGAGGCGCAGACTATGACGACGACGATGGCCACGACGGCTGCGGTGGTGCTGACCTCGGCGTTGTCCGTCAGCGCGTCCCAGATGACCGGCAGGGCGTAGACGGCGACGAGACCGCCGCCCAGGAAACCGATCACCGACAGGATGCCGACGACGAACCCCTGGCGGTAGCCGACGACGGCGAACCACACGGCGGCCACCAGCAGCAGGATGTCCAGCACGTTCACCGATTCAAGCCTCGCCTCGTCACTCCGGTCGCTTCGGCACGGCCGGAATCCGGAAGCGAGGGCGGGGCGGACACACCACCCTCGCAGGCCCCCGAAGAGCACGGCACGGCGAACAGCCTGTCATGACCGCCAGTCCAGCGGGACCTGCTTGTCCCGGTTCCACGGGCGCTCCCACCCGGCGAAGTGCAGCAGCCGGTCGATGATCCCGGCCGTGAAGCCCCACACCAGGGCCGATTCGACCAGAAATGCCGGACCGGTGTAGCCGCTGGGGTGGACCGTGGTGGCCCGGTTGTCCGGATCCGTGAGATCCGCCACGGGGACCGTGAAGACGCGTGCCGTCTCGTTCGGGTCGACCACGCCCACCGGGCTCGGGGCCCGCCACCAGCCCAGAACGGGAGCGACCACGAAGTCGCTGACGGGGATGTACAGCTTCGGCAGCGCACCGAACAGCTGGACGCCGGCCGGGTCCAGCCCGGTCTCCTCCTCGGCCTCGCGCAGCGCGGCTCGCAGCGGCCCGTCGGCCTGCGGGTCGCCGTCCTCGGGGTCGAGGGCACCACCGGGGAAGGCCGGCTGGCCCGCATGGGACCGCAGCGAACTCGCGCGTTCCATCAGCAGCAGCTCGGGGCCGCGACGCCCCTCACCGAACAGGACCAGGACGGCGGACTGGCGGCCCGCGCCGTCCTCCGGCGGCAGGAAGCGGCTGAGCTGCCTCGGCGCGACCGTCTCGGCCGCCCGCGCCACCGGGTCGAGCCAGGAGGGCAGACCTTCCCTACGGAGCGCCACCCGGTCGTCCCGGGCCCCGCTCACCTGCATCTTCGCCACCCCCCTCGTCCGGGCCCGATCCGGTCCGGGCGTCCCCTCACCTGCGCTTCGCCGTGGGCGTACGACCCTGAGCACCCTCGCGGGCGTGGTCGGCCGTACCGCCACGCGTGCTCCGGTACGGCTGCTACGACGTGCCCACGGTCGCGTGGCCGTCGTGACCGTGCCCCTCGTGACCGGGCCGGGCCGGGCAGCGAGCCCGTAGCGGGTGGGCGCGCGGCAGCCCGTCGCCGAGCGTGCGGCGACCGCTCGGGGGCGTTCCGGTGGGCGCCGCCGGACGGGACCGGCTGCCGTCCCGTCCATGCCTCCGGTCCGTGCCCCAGCGGGTGCCCCTCGCCGCCCGCATCGTCCACGTCGTCCACGTCCACCTCCGCACCGATGCCCGCGTCCGGCTCAGCGGCCGAGCCGGCGTGCGCGTCCGCGTCCCACGGGGTCAACGCCCGGTGCCCCCGGTTTCGTTCCTCGGGCGGCTCGCCTGCCCACCCGGCTGCTCCGTCACCCGGCGCCCAGCGGCGGAGCGGGACGGCCTCCCGCGTCCAGGTACGACTGCGGTGGGTTCAGCCGCTGACCCGGCAGGCCGGCCTTCTCGTACTTCAACAGCTTCCTGGCCTTCTCCGGGTCCGTCTCGCCCTCGCCGTACGCCGGGCAGAGCGGTGCGATCGGGCAGGCCCCGCAGGCCGGCTTGCGGGCGTGGCAGATCCGGCGGCCGTGCCAGATCACGTGGTGGGAGAGGTCCGTCCAGTCGCTCTTGGGGAAGAGCGCGCCGACGGCCGCCTCGATCTTGTCCGGGTCGGTCTCGTCGGTCCAGCCCCAGCGGCGCACCAGGCGCTGGAAGTGGGTGTCCACGGTGATCCCTGGACGCCCGAAGGCGTTGCCGAGCACGACGAAGGCGGTCTTGCGGCCGACACCGGGCAGTTTGACCAGGTCCTCCAGCCGGCCCGGCACCTCTCCGCCGAAGTCCTCCGCCAGGGCCTTCGACAGCCCTATGACCGACTTCGTCTTGGCGCGGAAGAAGCCCGTGGGGCGCAGGATCTCCTCCACCTCCTCGGGATCGGCCGCGGCCAGGTCCTCGGGGGTGGGGTACTTCGCGAACAGCGCCGGAGTCGTCTGGTTGACGCGCAGGTCGGTGGTCTGGGCCGACAGCACCGTGGCGACGACGAGTTGGAAGGGGTTCTCGAAGTCCAACTCCGGGTGCGCGTACGGGTAGACCTCGGCGAGCTCGCGGTTGATCCGCCGGGCGCGACGAACCAGGGCGGTACGGGACTCGCCCCGGGGAGCGCCGACGACGGTCCTGGTCTGCGCGCCCTTCACCGCCACGGCCGCCTTCTTCGGCGCCACGACCGGCTTCTTCGCGGCCGGCGCCTTCTTCACGGGCGGGGCTTTTTGGGCGGGCGCCTTCTTGACGGGTGCCTTCTTGGCAGGTGCCTTTCGGGCTGTGGCTGCCTTCTTGGCCGTGGGTGCCTTGTTGGCGTCCGCCTTGTTGGGTGCGGGTGCCGTCTTGGCTGCGTCCGTCTTCTTGGGTGCGGGTGCCGTCTTGGCTGCGTCCGTCTTCTTGGGCGCAGGTGCCGTTTTCGCCGCGGGTGCCTTCTTCGCGGACGGCGTCTTCTTCGTCGCGGGTGCCTTCCGGGCGCCGGGCTTCTTCACCGGCGCGCTCCTGGTCGCTTCGACCGGTTCCGCGGATTTCCTTCCGCCATCGGGGCCCTGTTCGCCCACAGCGGAATCACGACGTACCTCCACCCGCGCAGCCCCCTCGGCCTGTGCTCTCACCGGCGATTTGGACACCCGGCCAGCCTACGACCCGGCACCGACATCCGCCCCGGACACCGAAGATCGGCGCCCAATCGGACCCCTGCCGCGTACCCCGACTGCACGGTGCGGCATCCTTGTGACAGATCACACTGTTTGGACTGTCCGGCAAAATGGGCACCACGGTCCCCTGGTACTAGGGGGAACATGATCCCCTGAGCAGGTCGACAAGGAGAGAACTCGTGGACGACGTTCTGCGGCGGAACCCGCTCTTCGCGGCGCTCGATGACGAGCAGGCCGCGGAGCTTCGCGCCTCCATGAGTGAGGTGACCCTGGCGAGGGGTGACTCACTGTTCCACGAAGGCGACCCGGGTGACCGGCTCTACGTGGTCACCGAGGGCAAGGTCAAGCTCCACCGCACCTCGCCCGACGGCCGCGAGAACATGCTGGCCGTCGTCGGCCCCGGAGAGCTGATCGGCGAGCTGTCGCTGTTCGACCCGGGCCCCCGCACCGCCACGGCGACGGCACTGACCGAGGTCAAGCTGCTCGGCCTCGGTCACAACGACCTCACCCCCTGGCTGAGCGCCCGCCCCGAGGTCGCCACGGCACTGCTGCGGGCCGTCGCCCGTCGCCTCCGCAAGACCAACGACGCCATGTCGGACCTGGTCTTCTCGGACGTCCCGGGCCGCGTGGCGCGCGCCCTGCTGGACCTCTCCCGCCGCTTCGGCGTGCAGTCCGAGGAGGGCATCCACGTCGTGCACGACCTGACGCAGGAGGAGCTGGCCCAGCTGGTCGGCGCCTCGCGCGAGACGGTCAACAAGGCACTGGCGGACTTCGCCCAGCGCGGCTGGCTCCGTCTGGAGGCCCGTGCGGTGATCCTCCTGGACGTCGAGCGCCTCGCCAAGCGCTCGCGCTGACGCCTCCCGGGCGGTCGGCGGCTCCTGCCGCCCCAGCAACGGCAGCTGCGGCCGCTGCTGGGGCTGCTGCGGCTCCGTCCGACGGGGCCGAGCCCGTCCGTCGCGTCACCGACCACCGTCACGTCACCCGTCCGGCCCAGCTGAGGGCCTCGGTTTCCTGCGCGCGCCGGCCGACCACCGCTGTCGGGCGGCGCGTGGGCCGTCGTACGCCCACCGCTCAGTTCTCCGGGAACGGCCCACCGTTCCGTCCGGATCGGATCGGATCGGATCGGGAGAGGTTCGATCGAAGGGAATCCGATCGAAATAGATCGGATCGGTTGGAATCGGATCGGAGCCGGCCTTCAGATCAGACCGTGCTCCTGGAGGTACTCCAGCTGCGCCCGCACGGAGAGCTCCGCCGCGGGCCAGAGCGAGCGGTCCACGTCGGCGTACACGTGGGCGACGACCTCGGACGGGGTGCGGTGGCCGTTCTCGACGGCCGTCTCCACCTGGGCGAGGCGGTTGGCGCGGTGCGCCAGGTAGAACTCCACGGCCCCCTGGGCGTCCTCCAGGACGGGGCCGTGCCCCGGCAGGACCGTGCGGACGCCGTCGTCCACGGTCAGTGAGCGCAGCCGGCGCAGCGAGTCCAGGTAGTCGCCGAGACGGCCGTCCGGATGGGCCACGACGGTCGTACCGCGGCCCAGGACGGTGTCGCCGGTCAGCACCGCGCGGTCGGCGGGCAGGTGGAAGCAGAGGGAGTCGGAGGTGTGACCGGGCGTGGGAACGACGCGCAGTTCCAGGCCCCCCACCGCGACGACGTCCCCGGCGGCCAGGCCCTCGTCGCCCAGCCTCAGCGCCGGATCCAGTGCCCGCACGTTGGTGCCGGTCAGCTCGGCGAAGCGGGCGGCGCCCTCGGCGTGGTCGGGGTGGCCGTGCGTCAGCAGGGTGAGCGCGACACGCTTGCCGGCCTGCTCGGCCGTACCGACGACGTGCCGCAGGTGGCCGTCGTCCAGCGGGCCCGGGTCGACCACGACCGCCAGGTCGGAGTCGGGTTCGGACAGGATCCAGGTATTGGTGCCGTCCAGCGTCATGGCCGAGGCGTTGGGGGCGAGCACGTTGACCGCGCGTGCGGTCGCCGGTCCGGAGAGGACTCCGCCGCGCGGCTGTCCGGGAAGGGCTGCGGCATCCGTCATACGGCGGCTCCACCGTTCGGGACGTCCGAAGCCTCCGGGACGGCCTGACTGACGAGAGTGTCCGGTGCACCCGGGGTGCTCGGGATGTGCTGGGTGAACTCGTCGTGCCCGGGCCAGGAGAGCACGATCCGCCCCTCCTCCAGACGCGCGGTGGCCAGCACCGGCGTAAGATCCCGTTCGGGCGCCCCCGCGAGCGTCTGCGCGACCGTGTCGTACTCCATGAGCTGGCGCAAGGTGGCGATGGTGGGGGGCATCATCAGCAACTCGCCCCGGTCGTAACCGGCGGCCGCCTCGCGCGGGGTGATCCACACCGTGCGGTCGGCCTCCGTCGAGGCGTTGCGGGTCCGCTGGCCCTCGGGCAGCGCGGCGACGAAGAACCAGGTGTCGTAGCGGCGCGACTCGAACTCGGGGGTGATCCAGCGCGTCCAGGCGCCGAGCAGGTCCGAGCGGAGCACCAGCCCGCGGCGGTCCAGGAACTCCGCGAAGGACGTCTCCCGCGCGACCAGCGCCGCCCGGTCCGCCTCCCAGTCGTCGCCCGTGGTGTCCCCCACCACCGAGTCCGGAGTGGGACCGGCCAGCAGCACACCGGCCTCCTCGTACGTCTCCCGCACGGCCGCGCACACGATCGCCTGGGCCACCGTCTCGTCGACGCCGAGCCGCTCCGCCCACCAGGTGCGCAACGGCCCGGCCCAGCGGACGTGCCGGTCGTCGTCCCGCGGGTCGACCCCGCCGCCGGGATAGGCGTAGGCACCGCCCGCGAACGCCATGGAGGCGCGCCGGCGCAGCATGTGGACCACCGGACCCGTGCCGGTGTCCTTGAGGAGCATGACGGTGGCCGCCCGCTTGGGCACGACCGGCGTGAGACTGCCGTCCGTGAGCGCACGGATCCGGTCCGGCCACTCAGGGGGGTACCACTGCCCGTCGGCCTGCACATTCGCCATGGGCGGAGGCTATCCCGTGGCGGGCGGATGTTCGAGTGCCCCTGGGGGCGGGGGCTGCCCCGGGGGCACGTGGGGCCCGGGACGGCAGCGCGGCAGGAGGGCGGGGCTCAGGTGCGCGAGGCCCGGGTGCGTGGGGGGCTCAGGTGGCAGGTGGGAGGGGGCGGGCACGCCGGGAGGCGGCACACGGGCACGGACACGTGCACGGACACGGGACCAGCGCGGCGCCGGAACGAACCAGGAACGGAACGAACCGGGAACGAGACGAACGGGCCGGGAGTGGTCCAGGCACGGGCCGGAAACTGGCTGAGCGCGAGCCGGGCGGAAGCAGCCCGCCCGATGCGTTCCGGGAGGGGTCAACCCGCCCGGGTACCTTCCGGGCCGACGCGCCGGTCGGGACGGGCGCCTGAGAGGGCGGGCGGGCGAGCGTACGGAGCGGGGACGGCGGACTCCGCCCGTGACGACCGGGCTCCGTAGGCGACCGGGCCCTGCGGGCAGCCGGGCGCCGTGGGAGTCCGGCCCGGTCGCACGGTCGGTCGGCATGCTCCGGGAGCGGCCCGGCTTCCCTGCACCGCCCGGCTCGACGCATCGCCCGGCTCCGTGGAACACCCGGCCCGTTCCGTGGGCCACCCGGCTCCGCGAACCCCGGCTCCGTCGTCGTACGGGGCGCGCACCCGCGGTCACCACGGCCCCACCGAGGTGCGGGCGATGCGGTGGCCCGGGGTCGCGGTCCGGCGCGGAGCCGGGCTTCCGGGGAGGGGTCTACGCCTCCGTCAGCTCCACCTGGACCTCGACCTCGACGGGTGCGTCCAGCGGCAGCACCGCGACGCCCACCGCGCTGCGGGCGTGCACGCCCTTGTCGCCGAGGACCTCGGCCAGCAGCTCGCTGGCACCGTTGACGACGCCGGGCTGGCCCGTGAAGTCCGGGGCGGAGGCCACGAAGCCCACCAGCTTCACCACCCGGGCGACGCGGTCCAGGTCACCGGCGACGGACTTCACGGCGGCGAGGGCGTTGAGCGCACAGGTGCGGGCCAGGCCCTTCGCCTCCTCCGGCGTCACCTCGCCGCCGACCTTGCCGGTGAGCGGCAGCTCACCGTCCACGATGGGGAGCTGGCCGGACGTGAAGACGTACCGTCCGGTCACCACGGCAGGCTGGTACGCGGCGAGCGGAGGAACGACCTCCGGCAGGCTCAGGCCGAGCTCGGACAGCTTCGCCTCGACCGCGCTCATGCCTGCTTCTCCCGCTTCAGATAGGCCACCAGCTGCTCGGGGTTGTTCGGCCCGGGCACGACCTGGACGAGCTCCCAGCCGTCCTCGCCCCAGGTGTCCAGAATCTGCTTCGTGGCATGGACGAGCAGCGGCACAGTCGCGTATTCCCACTTGGTCATGGCGCCGACTCTAACCCCTGCCGCGTGCGCCCTCGCAGCGACGGGAGCGCACACGTGGCAGCCGGTCTCCGGACGCCACGGACCGGCACCGTCCGGACCGTGAGGCCGGACCCGAGCCCAGGCCGATCCATCGCCGGGCCGACGCCAGACCCAGGCCGAGCCGTCGCCGGGCCAAGGCCGAGCCGTCGCCGGACCGAGGCCGGACACCGGTCGCGCCGGCGATCGCGCGGCTGCTCGAAGGAAACACCCACGGACCGCGGCACCACCCGACAGGGTGCCCGGGGGCGGGCGCCCGGAAGGGCGCTCAGCCAGGACGCCAGGAGGGCGAGGGAGGACGCAGGGTGTGGCAACTGCCACCCGGAGCCGCCGGGGCGCGCGCGGAGCAATTAGGCTCGAAGGCGTGAGCAGGCTCCAGGTCGTCAGTGGCAAGGGCGGTACCGGCAAGACCACGGTGGCCGCGGCCCTCGCGCTGGCCCTGGCCACGGAGGGGAAGCGGACGCTCCTCGTCGAGGTCGAGGGCCGCCAGGGCATCGCACAGCTCTTCGAAACGGAGGCGTTGCCGTACGAGGAGCGGAAGATCGCCGTCGCACCCGGGGGCGGGGAGGTGTACGCACTCGCCATCGACGCGGAACGGGCCCTTCTGGACTACCTCCAGATGTTCTACAAGATGGGCAGCGCCGGGAGAGCCCTGAAGAAGCTCGGGGCGATCGACTTCGCGACCACCATCGCGCCCGGCGTGCGGGACGTCCTGCTGACCGGCAAGGCCTGTGAGGCGGTGCGGCGCAAGGACCGTGCCGGACGGTTCGTCTACGACTACGTCGTGATGGACGCTCCGCCGACCGGTCGCATCACCCGCTTCCTCAACGTCAACGACGAGGTGGCCGGACTCGCCAAGATCGGGCCGATACACCATCAGGCGCAGGCCGTGATGCGGGTGCTGAAGTCCTCCGAGACGGCCGTGCACCTGGTGACGCTGCTGGAGGAGATGCCGGTCCAGGAGACCGCGGACGGCATCGCCGAGCTGCGGGCGGCGCGGCTGCCCGTGGGGCGGGTCATCGTGAACATGGTCCGGCCGAGGGTGCTGGAGGAGGCGGACCTGGAACTCGTCGAGAGCGTCCCGCGTTCTTCCCTCGCACGGTCGTTGTCGTCCGCCGGCCTCGGCGGTGCGCGGCGCGGAGGGCACGCCGAGCGGCTGGTGGACCCCCTGCTCGCCCAGGCGGAGGAGTACGCCGAGCGGTTCGCGCTGGAGACGGAACAGCGCGCCGTCCTGGCCGACCTCGGCCTGCCGCTGCACGAACTGCCGCTGCTCGCGGAGGGGATGGACCTGGCGGGCCTGTACCAGCTGGCCCGGAACCTGCGCGGGCAGGGCGTGTCATGAGGCGTGCCCTCGGGTACGCGTGCCCGGCCGGTGCGGGGCGCCCGGATGCCGGTCTCCGCGGCAGGTCGAACGCGACGGGCACCCGGGCCGTCGGCACCGGTCCCGGCCCCACCGGCGTCCGGAACGGAACCGGCGTCGGCTGCCGGGCCGGTGAGAGCAACGGCGCCGAGGAGAGGAACCGCACCGGGGAGAGGCCCCGCGCCGGGGAGAGGAACGGCGCCGGGACCGCAAGCAGCCGTACGGACCGGAAGCAGGGGATGTCATGAGCCGTAGTCCGGAGCCGCCGCCCGGTCGCGCCGACGCGCACGCGCCCGACGCGGCCCGCCGTCATCTGTCGCCCACGCGCACGCTCGACATCGATCCCCTGCTCGAGGACCCGGGCACGCGGATCGTGGTCTGCTGCGGTGCGGGCGGTGTCGGCAAGACGACGACGGCTGCCGCTCTCGGTCTGCGTGCGGCGGAGCGGGGGCGCAAGGTCGTGGTGCTCACCATCGACCCGGCCCGTCGGCTCGCCCAGTCCATGGGCATCGACTCACTCGACAACACCCCGCGCCGGGTCAAGGGGATCGACGACTCGGCCGGCGGCGAACTGCACGCGATGATGCTCGACATGAAGCGCACCTTCGACGAGATCGTCGAGGCGCACGCGGATCCGGAGCGGGCCGCCGCGATCCTGGGCAACCCCTTCTACCAGTCGCTCTCCGCCGGTTTCGCCGGCACGCAGGAGTACATGGCGATGGAGAAGCTGGGACAGCTGCGGTCGCGCGACGAGTGGGACCTGATCATCGTCGACACCCCGCCCTCCCGTTCCGCGCTGGACTTCCTCGACGCGCCGAAGCGGCTCGGGTCCTTCCTGGACGGCAGGCTCATCCGGGTCCTGCTGGCCCCGGCGAAGGTCGGCGGCCGGGCGGGCATGAAGTTCCTCAACGTCGGCATGTCGATGATGACCGGCGTGCTGGGCAAGCTGCTCGGCGGTCAGCTGCTGAAGGACGTCCAGACGTTCATCGCGGCCATGGACTCCATGTTCGGCGGGTTCCGGACGCGGGCGGACGCCACGTACAAGCTGCTCCAGGCACCCGGCACGGCCTTCCTGGTGGTGGCCGCGCCGGAGCGGGACGCGCTGCGCGAGGCGGCGTACTTCGTCGAACGGCTCGCCGCGGAGGACATGCCGCTCGCCGGTCTGGTCCTCAACCGGGTGCACGGCAGCGGCGCCGACACGTTGTCCGCGGAGCGGGCGCTGGCCGCCGCGGAAAATCTTGTGGACTCCGGCATTGTGGATCAGGAGGACGGGAAAGCCTCTCTTCGTAACTCCCCCGACCCGTACGACAGTTCAGCACACCCAGACCAATCGGCCAGTCCAGGGGCTCCGGTTTCCTCTCCCGCTACCGGAGCCGCAGCAGTGGATGCCGACCGCGCCCCAGGCTCCCCCGCCGACGCGGACGACACCCCGGACCACGCCGCGCGGGACGAGGCGTTCGCCGCCGACGGCGGAGGCGAGCGCACGACCGAGGACCGGACGCCTCAGGGGCGGACCCCTGAGGAGCGGACCTCCGAGAAGCGGTCCTCGGACGAGCAGACCGCGGACGAGCAGACCTCGGACGAGCAGTCCGTCGACCGGCTCGCCGCCGGGTTGCTGAGGCTGCACGCCGAGCGCATGCAGCTGCTCTCGCGTGAGCAGCGGACGCGTGACCGCTTCACCGCGCTCCACCCGGAAGTGGCGGTGACGGAGGTGGCCGCGCTGCCCGGCGACGTGCACGACCTCGCGGGGCTGCGGGACATCGGTGACCGCCTGGCGGCCCACCGGCCGGAGCTGCCCGAGACCCCGGCCTGACCTGCGCACACCCGAGACGGGTGAACGACCGAGTGAACGACGACCCCGCAGACCGCGGCCGGCGGCGGGCGTTCCGCATGCCGAGAACGGCGATACGGCCCTGCGGCGCAACGGGCGGCACGGCACCTGGCGGCGGCCCGCCACACGCCGGTCAGCCCGTTGAGTTGACGTCCACGACGGCCGGCGCACCTACGACCGGCGGGTCGGCGAACGCTCGCACCCCCGGCCGCGACCGACCACCACCGGCACACGCAGAAGCGACACCTGGACCCACCCGCAAGACCGTTCCGCAGGGCCGCCCCAGGACCGACGTGTCTTCCCGGCCTGCACGACCAGTGGCGGACGACCGGCGGGCGCGCCCCGACGGTCACCGTGCTCAACGGGAACCAGGAACCGCGCCCTGCACCACGCCCCACGATCGGCCCGTCCGGACCCACGATCGGCCCTGTACGGGACCCAACGGAACCGGACCTACCAGGACCGAGAACCCCCCGAGGGTCCTCGTCCGTCAGCCCACCGCCGCGTAGTTCTCGTACACCTCTTCCTCACCGAGCGCCACGACGCCCGCACCGCGCTCGTACTCCATGCGCGCGGTCTCCAGCAGGCGGCGCCAGGAGGTCACGGTCGGACGCCGGCGCAGCAGCGCACGGCGCTCACGTTCCGTCATGCCTCCCCACACGCCGAACTCGACGCGGTTGTCCAGCGCGTCGGCGAGGCACTCCGTGCGCACCGGACATCCGGTGCACACCGCCTTGGCCCTGTTCTGCGCTGCTCCCTGAACGAACAGTTCATCCGGATCAGTAGTGCGGCAGGCGGCCTGCGCACTCCAGTCGGTAACCCAGCCCATACCGGCGCCGTCCTCTCCCGAATCGAGGCTCCCCCACGGCGGCAGCGGCATATTCACCGCCGCCAGTTGAGGACGTTACGGAAGGCGGGCACAGCGCAACACCCCCAGCGGGCCCAATCTTGAATGGTCCGAACGGACTATGGGTAAGCGGCAGATCACCCGGGGGAGTGAGCTGGCGACATGCGCGGCATTTCAGGCAATCCAGGGCGGTTGTGCGGGGCCACAACGGGCACCAAGTGACACACGAGGCGGATCCGGACACACGCTCAACACGCCTCGACAGAGAAAGTCGAGCAGATCCGGAACGATTCGGGGTCGCCGGACGTATTGATACATGGCCTCACTGCTGTGACAGTTGAGAGCAGCTTAGGCCAACGCCTGTCCGGTTGTCCGGCGAATCAGAACGTAGACGCCTGCCGTCGCCCTGCCATCGCCCTGCCGTCAAGCCGTCCGGCGCCGAACGGCGAGGACAGCCGCCGAGAACAGCGCCGAGGACGGCGACTCGGGCAGGGAGCGATCCCGGGCGGAGCGTGGGGAACGCGGAGAGCGGGGAACACCGAGCCGCGAACGCCGAGCGGGACTCTCACGACCGCACGGACAAGCCGCTCCCCGCCGGCGCGGCGAGAACGTCGGAGATCAAGTCCGTCGCACCGAACCCGCACGCCACCGGTAGCCGTGTGGGGTGGGCCACCGGCTCACACCTCCCGGCGTCCCGCCCCACCCGGCACACCGGCACCCCACCCCCACCCCCGTCCCCCACACGTACCCCTCACCACCTCGCCACAACGGGCACACACACCCGGCTCACGCCCCCGATGCCGGTCCGTCCGCGGCCCCCACGCCAGGTCACACGGGCCCGCCACCCCCGTCGGATGTCACGGTCCGGTACGCGAACGCTCCGACGGACCCCAGCTCCTGCGGAATGCTTATCACTACGGATTAGGCTGCACTCATGCCAAAGAAGCGCTCGGGCGGTGGTCTGTCACCCACACAGCAGGCCGCCAAGTTCGTCGGTGTCAGTGTCCTCGCAGGAGCGGTCCTGGCCGGCCTCGCGCTGCCGGCCGTCGGGGCACTCGGCCTCGCCGCCAAGGGGTCGGTCGAGAGCTTCGACGAGCTCCCGGCCAACCTGAAGACGCCACCGCTGAGCCAGCGCACCACGATCCTCGACGCCAAGGGCGGCCAGATCGCGACCGTCTACTCGCGTGACCGCACGGTGGTCGACCTCAAGGACATCTCGCCGTACATGCAGAAGGCGATCGTCGCGATCGAGGACTCACGTTTCTACGAGCACGGCGCGGTCGACCTGAAGGGCGTGCTGCGCGCGCTCAACCGCAACGCGCAGACCGGCGGTGTCGCCGAGGGTGCGTCCACGCTGACGCAGCAGTACGTGAAGAACGTGTTCGTCGAGGAGGCCGGCGACGACCCGACGAAGGTCGCGCAGGCCACCCAGCAGACCCTGGGCCGCAAGATCCGCGAGCTGAAGTTCGCGATCCAGGTCGAGGAGGAGCTGGGCAAGAAGAAGATCCTCGAGAACTACCTGAACATCACCTTCTTCGGTCAGCAGGCGTACGGCGTGGAGGCCGCCAGCCAGCGTTACTTCTCGAAGTCCGCCAAGGACCTGGAGCTGCACGAGGCCGCGTTGCTGGCCGGCATCGTCCAGTCGCCGAGCCGCTACGACCCGGTCAACGACGAGGCGGAGGCCACCAAGCGGCGCAACGTCGTCCTGCAGCGGATGGCCGAGGTGGGCGACGTCTCCCAGGAGGAGGCGGACAAGGCCGCCGAGGCCCCGCTGGGGCTCAAGGTCAGCAAGCCGAACAACGGCTGCATCACCGCCGCCAAGGGCGCCGGTTTCTTCTGCGACTACGTGCGCGAGGTGTTCCTCAACGACCCGGTCTTCGGCAAGACCAAGGAGGACCGGGCGAAGATCTGGAACCGCGGCGGCCTGACCATCCGGACGACGATGGACCCGCAGGCGCAGGAGTCCGTCCAGGCGTCGGTCAAGAACCACGTCAACCAGAAGGACGAGGTGGCGACCGCCGCCACGATCGTCGAACCCGGCACCGGCAAGATCCTGGCGATGGGCCAGTCCCGGCCCTACGGCATCGACGTCAAGAAGAACGAGACGACGATCAACCTGTCGGTGGACGACGCCATGGGCGGCGGCGCGGGCTACCAGCCCGGTTCCACGTTCAAGCCGATCGTGGCCGCGGCGGCGATCGAGGGCGGGATGCCCCCCACGAAGTCGTACGCCTCGCCGTACAAGATGGACTACCCGACGCCGGTCGCGGCGTGCGACGGCCGGACGTGGAACGAGAAGGGCGTCCCGGTCGAGAACGAGAACGAGTCGGAGGTCGGCCCCTACAGCATGAAGGAGGCCACCGCCAAGTCGGTCAACACGTACTACATCGAGTTGATCAGCGAGATCGGCATCTGCCCGGTGACGGAGATGGCCAAGAAGATGGGCGTCGAGCGCGCCGACGGCGGGAAGATGCAGCAGGCGCCGTCGATCGCCCTCGGCACGCAGGAGATGTCACCGCTGACCATGGCGAACGGCTACGCCACCTTCGCCGCGCGGGGCATGCACTGCACGCCGATCGCCATCGAGTCGATCAGCCAGCGGGTCGGTGAGAAGAACAAGTCGCTGCCGGTCCCGAAGTCGACCTGCTCGCGGGCGATGTCCGAGAAGACGGCCGACACCATCAACACGCTGCTGCGGGGCGTCGTCGAGGACGGCACGGGTACGCAGGCCGGCCTCGGCAGCCGTCCCAGCGCGGGCAAGACCGGTACCACGGACTTCCGCTACGCCGCCTGGTTCGTGGGATACACCCCGAACATGGCCGGCGCCGTCTGGGTCGGCGACCCGGCGCACAAGCGCAGGATGGTCAACATCTCCATCGGCGGCAACTGGCACAGCAAGGTCTTCGGCGGCCAGGTCCCCGGCCCGATCTGGCGCGACATGATGAACGGCGCCCTGCAGGGCAAGGAGGCCCCCGACTTCACCGTCGTGGACATCCCGGACGACCGCAAGGACGACCGTGACCGGGACCGCGACGAGGACGACGACCGCCGGGACCGCGACGACGGCAACAACGGTGACAACGGCGGCTTCCTCGGCGGCCTGATCGGCGGCGGCAACGGTAACGGGGGGAACGGCGGCGGGAACGGCGGCCCCGGAACCAACGGCGGCGGCGAGCCGGACCCGACCTTCTCCATCCCGGAGGGCTTCATCCAGGGTCCGGGCCAGGGCCCGGGAGGCCGACGCTGATCCGGCTGTGACCGGACACCCCTCGGGCCCGACAACTGCGGCCCCTGCGGCCCGTCGCGCGCGTGCGCGGCGGGCCGCGGTGTCGTCACGGGGTGGTTCACGTCGGGCACGTCGCCGCGCCACTCAAAAAGCCCGCTCAACGGGCACCGGCCCAACGAATGCCGGGCAAACGAGCGCCGACCCACCGGCCCCGCCACCACCGGTACCGCCCCACCTGCATCAGCCAACCGGCATCAGCCAACCGGCATCGGCCAACCGACTCCCGGCAGAGCGATCCCCCGCGAACTCCGATCAGCGCAGCCGCCCGCGGGCGACGGTGAGTGGCCTCCCTCCCGCACGGAGCGGGCCCACCCTCCGAAGCCGAGGTCGGCACCGGCAGGGCGGGGAGCGGAGTCCTGCGCGGCTCAGCCGGCGAGCAGCTTCTTCACCACGGCCGCGACGCGACCGCCCTCGGCCTGACCGGCCACCTTCAGGTTCACGATCTTCATGACCGCACCCATCGCCCGCGGACCCTCGGCACCCGCTGCCCTGGCCTCCTCGACGGCCTGGGCGACGATCGCGTCCAGCTCCTCGTCGGAGAGCTGCTTGGGCAGGTACTGGGCCAGCACCTCGCCCTCCGCCCGCTCCCGCTCGGCCTGCTCGGCACGACCACCCTGCGCGAAGGCCTCGGCCGCCTCACGGCGCTTCTTCGCCTCGCGGGTGATCACCTTCTGCACCTCGTCGTCCGAGAGCTCGCGCTTCTCCTTGCCCGCGACCTCTTCCTTGGTGATCGCGGTGAGCGTCAGCCGGAGCGTCGAGGAGCGCAGCTCGTCGCGCCCCCTGATCGCGGCGTTGAGGTCATCCTGCAGCTTCGACTTGAGCGTGGTCATGCCCTGATTCTCGCAGGTACCGGGGCGCCCACGCTCCCCCATTTCGCCCCAGCCCATCCGGCCCCTCGCTCACCGACGCCGCCGGACAGCACCACCCGGCCCGACCGGACAGCACCGCCCGGCCACCGGACCGCCTCCCCGTCCGCTGCCGAGCACCCGCCTCGGGCTCGGAGCGACAGGTCGGGCGCGGAGCGACAGGTCGGGCGCGGGCTGGCGGAGCCGGGTGCGGACCGGCGAGTGGATACGAGGCACCGAGTCGGGTGCGGACCGGCGAGTGGATACGAGGCACCGGAGTTGGCCTCGGGGTACAGAGGGGGCCCGGGGCACCGGAGTGGGGCCCGAAGCGCCGGAGTCGGTCCCGGTGCAACGAAGTTGGCGGTGGCGACCGGGGCGACCAGGCGGACGGGCGGTATCCGCCGTCTGACACGATGGAGACATGCGCGCGCGATACGGGATCCCCCTGGGAATCACGGCGGCCGGTGCCGCCGGACTGCTGTACGCGGCGGGCTTCGAGGCCCGCTCGTTCCGCCTGCGGCGGGTGACGATCCCCGTCCTGCCCTCCGGGATGCGTCCGCTGCGCGTGCTGCAGGTCTCCGACATCCACCTGGTCAGCGGCCAGCGCAAGAAGCAGCGGTGGCTGCGTTCCCTGGCGGGCCTGCGCCCCGACTTCGTGATCAACACCGGCGACAACCTCTCCGACACGGAGGGCGTGCCGGAGGTCCTGGACGCCCTCGGACCGCTGATGGAGTTCCCGGGCGCCTACGTCTTCGGCTCCAACGACTACTACGGCCCGAAGCTGCGCAACCCCGCGCGCTACCTCGTCGAGAAGGTCCAGGGGCGCCACGGCCTCAACGGCAACGCCCCCGCCGTGGGCGCCATCCACAACCCGTGGGAGGACATGCGGGACGGCTTCGACGCGGCAGGCTGGCTCAACCTCACCAACACCCGGGGCACGCTGAAGATCGAGGGCATGTCGATCGAGCTGACCGGCCTGGACGACCCCCACATCAAGCGGGACCGCTACGACGAGGTCGCGGGCGGCCCGTCGGCCGGCGTGGACTTCTCGATGGGCGTCGTCCACGCCCCGTACCTGCGCGTCCTGGACTCGTTCACCGCCGACGGCTACCCCCTGATCCTGGCCGGCCACACCCACGGCGGCCAGCTCTGCATCCCCTTCTACGGCGCCCTGGTCACCAACTGCGATCTGGACACCGACCGCGTCAAGGGCCTGTCCACGCACACCTCCGGCGGCCACACCTCCTACCTGCACGTCTCGGCGGGCTGCGGCACCAACCGCTACACGCCGGTCCGCGTCGCCTGCCCACCGGAGGCGACGCTGATGACGCTGGTCGCGCGGTGACGCCCGCGACGCCGGTCGCTCGCTGAAGCTCACGACGAACCTGGTCGCGCCGCACCGCTGACGACAACGCTCGCGTGCCGAGGCCGAGGGCGCGGCACTCAAGCATGCCAGCCCGGGCGGCGTCGACCGGGCACCCCCGATGACCAGTCCCGTACCCCCTACCGATACACCCTTAACCCGACCGGTCCACCCCATATCGCCCCGACCGGGTGATATGCCCACGCTGGGTGCATGACCGCACCGATACCCCGGGAGATACCGGGCCTCCCCGCCGTCCCCGTGAAGAGGCCCGCACTTCTCCCCTCCCCGGTCCCGGCACGCGCCGTCATGGCCCCGGTCCGCCGCCCGTGGGCAGCGGCGTACCGCCTCACCCTGGCGCTGGCCGCCACGGCATCGGTGACCGTGCAGGTGATGCTCGGCAGCCCCGCCCTGGTGCTCAGCCACTTCGCCGCCCAGAGCGCCGCCCTGCTGGCCCTCGTCAGCCTCGCCTCCGCCCGCCGCTCCTGGACCGGCCGCCGGCCACTCCCGGGCGCGGTGACCGGCGCGGCCCTGCTCTACGCGCTGATCACGGGGCTGGTCCACCACCTCCTCCTGGCGGACACGAACCCTGCCCTCCCCCTGCCGGACAACACCTCACTCCCGGCCACGATCGCCGCCCACATCCTCCACACCGCCCTGCCCCTTGCGGCGCTCCTGGACTGGCTGATCCTCACCCCGCCGGCCCGCACCCACCTCCGCCAGACGGCCACCTGGATGCTCTACCCACTGGCCTACCTCGCCTTCTCCCTGGCCCGGGGCGAGCTCCTCCCCACCCACCCTGCCCGCTACCTCCACCCCTTCCTCGACGTCACCCAGCACGGCTACAAGGGCGTCCTCGGCAACGCCCTCCTCCTCGGCCTGGCCTTCTACGCCCTGGCCGTCCTCCTGGTCGCCGTGGACCACACCCGCCCGAACCCCGTCCGCCGCCGCCCCAAAACCGGATTTCGCCTCCGGGCACCAGTGGGCTAAAGTAAACGTCGTCGCCGCGACAGCAGCGACATCGGGGTGTGGCGCAGCTTGGCAGCGCGCTTCGTTCGGGACGAAGAGGTCGTGGGTTCAAATCCCGCCACCCCGACAGTGAAGTACCAGGTCAGGGGCCTGATCCGCGAAGGCGGGTCGGGCCCCTGCTGCTGTGAGTGACTAACTGCGTGACTACGGTCTGACCATCGCCAGATCACCATGAGGGCAACCAGACGTGCGTGACGCACGCGTGGGCACCGACCACCCGACGCGTGAGCTAGGCCGCACGGGTCGGAGCGCAGGGTGGCAACTAAGACTGTCACCCATGACGCACGCCACATACCGTCAAGAGCTCGTGACACGATCTTGCTAAGACGTCCTGGTGGGCCGTGACCGGTGTGAGGACTCGGCCGTCCGTGAGGGTGAGACTACTCGGCCGTGGATCGTAGACGATGACTTGTGGGCGCTGATCGAACCGTTACTGCCGTCGTGGCCGGAGAAGGCGCCGGGGCCACGACCGGTGGCGGACCGGCTCTGCCTGCAGGGCATCCTGTACGTCCTCCACAACGACATGTCCTGGCAACTCCTCTCCCTGGAGCTGGAGTTTGGCTCCGGGCGGACCTGCTGGCGCCGGCTGGACCGGTGGCAGAAAGTAGGAGTCTTCGACCGGCTGCCCGCTCATTCTCCGAACGCAACCGCAGTGACTTCGCGTTCCAGTTTCGCCCGGTGGAACTCGTAGGTCTCAATGTCGGAGACTTTGATTAGCGCGCAGAAGCGCTTGACCGAGGACAGACGTCGCGCTACTTGAGCGTATTCACGCCGCAGGAAGTGGATCGCGGCCAGGTTGGCCACCGATGTCTGCCCGACCACAAGGAAAACTGGGCAAGCAGACTCAACGGGCGTGAACTTCGCGACAAGGGCGTACTCATGGTTACCCCGGTCGAACAGGAACTTCTCCCCACCGACCTCGATGGCCACCGAATCAGGGCTGTTATCGTCGTACGGATGAATGACGACCCCTGGAAGGTGGGCGGCTAGGTGGCCGCCGGTGCGGAGGTTGGAACCTCCAATAGGCCCACCAACACAGAATTCGGTGCGGTCACCGTTACTGCCGCGAAAGTTACCGGACTCCACCGAGACGTGACAGTCCAACTCGCCAGCAAGTAGGGCCAGTTCCACAACCGCCTGCACGTCCCGGTAATGTGCAGTACCGGGCGAGTTGTACTTATTGCCCAGTATGAACAAGCAGGTCTGCCCAGGCCGAACGCCGAAGAATGCCGCCCTCTTATTTACCGCCCGAGCACGCTTAGCTCGCTCCCAAAACCAGACGAACGCGCCGCCGAGCAAGCTGGTCACCAGTCCGATCGCAATGTTCGCGAGCACCGACTGAATCACGCTCCCCCCTCTCCGGGCAGCATCGTTTCACGGCCGGGCGGTGTCGCACCACAGGGGCCCTCTCCCCACTCCTCCGGATCAAGCAGATCCAGTGAGCCCTTTGCAACCCATCTCTGAAGTGCGGCAGTTGGGCTGACAACATGGTGAAGCCCCTGGTAGATGGGTTTTCGACCAAGAGAACCGTCTCCACCAAAGGCTTCACGTGCTTGTCCACCCGTCGGGCGTCGACGTGTCCAGCTCCGCCCTCCGTTTCCTCACGCAGCAGTTGCGGCGGCATCGCCGTGCGTTCGGTTCCCGTTGGCGGCGCCTGAGTGCCGGCCGCCAGGCCCTGCTGACACTCGCCCATCTGCGGGTGGGGCACACGCACGCCCAGCTCGCGGCCGGGTTCGGCGTCGGAACCACGACGACCTACCGCTCTGTCACCTAGGCTGTCCAACTCCTGGTCACCCTCGCCCCCAGCCTGGCCGACGTGGTGCGGACTGCGCCGATGAAGGCGTCGCTGATCCCGGACGGCACGCTGCTGCCGATCGACCGCATTGCCGCAGACCGGCCGTTCCGCTCCGGCAGGCACAAGAGGCACGGGATGAACATGCAGGGCATCGCAGACCCCTTCGGCCGACTGCTATGGGCCTCACCGGCCCTGCCCGTCGCCGTCCACGACATCCGCGCGGCCCGCGAACACGGCATCGTCGACGCCCTCGCCGAGGCCGACATCACGTGCTGGGCCGACAAGGGCCACCGGGGCGCCGGCAGCACGGTCCGCACCCCGTGCTGGGGACGGTGGGAGACCCTGTCCACCGGCCGGCAGGCGGTGAACCGGTCCCACGCGAAGATCCGCGCACTCGTCGAACAGGCCGTCGCCACCCTCAAGTCCTGGCGACTCCTCCGCAAACTGCGGTGCTCAACCACCCGGATCACCAGCCGCGTCCAGGCCGTCCTCACCCTTCATCTGACCAGATCAGACCGATGATGGGAAAGCCTCAGTTCCCGCGTCACCTGCGCGAACGCGGCCTGACCGGTGTCCATCTGGTCATCTCCGACAGCCACAGCGGCCTGGTCAAAGCGATCCGCAAGGTCATGCTCGGCGCCGCCTGGCAAAGGTGCCGGGTCCACTTCGTCCGCAACGTCTTCGCCGTCATCCCGAAAGGCTCGGCGGAGATGGTCGCCGCCACGATCCGCACCGTCTTCGCCCAGCCCACCGCGGACGCGGTCCGCACCCAGCTCGACACGGTCGCCGACATGCTCGGCCGACAGTTTCCGAAGGTCAGAGAGATGCTGCTGCAGGCCAAGGAGGACCTGACCGCGTTCGCGGACTTCCCCCACCAGCACTGGAAGAAGATCTAGTCCCAAGGCCGTGAAGTTTGCGGCTGGGGCGTGTCGTCAAGGGCCTGCGGGCGCGAGGATTTCGATGCCGGTGGTGGCTTTGTAGCTGGTCCGGTCGATGCGGGGGCCTCGG
>NZ_JBWHZP010000015.1:0-181751 GCF_056323165.1 Streptomyces sp. 3-6
CACCTTCTTCGGATACCGGACCTTCTTCACGTCCTCCCAGGCCGCCGCGATGAGTCCGCCCGCGTTCAGGACCTCGTCCGCCTTGTCCAGGAACTCCTGCCGGGGGATCCGCTTGCCCCCTTCGATCTTGTAGATCATGTCCTCGCCGTAGCCGAGCACCCTCCCGAACTCGGCCGCCCGCAGCCCCGCTGCCTCGCGCCGCAGCTTCAACTGCCGCCCCACCGTGGTGATGACGGCGACGCCCCACTCGTCGTCCGGGTCGACCTCCCAACCCGGCTCGTCCGCCTCGCCCTTGAGCCGACCCGTCCCCGCCTCGACCGCCGTCATGCCGCACCTCTCCGTCGGAATCGTCCGTGACGCACCCGGCGCCCTACCCTCACCAACCGTCGGCACAGCCCCGACAGCACCGGACAACCTCCGGACAGTGACCGTACGCACACGGGAAGTGACCTCTCACGGTATGCGGATCCGGCCACGCTGGGTGACGTGAATCAGCGAACCGCCGAAGCCGCCGCACCCGTCCGCAACTTCAGCGTGCGGCTCTCCTCCACGCCGCACGGCGCCCACCGGGCCCGCCGCCTGGGCGCAGCCCGACTGCGGGACTGGGGGCTGCCCGAGGACCCCGCCCGCCAGATCATCGCCGAGCTGGCCGTCAACGCGGCGACCCACGGCCGTGTAGCGGGACGGGACTTCCGGCTCACGCTCTACGTCGTGGGCACCACCCTGCGCATCGAGGTCACCGACACCCGGGGTGACCGGCTCCCCCAGCCCCAACCGCCCTCCCCCGAGGCCGAGTCCGGCCGGGGGCTGCTCCTCGTCGACGCCCTCGCGGACCGCTGGGGCGTATCGGAGGGCCGCTTCCCGCGCAAGACCGTCTGGGCCGAACTACGGCTCACGGCACCGGAACGCGGGATCTGAAGCTGCGGTGCCACCCGCTCCTTCCAGAACAAAGAACGGGGGAGAAAGAACCCCACCGAACCCCACCCCTCCCGCCCGAGACGCACGATCACTCGGGCGGGTGAACATCACTGTTTGGGCTGGATTTTGGAGCCCACAGCTCCTCTACGCTCAGCGCACACACCCGAAAAGAACATCGGCCCTCGCCGGGAACGCAATCCCGGAGCGAGGGCCTGACCACCAAGAAGACCAACAGAAGGAACATCTTCTCGATGGGTACCCAAAACCCTAGCGCGCCCCCGCGCGCCCAGTCAGCCGCTGACGGCAATCCGACCCGAGCGCGTCACCGCACCGGCGGCGTGATTCACGAGAACACCCGCCACACCACCCGCTTCGTGGTGATCGGCAACCACCTCACCCAGCACGAGGAGCTGTCCCTGCTGGCGATCGGCCTCGGCTGCCACATCCAGTCGCTCCCCTCCGGCGCCCCCGTCGACATCAAGAGCCTCACCGCACGCTTCGCCGAAGGCACCACCCGGATCGCCTCCGCCCTGCGCGAGCTGGAAGCCCACGGCTACCTGCGCCGCGAACGCCACCGCACCGCCACCGGCCGCATCGTCACCCGCACGATCTCCTGCAACCAGCCCGGCCACCGGCGGCAACCGGCCGACACCGGCTGCCCCGACCCGCAGCCCCGGCCTTCGGCGCAACGCCCACCGCAGCCGCCCCGCCCGCGCCCCCGCAAGGCCCTCCCCGCCGTGCCCCGGCCCGCCTTCCCCGCCGCCGCCCTGCTCCAGCAGGCGACCGACCTGCTCACCGGCCTGCGCCGGCACGACCCCCGCCTGCTGCTCTCCGCCGCCGACACCGAACATCTCGCCCCGGGCGTCGCCACCTGGCTGGAACGCGAGGCCACCCCCGGCGCGGTCCGCCTGGCCCTCACCGCCGACCTGCCCGACGAACCCCTCACCCGCCCCGCGGCCCTCCTCGCCCACCGCCTCACCGCCGCCCTGCCCGCTCTCCCTCCCTACCGCCCGCCCGCCGCCCCACCCCCCGTACGGCACCCCCTGCGCAACTGCGACGGCTGCGACCACGCCTTCCGCGGCCCCGCGACGGAGACCCGCTGCCGGAACTGCCGCGCGTCCGAGGCCACTCATCCGAACCACTGAGGAACCCCATGGTCAGTCCGCCTCATGAGGCGATGCACCGCATCTTCCAGCACGACCCCGGCCTGTTCAGCCGCGTCTCGCGCTTCCTGGGCGTGGACATCCCCAGGCCCGTCAGGGCCACGCCCCTTCCGACCGACCTCACGGAGACCAGTCCGGTGGAACGCCGGGTCGATACGCTCCTGCGGTTCGACACCGCTGAACAGGGCGCTTTCCTCCTCGCCGTCGAGGCCCAGGGCAAGCGGGACCCCGACAAGCCGGCGAGCTGGGCCTACTACACCGCCTACCTGTGGACGAAGTACCGGCTGCCCACCGCACTCCTGGTCGTCTGCCAGGACCACACCACGGCCAAATGGGCCCAGCGGGCGGTCAGCAGCGGGCCTCCCCAGCTGCCCACCCTGACCCTGCGGCCCGTGGTCGCCGGACCGCACAACATGCCGGTGATCACCGACCCGGAAGAGGCGCGCGCGGACCTTGTCCTCGCCAGCCTGGCAGCAATCACACATGCCGCCGAACCGGCCGTCAATGCGATACTGAAGGCGCTGTCCACCGCACTGCGCGACGTGCCTCAAGACATTGCTGACCCCATCGTCGAATTCACCGCACAGGGTCTGGGAAAGCACCCGGCGAAGCACCTCTGGAGGAATCTGGTGGCCGTGGACCTCTCCTTCTACAAGTCCTACCTCGTCGAAGAGATCCGGGAAGAAGCCCGAGCGGAGGCCAGTGCCGAGAGCGAGAGGCGGCGCGCCGCCGAGGACGTACTCACCGTGCTCGCCGAACGCGGCCTCGACGTCTCCGACCAGGCCCGTGAGCGCATCAACGGCTGCGACGACCCGCAGACCCTCAGCCGCTGGCTCCGGCGGGCCGTCACCGCGCCGACGGCCGAGGCGGTCTTCGACGCGGACGGGTGAACGACCAGGCCCCGGGCGGCCCTCCCGTGGGCCGGGCCGCCCCGTGGGTCAGGAGTGGCCCAGCTCCGCCGACGCCTCGTCCTCCGTCGCCGGGACCGAACCGGAGTCCGGGGCCGGGCGCAGGGGGAAGGGGTCGACGCGGGTCTCGTCGATGACCGGGGCGGCCGGCTGCGGGGGCTTCGGCATGACCGCGGCCTCGGAGTGACCGCCGCAGCCGTAGCCGAGGGAGACCACGCGGCCGTCGGCCGGGGAGAACTCGTTGGCGCAGATACCGAACGCCTGGCCGAGGGAACCGCCGATCGGGGCGAGGAAGCCGCAGGAGACGCAGGACGCCGGGGCCGACTGGGCCATCGGGGTCTTCGCGCCGAACGCCTCCTCCCAGCGGTCGGCGGCGGCGTGCAGGCCGTAGCGGGACAGGACCCGGGCGCGGCGCATGCCCAGCTCGTCGGCGACCGCCGCGATGGAACCCCGTGAGGGGGGCGTGGCCAGCTCGGCGGGGGTGCCGTCGGTGACCTCGGCGTCCTCCGCGTCGACGAGGTCGGCCAGCTCCTCGGAGAGGACGGAGTTGGGCGGGGGCTCGTCCTCGCCGGACCAGCCGGGCTCCAGGCGCAGGTCGTCGGCGTCGGTGGGCAGCAGGTCGCCGGGGCCCATGTCGCCGGGGCGCAGCCGCTCGCTCCACGGCACCCACTCCGGGGCGAGGATCGCGTCCGGGCCGGGCAGCAGGGCGGTCTCGTCGACGGTGACGATCTTGGCGCGGGAGGCGCGGGCGACGGTGACGGCCCAGCGCCAGCCGCGGTAGCCGAGCTCGGTGCAGCCGAAGAAGTGGGTGACGACGCGGTCCCCCTCGGAGACCAGTCCCTCGTGCTCGCCGACCACACCGGGCGCCGCGGCCTCCTCGGCTGCGGCGCGGGCGAGGTCGACGGCCTCGGCGCACAGACGGTCAGGGGTGCGGCTTCGCGTTGTCGCTGCGCTCACAGGTATCGCTTCTCTCCTACGCCGTCTCACGAGTGCGCCACTCCCATGCGCGGGGGGCGGACGGAGCGGACCGCAGGACCGCGTCGACGTCCGCGCCGGATCGTGCTCGGGCGCGCCTCCATCCATTCTGCGGGATGGCTGAGATAGGCACGCTACCTTCTCGCGTGCCGTGGGCCTACACCGACGGTTGTTCCGGGGTTCCGCGCGCCGGGCTCCCCCACGCGGGTCCCGGGCGGCGTGCCGGCCGTCGCGGGCGGCGTGCCGGCCGTCGCGGGCGGCGTGCCGACCGTACCGGGCGGGTTCCGCGCGCCGGGCCTCCCCACGCGGGTCGCGGGCACCGCGCCGACCGTCTCTGGGCGGCACCGGTTGCGCCGGACAGCCGCACGGCGGGCCCGGGCCGGGCCCGTCGGCAGACGTGGCAGCACTATGCGGTGCCATCTCGGGGCACTATGGCGAGGTGGCTACCGCGAAATCACCCCACGGCGCCACCGGGATCGGTGGGGCGAAGGCCAAAGGGACCAAGGGAACGAAGGACAACGGCCGGCGCAACGGCACGGGCCGGGCGGGCGGCGGTGCCCGTGCGGTCGGCCGGGCGCTGCGTTTCCCGGTGACCGGGACCGCACGCGGGATCCGCCGGGCCACGCACGCGCACGGGGCCGGCGAGTCGGGCCTCGGCAAGCTGATCGAACTGCACGGGGTCAACGGCGCCGGCGACGTGATGATCACGGTGGCGCTGGCGTCCACCGTGTTCTTCTCGGTGCCGACGGACGAGGCCCGCGGGCGGGTCGCGCTCTACCTGGCGATCACCATGGCGCCGTTCACGCTGCTCGCGCCGGTGGTCGGCCCGCTCCTGGACCGCCTGCCGCACGGCCGCCGCGCCGCGATGGCGGGCGCGATGCTCGCGCGGGCGCTGCTGGCGCTGGTGCTGTCCGGCGCGGTGGTCACCGGCGGGCTCGAACTGTATCCGGCCGCACTCGGCGTGCTGGTCTCGTCGAAGGCGTACGGGGTGGTGCGCAGCGCGGTGGTGCCGCGGCTGCTGCCTCCGTCGTTCTCCCTGGTGAAGGCGAACTCGCGGGTGACACTGGGCGGGCTGCTGGCCACCGGTGTGGCCGCGCCCATCGGGGCGGGGCTCCAGCAGATCGGGCCGCGCTGGCCGCTGTTCGGGGCGTTCGCGCTGTTCGTGACGGGTATGTTCCTGTCCTTCCGGCTGCCGTCGAAGGTGGACTCCGCGAAGGGGGAGGACGTCGCGCTGCTCGCCTCGGACGAGCGGCACCTGCACGGGCCGCACCGCAAGAACGGCAGCAAGAACGGCAAGCGGCCCGGGCTGCGCACCGTCGGTCCGGCGGTCACCCACGCGCTCGCCGCGAACACCGCGATCCGCTGCCTGACCGGCTTCCTGATCTTCTTCCTGGCGTTCCTGCTGCGCGAGCACCCGCTCACCGGGCAGAGCGCGGCGGTGTCGCTGGGCATCGTCGGCGTGGCGGCGGGCACCGGGAACGCGCTGGGCACGGCGGTGGGGGCGTGGCTGCGTGCCCGCGCCCCGGAGATCATCATCGTGACGGTGGTGGCGTGCGTGGCGAGCGCGGCGATCGTGGCCGCCACGTTCTTCGGGGCGGCCCTGGTGGCCTGCCTGGCGGGGGTCGCCGGATTCGCGCAGGCGCTGGCCAAGCTGTCGCTGGACGCGCTGATCCAGCGGGACGTGCCGGAGCTGGTGCGCACATCGGCGTTCGCCCGTTCGGAGACGCTGCTGCAGATGGCGTGGGTGCTGGGCGGTGCGATCGGCATCGCGATGCCGCTGATCGGGCCGCTGGGCCTGGCCGTCGGCGCCGGCATCGTGGGCACGGGCTGGCTGCTGACCGTGCGCCCCCTGCTCACGTCGGCCCGGCACGGGGGCCCGGCGCGTCCGCGAGTGGCGTAACGGCCCGGCCACGCCGTACCCCACATGGGAGGTGGGCGGGGCCCGCCCGATAGCCTTTCCGTCATGACCACGTTGCCCCGCGGCGCAGCCGCCCAGAGCCACCGCGCTGTGCGACGCCGCCGCGTCGCCGTCGCCGCCGGCGCCGTATCCGCCGGACTGCTCGTCCTGTCCGCCTGTGACAAGCCGACGGCGATGTCCACGATCACCGTCGGCAGCTCCTCCGTGAGCTCCGAGGCCGCCTGCGGCGGCGAGGGTGAGGCGCTGAAGGCGTCCGACCTCGACAAGTGCCTCAAGGACAAGGACGTCAAGAGCATCACGGTCGACCCGGACGAGACCGTGCGCTTCGGTGTCGACCCGGACGTCGCCGACAAGGGCTGGACGATCCTGATGAACGGTCAGCCGCTGACCGACTCCAGCACCAAGACGTACCGCACCATCCCGGGCAGCGTGTTCTTCAACGCCCAGTACGGCGCGCAGGGCGACTCGACCCTGGTGTCGATCAAGGAGGGCGAGAACGAGACGACCGGGCTGTGGTCCTTCCGGCTGAAGAAGGACGCCTGATCACTCCCTCCGTACGGCTCCTCGTGGCCACCGCCGTCCCCGCCGAGCGGGACGCGGTGGCCCGGGCGTTCCCGGGGCCGGTGCGCGAGGCGCCGGTACCGGGTGCCGACGTGCACGCGGTCGCGGACGGCCCCGATCTGCTCGCGGCCGGGGTCGGCCCGGCCCGGGCGGCGGCGTCGACGGCCGCCGCGCTGACCGCCGCCGCCCTGGAGGGCCACCCCTACGGGCTGGTCGTCTCCGCCGGGATCGGCGGCGGCTTCCCCCCGCACGCGCCCCTCGGGTCGCTGGTCGTCGCCGACGAGATCACCGCGGCCGACCTGGGCGCGGACATGGCCGACGGTTTCCTGCCGGTCACCGAGCTCGGTTTCGGCACCGTCACCCACCACCCGCCCGCGTCCCTGGTGAGGGCCGTGGCCGCCGCGACCGGCGCGCCCGCCGGCCCGGTGCTCACCGTGTCCACGGTCACCGGCACCGCCGCCCGCGCCGAGGAACTGCGGGGCCGCCACCCGCGGGCCCTGGCCGAGGCGATGGAGGGCTTCGGGGTCGCCGAGGCCGCCGCCGCGCAGGGCGTGCCCGTGCTGGAGGTGCGCGCGGTGTCGAACCCCGTCGGCCCCCGCGACCGCGCGGCCTGGCGCATCGGCGACGCCCTGACCGCCCTGACCGAGGGCTTCGGGAAGCTGGGGCCCGTCCTGGAGAGTTGGAACCGGCATGAGCAGTGAACAGCAGCCCGCACAGCACGGGCGGGACCGGCGGCTTCGGATCGCGTACTCGCCCTGCCCGAACGACACGTTCGTCTTCGACGCCCTCGCCCACGGCCGGGTGCCCGGCGCGCCCGCCCTGGACGTCACGTTCGCCGACATCGACGTCACCAACGGGATGGCCGAGCGCGGCGAGCTCGACGTGCTGAAGGTGTCCTACGCGGTACTGCCCTACGTCCTCGACACGTACGCGCTGCTGCCCTGCGGGGGCGCGCTGGGACGGGGCTGCGGGCCGCTGGTGCTGACCCGGGACGCGACCCTGTCGGGCGCGGACCTGGCGGGCCGGACGGTCGCCGTGCCGAGCGAACGGTCCACGGCCTACCTGCTGTTCCGGCTGTGGGCCGCCGACGTGGTGCCCGGCGGGGTCGGCGACATCGTGGTCATGCCGTTCCACGAGATCATGCCCGCGGTGCGGGACGGCACGGTCGACGCGGGTCTCGTCATCCACGAGGCCCGCTTCACCTACCGGAACTACGGGCTGCACCAGCTGGCCGACATGGGCGAGCACTGGGAGGACACCACCGGGCTGCCGATCCCACTCGGCGCGATCATCGCCCGGCGCTCCCTGGGCGAGGCGGCGCTGACCGGGCTGGCGGACGCGGTGCGGGCCTCGGTGCGCGCCGCCTGGGACGACCCGGAGGCATCCCGCCCGTACGTGGTGGCGCACGCGCAGGAGATGGACCCGGCCGTCGCCGACCAGCACATCGGGCTGTACGTCAACGAGTTCACCGCGGACCTCGGCGAGGACGGCTACGCGGCCGTGCGCGGGCTGCTGACCCGGGCGGCGGCCGAGGGCCTGGTGCCCCCACTGACGCCGGACGCACTGCGGTTCCCCTGACGGGGGGCGCGGCGGCCGGGTGGGGCACGCCGTGCGGCGCAGGCTGCCGGGTGAGGCAGGTCGTGCGGTGCGGCGCACGCTGCCGGGTGGGGCATTGCTGCCGGGTAGCGGCGTCCCGCGTCGACGGCCGCGGCGCTCGTGACGACGGGAACGGCCGCGGTGCTCGTGACGACGAGGAACGGCCGCGGTACCGGTACCGCGGCCGTTCCTCGTCCCGGTGGCGCCGGCGTGGTCGGCGCCACCCGCGTCCTGCGGGCTACACGTCGAGCTGGTCGGCGACCGCCCTCAGCAGGCCGGCGATCTTCTTGCCGGAGGCGCGGTCGGGGTAACGGCCGCCCTCCAGCTGCGGGGTGATGTTCTCCAGCAGCGTGGTGAGGTCCTGGACGATGGAGGCCAGTTCGTCCGGCTTGCGGCGCTGGGCCGCGGCGACCGACGGGGTCGGGTCGAGAACGGTGAGGGAGAGCGCCTGGTCACCGCGCTGCCCGGCGACCACGCCGAACTCCACGCGCTGACCCGGCTTGAGTGTCTCGACTCCGGCGGGGAGGACCGAGGAATGGACGAAGACGTCACCGCCGTCGTCTCGGGAGAGGAAGCCGAAGCCCTTCTCACTGTTGAACCACTTGACCTTGCCGGTGGGCACGTCTGTCCTCGTCCTCGTTCTCGTCGGGAAAACTGCTCGGAAACGGCTCTTGATAGCACTGGGGCGGGCCTGGTGGCCCGCCGGTACCCAGGCTAATGGTCCTCGGGCCGGTGACAAGACGTCCCCGGGTTCGTTCTCTCGGGCAGGAACTACCCTGGTCGAGTGCGTGACAAAACCCAAGCGAATTCCGCGGCGCCCGGCGACGGTCTGATCCGTGCCGGTGCCATCGTCTTCTTCGTCGGTGCCGTGGCCACGCTGGTCACGGTGGCCCCGCTGTTCCTCGGAACGACGCCCTTTCCGACCTACATGTTCGTGCTGAGCATGCTGATGGGCGTCGGATTCCTGATGGCCGGAGCGGGAGTTCTGCGTTCCGCGGCGGCGGGACGGCGTCAGGCGCGGTCGGGTGAGCCATCCGTGCGGTAGTCCGAAAACCATCCCGGGAATTCCGTGAGCGAGGCCAGGACGACGTCCGCCCCGGCCGCGCGGAGCTCCGCCTCGTCGCACGGCCCGGTGGCGACCGCGACCGCGAGCGCGTCGGCGGTCCGCGCGCCGCGCACGTCGCCCACGTGGTCGCCCACGTAGGCGTGCGCGCCGTGCTCGCGCAGCGCGAGCGCCTTCTGCTCGGCCCACAGCCCGCCGATCACGGCGTCCGGCTCGATGCCGAGGTGGGCCAGGTGCAGCTTGGCGTTGGGCTCGTACTTCGCGGTGACGACGACCGCCCGCCCGCCGGCCGCCCGCACCGCGTCGACGGCCTCACGGGCGCCGGGCAGGGCCGGGGTGGGGGTGATGGCGAACTCCGGGTACATCGACCGGTACAGGTCCGCCGCCTCCTCGACCCGCTCGGCCGGGAACCAGTGGATCAGCTCGTCGGCGAGCGGCGGGCCGAGGCGGGTCACCGCGAGATCGGCGTCGATGTACGTCCCGGTCCGCTCGGCCAGCGCCCGGTAGCAGGCGCGGATGCCCGGCCGGGAGTCGATGAGCGTCATGTCGAGGTCGAACCCCACGGTGGGCCCGGGGTCCGCCGGGGACACCGGGGAGGCGGAGACCGCCCCGGCCGGGGTCGCGGACGGGCTCGGGGCCGGGGCCGGGGCACTCGACGGAGTCGCGGGGGCCGCGGACTGCGGCGCGGACGGGGACGAGGACGGGGACTGCGACGAGGGCGGGAACGGGGTCGTGGAAGGCATATGGGCCATTGTGCCCGGGCGCCCCGCGCACCCCACCGCCGCCGGCCGCGCCCCGGCCGGTTCCCGACGTCGACGCGGCCCCGGGTCCGGCCGCCCCGGGTCCGGCCCGGCGCCGAGACCCGCCCGCCTCCGCGATCCACGGCACCGGCTCCCACCCGTGTCCGTGGCCCCGGCGGAGGCTCTCACCCGGGCCCGCGCCCCCCGCCGTGGGCTCCCGCCCGTCACCTTGAGCCCCGGCGCAGGCTCTTGCAGATGCTGATGCCCGTGCCCATGCCCATGCCCGTGGCCATGCCCCCGCCCGGTCACCGGCTCACCTCTGCCGGCGCGCGGGCCGGGGCGGGCCCGCGCCCGTGTCCGTACCCGTGCCCTGCCCGCGTCGGCGTCCGCGTCCGCGCCCGGCGACCCCGTTCACCTCTGCCGTTGCGAGCGCCACACGAGGAACAGGGCGGAGGCGACGGCGGCGCCCCGGACGACCCACGGCCAGGTCTCGGCGACCGCGTCGTTCATGGCGCCCTCGGCGACCGGGTCGCCCCACCGGCCGGCGCTGCGGCCCCAGAGCCAGGTGAGTCCCGCGGTGAGGGACAGGCCGGGGATGATCACGACCGCCCACTTCGACTCGGCCGGGGTCAGCCGCCGGGACGCCCAGGCGATGAGCCAGCCGAGGAGCAGGGCGAGCCAGGTGCCGAGGACGGCGCCCGCGACCAGCAGGGCGGCGGCCAGGAGCAGCAGCGGGTTGTTCCAGCTCCCGGCGGCCGGACGCCACAGGCGGCGGCGGGCGGGGGCCGCCACGTCGGCCTCCACGGCTGCCGCTCCGCCCTCGTCGTCCTCCGGCTTCCCGGGCCCGGCCCCGGTGGGTTCCGCGCGGGCCGGCGGGGGTTTCAGCAGCTCCGGGATCTCCACCCCGCCGACGAACCCGGGCACCTCGTCGCCGACACCGAAGGGGCTGCTGTCCACCCGCCACCAGTCGGGCCGGCCCGCGCTGTCCCCGAGTTCGTCCGCTCCGGCCTGGTGCGGCGAGGACGGGACGGGCCGGGACGGCACGTCGGCGGGGGCGGGCGCGGAGTCGCCGGCCGGCCGGGCGGGGGCGGCCGGGCGCGGGCCCGGGACGATGCGGCCGAGGACGCCCTTGGGCCGCCCGGGACGCTTGGGGGCCGGGTCGGCGGGGGCTCGGCGGGCCTCTCGCACGGCGGGGTCGCGCTGCTCGGGGACGGCGGCGGGGGCGCTCGCGGCCGGGGCGTCGGCGGGTCCTCCGGCCCCGGAGGTGTCGGCGGTCCGCGTGGCCGCGGTGACGACCTCGCTGGGCGTGCCGATGCGGGAGATGATGCGGCGCACGGCGGCCGGGGAGTCCACCACGGCCTTGGCGCGGCGCCGGTCGATCTCGTCGCGGAGTTCGGTGACCAGCCGCATGCGCGCCGCCGAGGGCAGCTGCCGTTGCTGGGCCACGTCGCCGACGCGGCTCAGGTACTCGTAGACGACCTGGTCACTCTCGATACCCACGAAGTCCCCTCGGGGGCGGATGCGTTGGCTCACACCGTCGACCGACGGTATCGCGAGTCGCGTCGCCCGGCCCAACCGCACACGCCCCACGCGCATACCCCACCCGCTACCGTGAGGCGGATGAGCACCGAGGAGAAGCCAGCGGCGGCGCCCCGATCCCTCGCCGAAGCCCTCCGGGGGCGGGACGACGCCGCCCTCGCCGCGCTCCTGCGCAGCCGCCCGGACCTCGTCACGCCCGTGCCCGGTGACCTGACGCAGCTCGCCACCCGGGCCGGTACCCGGGCCTCGGTGGTGCGCGCGCTGGAACGGCTGGACCGGTTCGCGCTCCAGACGGCGGAGGCGCTGGCGGTGGCACCCGACCCGGCCTCGTACGACGATCTGCTCGGGCTGCTGGCGGGCGACGACGGCGATCCGGCCGTGGCCGCCGCGCTGCCGGCGGCGCTGGGCACGCTGCGGGAGCAGGCGTTGGTGTGGGGCGGGGACGACGTGCTCCGTCTGGTGCGCACGGCCCGCGAGTTGCTGTCGCCCACTCCGCAGCACCCGTCGCCGACCGGGCTGGGTCCCTCGGTGCGGGAGGCGACCGCCGGGATGTCCCCGGGGCGGATCCAGGAGCTGGTGGCGGCGGCGGGCCTGCCGTCCACGCACGACTCGGTGTCCGCGGTGGCGTCGCTGACCGCGCTGTTCACCGACCGGGAGCGGATGGCCGCGCTGCTGGACGAGGCTCCGGCGGAGTCCGTGGAGGTGCTGGAGCGGCTGGTGTGGGGGCCGCCGTACGGGCAGGTCACGGCCGATCCGGCGCCCCGGCTGCGCTGGCTGCTCGATCGCGGGCTGCTGCTGCCCACGGCGCCCGGGACGGTGGTGCTGCCGCGTGAGGTGGCCCTGCACCTGCGGGGCGGGCGGGCGCACCGGGTGACCGAGCCGGTGCCGCCGCCCGTGGAGTCCGCCGGCACGCACCGCCCGCAGGTCGTGGACGCGACGGCGGCGGGGCAGGCGTTCACCGCGCTGGCGACGGTGGAGGAGCTGCTGAAGGACTGGGACGAGGGCGGGCCCGCCGTGCTGCGGTCCGGCGGGCTGAGCGTGCGGGACCTGAAGCGGACCGCCGTGGCGCTGGACGTGCCGGAGCCCACGGCCGCGTTCTGGGTCGAACTCGCCTATGCGGCAGGGTTGTTGGCGGCCGACGGGGAGGCCGACGAGCGGTATGCGGCGACCCCCGCCCACGACGAGTGGCGGGAACGGCCGCCCGCCGAGCGCTGGGCGCACCTGGTCACCGCCTGGCTGACGGCGACCCGGACGCCGGGGCTGGTCGGCGGGCGGGACGCGAAGGACCGGGCGCTGGCGGCGCTCGGTCCGGGGCTGGACCGGTCGGCGGCGCCCGAGGTGCGGCACCGGGTGCTGACGCTGCTGGCCGGGCTGCCGGAGGGGCACTCCGCGGCCGAGGGGTCGGTGCTGGCGCGGCTGCGCTGGGAGCGGCCGTTGCGGGGGCGGGCCGGGTCCGCGACGGGTGCGGGCGCCGCGGGGTCCGACCCGGGGCACCGCGGTGCCGGTTCCGCCGCCTCCGGGCCGGGGTCCGGGTCGGCGTCCGGCTCGGCCTCGGGGTCGGCCTCGGGGTCGGCCTCCGGGGGCGGCGAGGACCTGCGGTCGCGGCTCGCCCGCTGGACCCTGGCCGAGGCGGAGATGCTGGGCGTCACCGGGCGGGGCGCGCTGTCCACGCACGGCCGGGCCCTGCTCGGCCCCGCCGCGCCGCGGCCGCCGGGGGCGGCGGGCGCCCGGGAGCCGGAACCGGCCGACGTGCCCGGCGACAAGCTGCCCGTGCACCACCGGCCCGTGCCGCCGACGCTCCCCGCCGCCCTCTCCCCCGCCGAGCAGGCCACGGCGTCCGCCGAGGCCGCCCGCCTGCTGGCGCCGCTGCTGCCCGAGCCGCTGGACCACGTCCTGCTCCAGGCCGATCTGACGGCGGTCGCGCCCGGCCCGCTGGAACGGCCCCTCGCCGACCTGCTGGACGTGCTGGCGGACGTGGAGTCCAAGGGCGGGGCGACGGTGTACCGGTTCACGCCGGGATCGGTCCGGCGCGCCCTGGACGCCGGGCAGACCGCCTCCGACCTGCACGCCTTCCTCGCCGCGCACTCCCGGACCCCGGTGCCGCAGCCGCTGGCGTACCTGATCGACGACGTGGCCCGCCGGCACGGGCACCTGCGGGTGGGCGCCGCCTCGGCGTACGTGCGCTGCGACGACGACGCCGTGCTCAACGAGATCCTCGCCGACAAGCGGGCCGCCGGACTGGGCCTGCGCCGCCTCGCGCCGACCGTGCTGGCCGCGCAGGCCGACCCGGCGGCGCTGCTGGAGGGCCTGCGGTCGATGGGGTTCGCCCCGGCCGCCGAGTCCGCCGAGGGCGACGTCGTGATCACCCGCGCGCACGCCCGCCGCACTCCGCCGCGCACGGCGCCCGAGCCGGTCCCGGACGGCCCGCCGGTGCCCGACGACACCCTGCTCCGGGCGGCGGTCCGCGCCATCCGGGCCGGTGACCTCGCCTCCACGGCCCCGCGCAAGCCCGCCGCGGACGGGGACCGCGCGGCGCCCGGCGGCGAGCCGCCCCGCACCACCACCGCCGAGACCCTCGCCACCCTGCAGGCCGCCGTCCTCACCGGCGAGGCCCTGTGGATCGGCTACGTCAACGCCGAGGGCGCCGCCAGCCAGCGGGTCATCGCGCCGGTCCGCGTCGAGGGCGGCTTCGTCACGGCGTACGACCACACCGCCGACGAGGTCCGCACCTACCCGCTGCACCGGATCACGGGGGTGGCGGAGCTGGCGGACGAGGAGGGGTGAGGGGGCGGGTCGGCGCTACGGGGGCTGCTGAGGGTACGGGGCCGCCGGACCGGTCGCCCGCCGGGCCGCCGGGCACCGGGCACCGGGCCGCCGAGCACTTCCGGGACGGGTCTCCCGCCCGGCCGGTGAACAAGCTCACGCCGTCCGGGGCGGAGCGATGCGGCCGGCTCAGGACCGTGCGGGCCCTCGATCAGGCAAACTGGACGATCGGCCGTGCAGTGCCCGTGCAACCGGTGCAGTGCCCGTGCAGCCCCGGTGCAGTGCCGTGCCGAGCCCGTCGCAGAAAGGCAGCCGCGCGTGAATGGTCCGCTCATCGTCCAGTCCGACAAGACCCTCCTCCTCGAGGTCGACCACGAGCAGGCCGACGACTGCCGCCGCGTCATCGCCCCCTTCGCCGAGCTGGAGCGCGCCCCCGAGCACATCCACACCTACCGGGTGACCCCGCTCGGCCTGTGGAACGCGCGGGCGGCGGGCCACGACGCCGAGCAGGTCGTCGACGCGCTGGTGCAGTACAGCCGCTACCCGGTGCCGCACGCGCTGCTCGTCGACATCGCCGAGACGATGGACCGCTACGGGCGGCTCAGCCTGGTCAAGCACCCTGCGCACGGCCTCGTCCTGACCAGCACCGACCGACCCGTCCTGGAGGAGGTGCTGCGCTCCAAGCGCGTCGCGCCCCTGGTCGGCGCCCGCATCGACCCCGACACCGTCGCCGTGCACCCCTCGGAGCGCGGGCAGATCAAGCAGACGCTGCTGAAGCTGGGCTGGCCGGCCGAGGACCTCGCCGGGTACGTGGACGGCGAGGCGCACCCCATCGAGCTGCACGAGGACGGGTGGGCGCTGCGCCCGTACCAGAAGCAGGCGGTGGAGAACTTCTGGCACGGCGGCTCCGGCGTGGTCGTCCTGCCCTGCGGCGCGGGCAAGACGCTGGTCGGCGCCGGGTCGATGGCGCAGGCGAAGTCGACCACACTGATCCTGGTCACCAACACGGTCTCCGCCCGGCAGTGGAAGCACGAGCTGGTGAAGCGGACCTCGCTCACCGAGGACGAGATCGGCGAGTACAGCGGGACGAAGAAGGAGATCCGTCCCGTCACCATCGCCACCTACCAGGTGCTCACCACCCGGCGGAAGGGCGTCTACCCGCACCTGGAGCTGTTCGACTCCCGGGACTGGGGCCTGATCGTCTACGACGAGGTGCACCTGCTGCCCGCGCCCGTCTTCAAGTTCACCGCCGACCTCCAGGCCCGGCGGCGGCTCGGCCTGACCGCGACGCTGGTGCGGGAGGACGGCCGCGAGTCGGACGTGTTCTCGCTGATCGGGCCGAAGCGGTTCGACGCGCCGTGGAAGGAGATCGAGGCGCAGGGCTACATCGCGCCCGCCGACTGCGTGGAGGTCCGGGTCAACCTCACCGACTCCGAGCGGCTGGCGTACGCCACCGCCGAGACGGAGGAGAAGTACCGCTTCTGCGCGACGACCGCGACCAAGCGGAAGGTGACGGAGGCGATCGTGCGCCGCTTCGCCGGCCAGCAGATCCTCGTCATCGGCCAGTACATCGACCAGCTCGACGAACTGGGCGAGCACCTCGGCGCCCCCGTGATCAAGGGCGAGACGACCAACCTGCAGCGGGAGAAGCTGTTCGAGGCGTTCCGGCAGGGCGAGATCAGCGTGCTGGTGGTGTCCAAGGTCGCGAACTTCTCGATCGACCTGCCGGAGGCCACGGTCGCCATCCAGGTGTCGGGCACCTTCGGCTCCCGCCAGGAGGAGGCCCAGCGGCTCGGCCGGGTGCTGCGGCCCAAGTCGGACGGCCACCAGGCGCATTTCTACTCCGTGGTCGCCCGGGACACCATCGACCAGGACTTCGCCGCCCACCGGCAGCGGTTCCTGGCCGAGCAGGGCTACGCCTACCGGATCGTGGACGCGGACGAGCTGCTGGCGGAGGGCTGAGCGGGGCCCCGGCCGGCGGGCGCCCGCCCGTCACCCCTCGGGCAGGGCGAGCAGCAGCACCAGGACGAACGCCCACGGCAGCAGGGACAGACCGGCCAGCCAGATGCGCGGCACCGTCCAGCGCCGCGTCCGGGGCAGCAGCCACGCGGCGAGCCAGGCGCCCGCCGCGAGGACACCGCCGTGGAGCACGGTGCCCCGGGCCAGGGCCAGGGAGGTCGTCAGGGCCCGCGAGCAGTCGTCGGGGCCGCAGGAGTCGGTCGCCATCGGGGACAGCGCCGTCAGCAGGAGCGCCGCGGGGACCAGGAACACCCCGAGCCCGGTGGCGACGGCGGGCGCCACCCAGGCGCGGGGGTCCGGCTCGGCCCGGTACTGCCGGGCCGTCGACGCGGGTCCGGCGGGGCGGTGACGGTTCATGCGGCCAGTGAAGCGGCCCGCCGCGCCGCCCGCACCGGTTCGCGTACTCACCCCGGGGGGCGTTCCCGTACTCAGACGGCGGCCCGGGGGCCCGCCCGGAGCGCCCGGCCGCACGAGTCCCGGGACGGCTGGGCGCCCCGGGACGCCCGGTCGCTCACCCCTTGGGTTCGCGGGCGAAGGAGGCGGTCGACCAGACGTAGCCGAGGGCCGTCAGCGCCACGCACCAGGCCACCGCGAGCCACCCGTGGTGGCCGATCCCGCTGCCGAGCAGCAGCCCGCGCAGGGCCTCGATGGCGGGGGTGAACGGCTGGTACTCGGCGATCGGCCGGAACCAGCCCGGCATCCCGTCGACCGGGACGAAGGCGCTGGACAGCAGCGGCAGCAGGATCAACGGCGTGGCGTTGTTGCTGGCGGCCTCGGCGTTCGGGGCGCCCAGGCCCATGCCGACCGCGATCCAGGTGAGCGCGGGAACCGGGGCCCGCCGCGCCTACCGGCGGCGGACGCCCGCCTCCTCGCTGTACTCGCCGAGGAGGACCACTTCGAAGGCCGTGCCCAGGAAGACGCGGACGGCGCGCAGGGCGTCGCCGAGGCGGAGCGGGCGGTCGCCCCGGAGTGCGGTCGCGCCGGTCGGCCGGACCGGCGGTGCGGTGGGGTTGACGGTCGCTGTACTCATGTCTCCATGGTTGCTCCCCGCCCCGGCCCGGACATCGGCCCAGGGACCTGATCCACAGGCCCCGCGCATACGCCTCCCGGCCGACCCGTACCCCTCAGGCAGGACGGGGCGTCCCCTAGGGGTGGGAGGGGGAGACGGACGAGGCGTCCGGGGGTCGGCGGCCGATGGCGTCCAGTTCGGCGAGGTCCTGCCCGGACAGGGCGACGCCCGCGCCGCTGACGTTCTCCCGCAGGTGGGCCACCGACGAGGTGCCCGGGATGAGCAGGATGTTGGGCGACCGGTGCAGCAGCCAGGCCAGCGCCACCGCCATCGGCCGGACGCCGTGCCGGGCGGCCACGGTGGAGAGGGCGTCCGACTGCACCGGGGTGAAGCCGCCGAGCGGGAAGAACGGCACGTAGGCGATGCCCTGGGCGGCGAGCCGGTCCACGAGGGCGTCGTCCCCGCGGTGCGCGAGGTTGTAGAGGTTCTGCACGCAGACGAACGGGGCGATGCCCTCCGCCTCGGTGACCTGTTCGGCGGTGACGTTGCTCAGGCCGAGGTGCCGGATCAGGCCCTGCTGCTGGAGTTCGACGAGCGTCTCGTAGGGGCGGGCGAGCGAACCCGGCCGCGGTCCCTCCGCGGTGCCGAGCCGGAGGTTGACGAGGTCCAGCGACTCGACGCCCAGGTTCTCCAGGTTGCTGTGCACGGCCCGGCGCAGGTCGTCCGGCTCCCGGGCCACCGGCCAGCCGCCCTGCGCGTCCCGTACGGCGCCCACCTTGGTCACGACGTGCAGGGAGTCGGGGTAGGGGTGGAGCGCCTCGCGGATCAGCCGGTTGGTGACGTGCGGCCCGTAGGCGTCGGCGGTGTCGATGTGGGTGATGCCGAGGCGCACGGCCTCCCACAGGACCGCGAGGGCGCCGGCGTGGTCGGCCGGGGGGCCCATGACGCCCGGGCCGGTCAGCTGCATGGCCCCGTAGCCGAACCGGCTGACGGTCAGGTCGCCCATCGTCCAGGTGCCGCCGGGGAGGGTGGTCGTCGCCGTGCTCACCGCGCGGTCGGGCGGAGTGCCGGCGGACGTGCCGGGAGACGTGTCGGAGGACGCGACGGGAGGCGTGTCGGCCGTGGTGCCGGCGGAGGTGCCGGGCGGATCGTCGGTCGCGGTGCCGGGCGGAGTGCTGGATGAAGTGGTCATGCCCCCACCGTCGTCCCGTCGGCGCGGCCCGCCCAGATCCCCGCCGATCCTGGGAGTGACAGGACCAGGGACACCACGCCCCCGCCGCCTACGATGGAACGCATGTCTGAGGAGAACCGGCTCGGTGACTACCTCCGGGCGCGCCGGGAGTTGGTGACACCGGCCGACATGGGCCTGCCGGTGCACGGGATCCGCCGGGTGCCGGGGCTGCGCCGCGAGGAGGTCGCCCTGCTCGCCGGCATCAGCTCGGACTACTACCTCCGGCTGGAACAGGGCCGCGACCGCAATCCGTCGGCGCAGGTCCTCGACGCGCTGGCCCGGGTGCTGCTGCTCGACGACACCGCCACGGCCTACCTCCACCAGCTCGCCGCACCCCGGCCACGGGCCCGCCGCCGGACCTCCCGGCGGCCCACCGTCCCGGCGGCCACGGAACAGCTGCTGGCGACGATCGGGCTGCCGGCGTTCGTGACGGACCGGACCCTCGACGTGATCGCGGTCAATCCGCTCGCCTCCGCGCTGGTGCCGACCCTCCGGGTGGGCGAGAACCGGCTGCGCTCCTTCTTCCTCGACCCGGCCGAACAGGCCCTGCACGCGGACTGGTCCCACACCGCCGCCCAGTGCGTGGCCGTCTTCCGGCGCCGCCTCGGCACCGACGTCGACGATCCGCGCGTCGTGCGGCTCGTCGGTGAACTGTCCCTGGCGAGTGCCGAGTTCCGGAAGGTGTGGGCCCGCCACGACGTGCGGCCGGTGGTGGACAAGCCGATCCGGATGAACCACCCCCAGGTCGGGGAACTGAGCCTCACCCTGTCCAAGCTGGACGTCGACGGCCCGGACGGCCTGGCGCTCGCCGCCTACCACGCGGCGCCGGGCAGCGAGGACGCCGAGCGCCTGGCCCTGCTCGCCTCCCTGACCACGGGCCCCGCCCGCCGTGCCACGGACTCCACCGGCCCGGCCCGACAAGCGACCGCCACAGCCCCCACCGGCCCCACCCGACAGGCGACCGCCCCCACCGGCCCCGCCCGACGTGCCACGGCCACGGACCCCGCCGGCGCCCGCCCGGCCCCCGGGACACGCTGACCGCCGCCGGGTACTGCGCCCCCTCTCCGGCGCCTCCGGCCTCCGGCCTCCGGCCGAGAACCCACCCCCCTCGCCGACCGGGAGCCGCCGTCCGCCCGGCGAAAACCGTTTGGACCCGGCCCCGCTCCACGCCCTAGAATCGCCGCTTCTCCCCGCCTCCCCCTCGTGGAGCGCCGCCGCCCGGACGGAAACCGGCCGGCATCCCCGCAGCCCACCCCAGCAGGTCACCCGGAGGCACCCCCGTGTCCACGTCCATGCCCGTTGACGAGCCCGTAGACGAGCCCGTAGACCAACCCGTAGACGGTTCCGCCGACTCCCCGACCGCCGGCGACGACCCCCTCGCCCGCGAACGCTCCCACCTCGCCGCGTCCCGCGCCGCCCTGCGCGCCATGCGGGAGGACGTCGAGGCGCTCGACATCCGGGACGTCACCGCCAACTGGGTCAACGCCGCCGTCCTGGAACACCAGATCGAGAACCGCGTCAAGGCCCTGGCCGACCTCGCCGACACCCCGCTGTTCTTCGGCCGCCTCGACCACCTGCCCGCCCCGGACGACGGCGCGGAGGCGGACGACGGCGCGGGTGAGCGGTTCTACATCGGGCGCCGCCACGTGCACGACGCCGACGGCGACCCCATGGTCATCGACTGGCGCGCGCCGGTGTCGCAGCCGTTCTACCGGGCCTCCCGCACGGACCCGATGGGCGTCGCGCTGCGCCGCCGCTTCGGCTACACCGGCGGCCACCTCACCGCGTACGAGGACGAGCACCTGAACGACCCGGCCGAGGCGGCGGGGCCCAGCAGGCTGCTCCAGCAGGAGATCGAACGCCCGCGCGTCGGGCCGATGCGGGACATCGTCGCCACGATCCAGCCCGAGCAGGACGAGATCGTGCGCTCCGGGCTGTCCGGCAGCGTGTGCGTGCAGGGCGGCCCCGGCACCGGGAAGACCGCCGTCGGTCTGCACCGCGTCGCCTACCTGCTGTACGCGCACCGGGAGCGGCTGGCCCGCACCGGGACGCTCGTCGTCGGCCCCAACCGGTCCTTCCTGCACTACATCGAGCAGGTGCTGCCCGCGCTGGGCGAGCTGACCGTGCGGCAGGCCACGGTGGACGACCTGGTCGCGCACGTCGAGGTGCGCGGCACGGACGACGCCGCCGCCGCGACCGTCAAGGGCGACGCCCGGATGGCCGAGGTGCTGCGCCGGGCGCTCTACGCGCACGTGACGATGCCGACGGAGCCGGTCGTGGTGGTGCGCGGCTCCCGCCGCTGGCGCGTCCCGGCGTACGAACTGGAGGACATGGTCCGGGAGTTGCTGGAGCGCGACATGCGCTACGGAGCCGCCCGCGACGCCCTGCCGCAGCGCATCGCGCACGCCGTGCTGGTGCAGATGGAACGCGCCGGTGAGGCGCCGGACGACCGGGTGCAGGACACGGTGGCCCGCAACGCCGCGGTGAAGGCGGCGGTGAAGGCGGTCTGGCCGGCCGTCGACCCGGCGAAACTGGTGCTGCGGCTGCTGGGCGACCCGGACGTCCTGGCGGAGCACGCCGAGGGCCTGCTCGACGCGGAGGAGCAGAAGACGATCCTGTGGGAGAAGCCTGCCCGGTCGGTGCGGTCGGCGCGGTGGTCGGCGGCCGACGCCGTCCTGATCGACGAGGCGAGCGACCTGATCCGGCGCACCCACTCCCTCGGGCACGTGGTGCTCGACGAGGCCCAGGACCTGTCCCCCATGCAGTACCGCGCGGTGGGCCGCCGCTGCTCCACGGGCTCGGCGACCGTCCTCGGCGACCTGGCCCAGGGCACCACGCCGTGGGCGACCCGCAGCTGGGACGAGGCGCTGGCCCACCTGGGCAAACCGGAGGCGGTCGTGGAGGAGCTGACCGCGGGCTTCCGCGTGCCGACCGACGTCATCGCCTACGCCTCCCGGCTGCTCCCGCACATCGCGCCGGGGCTGACCCCGGTGGCGTCGATCCGCGAGAACCCGGGCCTCTTCGACATCCGCCGGGCCACCGCGACGACCGACGTCCTCGCCGCCTGCCGCGAGCTGCTGCGCCGCGAGGGCTCGGTCGGCCTGATCGCAGCCGACGCCCGCGTGGCGGAGCTGGCCGACGCGCTCACCGCGGCCGGCCTCGGCTTCGTCGCCCCGGGCGAGGAGACCACGCACGCCACCCGCCTCACGCTCGTCCCGGCGTCCCTGGCCAAGGGCCTGGAGTACGACTACGTGGTCCTGGACGAGCCGGGCGCCGTGGTCGCGGCCGAACCCGACGAGCGCACCGGCCTGCGCCGGCTGTACGTGGCGCTGACCCGCGCGGTCTCGGGCCTGATCGTCACGCACCGGGACCCGCTGCCGCAGCAGCTGGCGGCCTGACGCCCTCCCGGGCCACCACCGGAACGGCCCACGGCCCTGCACACCCCCGGCGCGCTGCCGAAGGGGCCCAGGGCAGCGGGTTCAGCCGCCGTCGACGGCCCGCCGCCACTCGGCGACCGCCGCGGCCGACACCGGCCCGTCCCACCCGTCGGGGCGGGCCGCCCCGCCGATGTGGAAGGCGTCGAGACCGGCCGCGAGCAGCGTGGGCACGTGGTCCAGGCGCAGCCCGCCGCCGACCAGCACCTGCTGCGCGTATCCCGGCTCACCGTGCCGTCCGGCCTCGGCGCACAGCACGGGCAGCCCCTCGTCGACCCCGGCCGGCGAGCCCGCGGTGAGGTAGGTGTCCAGGCCGGGGAGCCCGTCGAGCTGCTTGCGCAGCGCGTCCCGGTCGGCGGCGCGGTCGATGGCCCGGTGGAACGTCCACCGGCACCCGCCCAGCGCGCCGACCACCCGCTCCACCGCCGCCAGGTCCACCCGGTCGTGGGCGTCCAGGAACCCCAGGACGAACTCGTCGGCCCCGGCCCCCCGCAGCTCCCCCGCGACCCCGACGAGCCGGTCCACGTCCCCGGCGGCGAACCCGTCCGCCAGCCGCAGCATCACCCGCAGCGAGAGGTCGACCGCCTCGCGGATCCCGGCCACCGTCGCGGGGGACGGGGTGAGCCCGTCGGCCGCCATGTCGGTGACCAGCTCCAGACGGTCCGCACCGCCTTCCTGAGCGGCGACCGCGTCCTCGACGCCGAGGGCGATCACCTCCAGCACCGCACGCTTGCTCATGGGACCCCATTCATCGGTTCATCGGTGCGCCGGTATCGGTATCGGTATCGGTATCGGCACCAGACTACGACGACAGGTCTAGTCCAATCTACCCGCATCGCGAACGTCCCTCGGTCTTCTCCGGCCCCCGCTCCCTTCGGGCGTCGGTCTCTCCGGGCCTCGCTCCTTTCGGGCGTCGGCCTCTCCGTCCCACGCTCCCTTCGGCCCTCGGCCTCTCCAGGTCTCGGCCTCTCCGGCCGAAACGACGCACCCGGCGACGGCCCGGTCGTCCCGTGCGCGCCGCTGCGGCCCACCGCACCCGTACCGGCCAACGGAGCAACCGACTGCGAGCCGTTGGCGTGACGGGGACCCGAATCCGGATGTCGTTTTCGCCCCACGGACGCCCACGGCCAAACCTGCGGGCACGCATGTCATCAGACAACGCGCGTCCGCCCTCCGTTCCCGGCTCGGCCGGACCGGACTGGCGTGCGCCCTCGTGGCCGGCCTCGCCCCCGTCCTGGTCGTCGGTGCCGCTTCCGGCCCGGCCCAGGCCGCCCCGCTGCCGGGCGGCCTCGGCCCGTGTGTCCCGGGTGACTGCCCGGACCCCTACCCGGGCATCAACAACGGCCCGTTCGCCGGCCGCGACAAGGGCATCAGCATCTTCGTCGGCGACGACTTCCTGGTCCGCGGCAGGGCCGCGGAGGCCGAGGGCAGGGTCGTCGTCCTGGACACCTTCGACATGGACAAGAGCGCCGGCGGCAGCTCCGTCTACAACGTGGGCATCGTCGGGGTCGGCTCGCGGGTTCCCCCGCCGGACGGCGCCGGACTTCCTCACCACCGGCGGGGACGTGACCGTCGCCCCCCGCCAGCGGGTGATCGCCGAGGGCGGCGTCGTCCGCCACGCCGGCACGGTGACCGGCACCGTGGACGCCACCCTCGTCCAGGACCCGGACGCCGCGGTGCCGTACCGGCCGCTGCGCGACCGGCTGACGGCGGCCAGCCAGTGCTACGCCCGGGTCGACGGGGCGCCCCGCCCGGCCACGGGCACCGCGGTCAACCAGGGTTACCAGACCCTGTTCACGGGCGACGGCACCTCACCGATCCAGGTGTTCAACGTCGACTTCGACCTGACCGGCCCCGGCGGGGGCCAGCAGGGGATCGCCTTCGCCGGCATCCCGGACGGCGCCACGATCCTGGTGAACCTCGTCGGCACCGACCGCGTCGTCAACACCTACAGCGGCGGCATCGACGACGCGACCGACCCGCTCAACGCCCTCCGCGAGCGGCTGCTGTGGAACTTCCCCGACGCGACCACCGTGGACCTGACCGGCTCGGGCCATTTCCAGGGGAGCGTCCTGGTCGGGCAGCAGGCGTCCATGACGACGGTGACCCTGCCGGGCATGAACGGCCGGTTCTTCACCACCGGTTCGCTCACCCACACCAGCGCCCAGACCGGCGTCGAGTTCCACTCGTACCCCTTCGACGGCGACCTGCCGGACTGCGACGGCGACGAGCCGGTCACCGGCGAGGTGCGGATCGAGAAGACCGACGCGACGACGGGCGACCCCCTGCCGGGCGCGGTCTTCGAACTGTGGGAGGAGACCAACGGCACGGCCGGTCTCCAGACCTCCGGCGCCGACCCCGACACGCGCCTCGGCGACACCTGCACCACCGGCCCGGACGGTGTCTGCGCCCGGACCGTCGAGCCCGGCACCTAGACCGCGGCCCCCGACGGGTACGACCTCCCCGACCCGGGCGTCTTCGGCCCCCTCGTCCTGACCGGGGACGACGCCGAGGAGGGGATCCGCGTCACGGCGGAGAACACCCGCAGCGAACAGCCCGGCCCCGAGGGCTCCCTCCGGGTGGAGAAGACCGACGTGGACGACGGCGCCCCCCTCGCGGGTGCGGCGTTCGACCTCTGGCGCGAGACCAACGGGACGCCGGGACTCCAGACCACCGGTGCCGACCCGGACACCATGACGGGCCGGAGCTGCACCACGGACGCCGCCGGGACCTGCGCCTTCGACGGCCTGCCGCTCGGCGGGTACTACCTGGTCGAGACGGCCGTGCCCGAGGGCTACGAGCTTCCCGACGACCCGGTCAGCGGCCCGCACGAGCTGACCGCGGAGAACGCCGGGGACGGCGTCACCGTCGCACGCGTCAACGAGGGCGGCGGCTACGGCGACCACGACACCGGCTACGGCGACACGGGCGGCTACGGCCACGCCGGCACCGGCTACGGCGCCCACGGCAAGAAGCCCGGCGAGCACGGCACCCGGCACGCCGGCCGGTAGGCGCCACTGAGGCCGGCAGGCGCCACACCCGCGGGTGGGCGTCACGGAGGCCGTCACCGGCCGCGGGGCTTCGCCGCCCCGCGGCCGGTGCGCCGGTCACGGACCGGACGGTGCCGTCCGCCCGCCTCAGTCCCCGAAGATGTTCAGCTCCTCCGCCCGCGCCCCCGCCAGCTCGTACGACGCGCCGTGGACCGGGCGCCCCGCGTACAGGCGCACCAGGGTCGGCCCGTCGCCGATGTAGCGCGCGGGAGGCCGGTCGCCCGCGATGTCGCCGAGGCGCAGCGGCTCGTCGGCGTCGTCCAGGTCGGCGTGCAGCGGCAGGTGGTGGTCGCGGCAGGTCACGTAGGCCAGCAGCGCGAGCGCCGCGGGCAGCCGGTCGTCGCCGTAGGCTCCCGGCTCGCCGAAGGTCTCCCGGAGGTCCCCGGCGTGCACCCACTCCCCGAGGGCGAGCACGTCCAGCACGCCGCCCGCCCGGGCGATCACCGGGCCGGCCTCGGTCAGCCCGCGCTCGAACTCGTCGACGATCCGCGCGTTGCTCCAGTCGGCCCGCTCGGCGATGTCGCGGTCGTTGGACTCGGGCGAGAACACCCCCTTCTCGAACCGGTTCTCCAGCACCCGGGTGAAGGCGGACGAGCAGTGCGCCAGCACGTCCCGCACCGTCCACCCCGGACAGGCCGCGACCGGCAGCGCGAAGTCCCCGTCCGGGCGCGCCCGCAGCAGCGGCACCAGCACGTCCCGCTCGGCGACGAGCAGCCGCCCGGGCAGCTCGGGGTCACGTACGTCGTGCACATCGGCAGGAGTCGTCATGCGCCCCACGCTAGGCCCTGCCCGGCCCCGACGAGCGGAACAGCCCGGGAGAAGCCCGGTCAGTTCGCGGACGGTGCGGTGAGCGCGGCGAGTTCGCCCAGCAGCCGGGCGGCCGGCGCCGGGTCGACCAGCCACTTGAGGTGGCTGCCCGGCAACGTGCGGACGTCGTAGGGGTTGTCCGGCGTCAGCGCGTCGCCCTCGCGGATCAGCCGGTCCTGCAACGCGGGCGGCATGCTCGCGTCGTCGGCCAGCCGGACGTACGTCTTCGGCACCCTGCCCCAGGTCGCCGCCTGCGCCCGGTCGGCGGAGGTGCCGACGTCCAGGTTCTCGTCGGGCTGGAAGGTGTTGAGGAAGGTCAGGAACTCCTCGTCGGTGCCGTCGGCGAGGAAGGCGGCCTTCAACGCGGCGAGGGCGGCCGGGTCGGCGGTACGGAAGTTGACGCGGAGCAGGCCGAGTTCGGCGGGGTTCCCGGCTACCGCCAGGGCCAGGGAGGCGGCGTCCACGTCGGCCATCTCCGGCTCGGCGTAGTAGTCGCCGACGTCGAGCGCGACCGGGCACCAGGCCGCCACGTAGACGATGCGGTCGATGAGGTCCGGCCGGGCGTTGGCCGCCGCCGTGGCGGTGATCCCGCCCCGGCTGTGGGCGACGAGGACCACCGGGCCGTTCCGCTTCGCCCGCTCCAGGACACCGATCAGGTGCGCGGCGTTGTCGGCCAGCGTGACGCCCTTGATCGCCCCGGGCGCGGCGGCCAGCGCTTCGAGGTCCTGCGGCGCCTGGTAGGCGTGGGTGTACGTCGCCCCGAAGCCGTGGCCGGGCAGGTCGACGGCGACCGACCGGTGCCCCAGGAGCCCCAGTTCGGCCTGGAGCGGCGCGAAGGAGAAGGAGTTGGCGAAGGCCCCGTGGACCAGGACGAAGGTCGGTTGCACTCGGCAGCTCATTTCTTCCGGCGGTGCGGGGTGCGGATGGCTGATCGCGCATCCGCCGGTCACGCTACCGAGCGCAGGGCCGCGGCACGATCGAGTTTCGGGACGTCAGGGGGCCGTTCCCGCGGGAACGGCCCCCGGAATCCGTCGGCGGCCGGCCGACGGCGACCGGTCCCGCTCAGTGAGCGTGACGCGCGTGGGTGACGAAGGCGGACCAGGCGGCCGGGGACACCGTGAAGGTGCCCCGGCCGGTGTCCTTGGAGTCACGGACATGGACGCGGACGGGGAGGGTGGCGACCTCGACGCACTCGCCGCCCGCGCCCCCGCTGTGGCTGGACGCGTACCAGTGGAGTGCGTGGGCCTGGGACTGCTCGGTGTTCATAGGTCTCCTTGCAGCAACTTCTCGACGTGGCGCACGGATTCGGCAGGGGACAGCGCCTGTGCCCGCAGGATTCCATACCGCACGGCGAACCCCCGTACGCTTTCCCGCCTGGTGATCACACGCCCGTTGGCCTGGCTCTCCACGTACGCCACTTGTTCACCGCCCTCCGGCGTCATCATCGTGAACGGTCCGTCCGCCCCCGCGTGGTCGGTGACCCGGGTCGGCATGACCTGGATCTCGACGTGGGGGTTCTCGGCGATGTGCAGCATGTGTTCCAACTGGCCGCGCAGCACCTCCACTCCGCCGACCGGGCGGCTCAGGACGGATTCCTCGATGACGAAGCTCAGCGTCGGCGCGGGCCTGCGCCCGTAGATGCCGTGGCGTGCCATGCGCGCCGCCACCATCTGCTCGATCTCGTCCTCGCGCCGCCGTGGCCGCCACACGGTGAACATGGTGCGCGCGTACTCCCCCGTCTGGAGCAGGCCGGGCACGGCCAGCACCGCGTACGCGTGGAACTCGACGGCCTCCTCCTCGATGCGCGCCGCGTCCCGGAAGAAGGCCGGGTACCGCGTGAGGGCCACGGCCCGCTTCATGGCGAGCAGCAGCCCCCCGCCCTCCAGGGCGCTGTCGAGATGGTCGATCGTCTCCGGTCGCGGGATCCGGCGCCCTTGCTCGATGGCGGCGATCTGCGCCTCGCTGTAACCGAGTCGGGGGGCGAGTGCGGCTTGGGTGAGGCCGCGGCGTTCGCGGAGGATCTTGACCTGCCTGCCGAAGGAACGCAGCAACTCATCGGCCGGGTCCTCGGCCCGCGCCGCCTCCGCGTTCTGTGCCATGAGTGTTCCTCTCTCTCCTCACCGACAGGCACTCGCTGCACCCCTACAGACACGCTGTGTCAGGGCGTCACGACTCGTCACGGTACGCATGGACCGGCACGCTCACTGCCATGACGACCGAAACCACCCCCAACGAGCGCACCGCTCGACCGGCCGCCCCCGCCGAACACTTCTCGCTGTGCTTCAGCTCCACCCCGCGAGGTGCCCGCCTGGCCCGGCGGCTCGCCGCGCACCGTCTGGACGCGTGGGGCTTCGCCCACGACTCCGAGGTGAACGCGACCGTGACGCTGGTGGTGGCCGAACTGGTCGCCAACGCGGTGACCCACGGCCGGGTCCCGGGCCGCGACGTGCGTCTGGGCCTGACGCTGACCGCTGCCCGGGATCTCGTCCGGGTCGAGGTCCCGGGATCTCGTCCGGGTCGAGGTCACCGACTCCCGGGCCGGCGACGTGCCGGCGGCTTCGCCCGCTCCTCCCCGGGACCCGGAGGCGGAGACGGGCCGCGGGCTGTGGCTGGTGTCCCGGCTGGTGAGCCGGCTGTCCGTCGGGCCGCGCGCGGAGGGCGGGCCGGGCAAGACGGTGCGGGCGGAGCTGGACCTCGGCGGCGGCGCCCCGGCGGACCGGGGTGCCGTCGGGCGGGCCGGGGAGCCGCCGGAGGTCGTACCGACCGTCCCCACCCGGCACCATGTCCCCATGGCCGACACCGAAGACGCCGTCAACGCCCTGCGCGACCGTTTCGCCCGTGCCCTGGAGGGCGCCCGGGGCCCCGGGGGCGGCGGCCCGGACCCGTCGCCGTACGCCGACGCCCTGCTGACGCGCTGGGCGGAGCCGCAGCGGCGCTACCACACCGTCGCCCACCTGACCGCCGTGCTGGACCACGTCGACGCGCTGGCGGAGTACGCGGACGACCCGGACGTGGTCCGGCTGGCCGCCTGGTTCCACGACGCCGTGTACCTGCCGGACCGTTCCGAGAACGAGGAACGGTCGGCCCGGCTGGCCGAGCGGGCGCTGACCGAGGCCGGGGTGCCGGAGGCGAAGGTGGCGGAGGTGGCCCGGCTGGTCCGGCTCACCGTCGGCCACGACCCGGCCGACGACGACCGCGACGGGCAGGTGCTGTGCGACGCCGACCTGGCGGTCCTCGCCTCGCCGCCGTCCGCGTACGCCGCCTACACGGTGGCCGTCCGCGAGGAGTACCACTTCGTCCCGGTGGACGCCTTCCGGGAGGGCCGCGCGGCCGTGCTGCGCCAACTGCTCGGCCTGCCCCGCCTGTTCCGCACCCCGTACGGGGCGGAGCACTGGGAGGCCACGGCCCGCCACAACCTCCGCGGCGAGCTGGACATGCTGTCGACCCCGGCACCGCCGCCCGCTTAGGGTCGGCCCCATGGATGCCACGGGCGCACGACAGGTCGAGGACGCCGTCGCGGACTGCGTGAGCGCGCTGGGGGCAGCCGTCGGCCGGGACTGGCGGGCCGTACGGGCGGAAGGTCTGGAGTGGGACTGCCGGCGGACGGCGGAGCACATCGCCGACGACCTGTTCTCCTACGCGGGCCAGCTCGCCGGGCGGGCCACCGACGCCTACGTCCCCTTCGGGATCGTCCTGGAGGACGGCACCGACAACGCCGGTGCCCTGCACGTGATCCGCACGGCCGGGACCCTGCTGGCCGCCACCGTGCGCAGCACCCCGCGGGCGGTGCGCGCCTTCCACCCGTACCCGTTCCGGCACGCGAACCGCGAGGGCTTCGCCGCGATGGGGGTGGCGGAGGTGCTGCTGCACACGCACGACATCGCCGCCGGGCTGGGAGTGGCGTACGAACCGCCCGCCGCGCTGGCCGAGTTCGTGCTGACGCGCCTCTTCCCGGAGGTGCGGCCGGGCCCCGCGCCCTGGCCGACGCTGCGGTGGGCGACCGGGCGCGGGGAGCTGCCCGGCCGTCAGCGGGTGAGCGCGTGGCGGTGGAACAACACCCTGGTGGTACCGGCCGGGCGGCTCGTCCTGGAGGGCGTCACACCGGCGGCCGCCGCCGACCTGTCGGTGGGCGGGGACGGCAGCTTCGACTGGGTGGAGTCCGGGCCGTTCGACAGCACGCGGGACGCCGCCGGGGCGCTGCTCACGGCGTACCGGGAGGGCGTGCTGCGGGCGCGGTGGGGGATGTTCGTGCTGGTCCGCCGGGAGGACGACCGGGCGGTCGGCGGCATGGGGTTCCACGGCCCGCCGGACGAGGACGGCCGGGTGGAGATCGGCTACGACCTCTCCCCCGGGGCGCGCGGCCACGGGTACGCCACCGAGGCGCTGCGCGCGCTGTCGGCGTGGGCGCTGGAGCAGCCGGAGGTGACGTCGGTGTTCGCGACGACCGGACCGGAGAACCGGCCGTCCCGGGCGGTGATCGAGCGGGCCGGGTTCACCCGGCTCGCCGGGGGCGACGGCGAGGGCGGCTTCGCCTACGAACTGCGCCGCTGACCCGGGCCGCCCATGGCCGGCCCCGGGAGCGGACGGGGGGCGAGGACGCCGGGGGCGCCGTCGCTCAGGACACCCGGGGCGCCGGGGCCGCCGGGGAGCCCCGGGCCGCCGTCGCCCAGGACGCCCGGGCCGTCGGGGAGGCCGGGGAGACCCGGGCCGCCGTCGCCCAGGACGCCCGGGGCGCCGGGGGCGCCGGGGAGGCCCGGGCGGCTGCCGGGGAGGCCGAGGCCGTCGGGAAGGCCCGGGAGGCCCGGCACCGCGCTGCGGCCCGTCCCCGTGCTCGCGCCCTTGCGGCGGCGCAGCCCGGCCCCGTGCAGCAGGCGGACCACCTCGCGGCTGCTGACCTCCAGCGCGCCCGCGAGGACGGCCTCCCGGTAGCGGTGCTCGGGGATGTCGTAGTGGTCGCGTTCGAAGGCCCGGCGCGGGACGCCGAGGCGGGCGGCGAACAGGTGCAGTTCCTCGTAGGAGACGTCGCTGACGAGGTGGGACCAGAGGCGGCCGTGGCCCGGCCAGGTGGGCGGGTCGATGTAGAGCGTCATGGGGCCGGCGTGCCGCCCGTCGCCCCGGGGCCCAGCGAGCCGACCGCCGCCACCTTCACGCCCGCCTTGTGGCACACCCAGTGCGGGTCCGGGCCCAGCTCCGGCTCCACCTCCAGCGCGTGCGGGTCCCCGGATCCGCACACCGGACAGACGGGCCAGCGGCCATACCGTTCCAGCAGGGCGTCCTGCACGTCCTGGGCGACCAGCCCGGCGAGGAACGCGGCGCCCTCCGGCCACTGCTCGACCCACCACCGCCGGTGCGCGACCGACTCCTCGACCAGCGACACCACGTCCGCGTCGGCGACCTCGCGCGCGACGAGGTCGGCGAGGACGAGGGCCCTGGCCGCGTGCAGCGCCTGCTCCAGCGAACTGACGGGGGCGTTGTCGGGGTGCATGCCCCTATTGTGCGCACTCTTGACCCCGGCACCGAGCCGAAAATATCTTTCAGGGGTGACCCAGGACGTGAAGGAAATTTTCGCCCAGGACCGCGGACCGGGCGGCTCCGCATCCGCCCCGCCCGCCCCCGCCGCCCTCGCGGCCAAGGTGCGCACGCTGGCGCCGTCGATGACGCGCTCCATGCAGCGCGTCGCCGAGGCCGTCGCGGGCGACCCGGCCGGCTGCGCCGCCCTCACGGTCACCGGGCTCGCCGAGCTGACCGGCACCAGCGAGGCCACCGTCGTGCGCACCGCCCGCCTCCTCGGCTACCCGGGCTACCGCGACCTGCGCCTGGCCCTCGCCGGGCTCGCCGCCCAGCAGCAGTCCGGCCGGGCTCCGGCCATCACGACCGACATCGCGGTGGACGACCCCATCGCCGACGTCGTCGCGAAGCTCGCCTACGACGAGCAGCAGACCCTCGCCGACACCGCCGCCGGACTGGACACCGTGCAGCTCGGCGCCGCCGTCACCGCGCTCGCGGGCGCCCGGCGCACCGACGTGTACGGCCTCGGCGCCTCCGGCCTGGTCGCGCAGGACCTCACCCAGAAGCTGCTGCGCATAGGTCTGATAGCCCACGCCCCGAGCGATCCGCACCTCGCGGTGACCAACGCCGTGCAGCTGCGGCCGGGCGACGTGGCGATCGCCATCACCCACTCCGGGTCGACGGGGGACGTCATCGAACCGCTCCGGGTGGCCTTCGAGCACGGGGCGACGACCGTCGCGATCACCGGCCGCCCCGACGGCCCGGTCACCCAGTACGCCGACCACGTGCTGACCACGTCCACCGCCCGCGAGAGCGAGCTGCGGCCGGCCGCGATGTCCTCCCGGACCAGCCAACTGCTCGTCGTGGACTGCCTGTTCGTCGGCGTCGCGCAGCGGACCTATGAACAGGCGGCACCGGCCCTGTCGGCGTCCTACGAGGCCCTGGCCCACCGCCACCGCAGCGGCTCGCGGTAGCCGGGGCGGGAGGAGGCAGGCGGCACAGCGTCCCGCAGGCACGGAACAGCACGCCCCGCCGCGCGGAACGGACGGACGACCGGCCGGACGGACGGGCGACCGCGCAGAACGGACGGCCGGACCGACGGGCGGACCGACGGGCGGACAGACCGATGGGCCGGCCGGCGGCAGGACGGGCGGGAGCCGGAACGGCCCCCGGCCGGCCGCGCTCACCCCGGACGGCCGACGGCCGCCCTCCCCCTCCGCTCTCCGTCCCTTCCCCCGACTCACTCGACGTCCCGACGCCCTCCCCCTCACCACACGGCTTTCCCGCCCCCTTCTCCTCCCCACACCCCGCACGATCATCACCACCGGGCTCCCCCCAGCAGTGCCACGGCCACCGGACGGCCGCGGCCCGCCCCGGACGCACGGACCAGACCGACCGGAGAGACCGGAGACCGGAGAGACCCGCACCATGACCGACCGTCCCGCGACCACCCCCTCCTCACCCGACCACCCCGCGTGCCTTCCCGCCTCCTCGCCCGACCACACCGCGCCCGAGCGCCCCGCGTCACCCGAGCACCCCGCGCCCGGCGGGCGCCTGCCCGATCCGTCCTCCTCCCCCGCTCTGCGCGCCCAGCTGGAGACCCTGCCCACCGAGGCGTTCCGTCCGGAGCTCGCCGAGATCGACCGGCTGCCCACCCTCGACATCGCACGGCTGATGAACGGCGAGGACGCCACCGTCGCCACCGCGGTCGCCCGGCGGCTACCGGAGATCGCCGCCGCCATCGACGCCGTCGCCGACCGGATGTCCCGCGGCGGCCGGCTCGTCTACGCCGGAGCGGGCACCGCCGGCCGGCTCGGCGTGCTGGACGCCTCCGAGTGCCCGCCCACCTTCAACACCGACCCCGGGCAGGTCGTCGGGCTCATCGCGGGCGGCCCCGACGCCATGGTCACCTCCGTCGAGGGCGCGGAGGACTCCGCCGGTCTCGCCCGCGCCGACCTGGACGCGCTCGGACTGACCGCCGACGACACGGTGGTCGGCGTCTCCGCCTCCGGCCGCACCCCCTACGCCGTCGGCGCCGTCACCCACGCCCGGGCCCTCGGTGCCCTGACCGTCGGGCTGGCCTGCAACCCGGACAGCGCGCTGGCCGCCGCCGCGGACCACGGCATCGAGGTCGTCGTCGGCCCGGAACTGCTCACCGGCTCCACCCGCCTCAAGGCGGGCACGGCGCAGAAGCTCGTCCTGAACATGCTGTCGACGATCACGATGATCCGGCTGGGCAAGACGTACGGGAACCTGATGGTCGACGTGCGCGCCTCCAACGACAAGCTGCGCGCCCGCTCCCACCGGATCGTCGCCCTGGCCACCGGCGCGGACGACGCCGCCGTCGAGCGGGCGCTGACCGCGACCGACGGCGAGGTGAAGCACGCCGTCCTGGTGCTCCTCACCGACGCCGACGCCCCCACCGCCGCCCGCCTCCTCGACGAGGCCGGCGGCCACCTCCGGGTGGCGCTCGCCAAGGCCGGGGGCGCCCCAGGGGCGGACGGCTGACGCCACGGCCGGGCCGGCCGGCAGTCACCGGAGCCCGGAGGGGCGCTGTCACGGTCACGGCTGTGACAGCCTCCGGGGGCCGCTGGGATACTCGTACCGACCCCGGACCCGACCCGGACCCGACCCGGACCCGACCCCTGGCCCGACCCCGGACCGACCCGGACCCGACCCCAGGGACCGACCCGGACCGGTCCCGGAGCGACGGAGACCGAACCCCACCCCACGGAGACGGACGCCATGAACCACGCGCAGCTCACCGCACTGGGGCGTGCCCTGCGCCTCCTCGGCGAACACGGCGAGGCGCTCGGCGCCGACACACCGGACGCCAAGCTGCACGAGGTGAAGGCGGACCTGCGGCGGGCCCTGGACCTGTTGGAGGAGGGCGTCGGCTCGGCGGCGCCGAGCACCCGCTGCCCCGAGCACCCCACCGGCCCGGTCGACAAGAGCGCGCCCGACCTGTGCCTGCTGTGCGAGACGCGCCGGCGCGCCGCCCGCCGCGCCGAGTTCAACGGCCCGGCGCCGCAGCACCCGCCCGCCGAGCCCGTCCCGTCCCGCTACGGGGTGAGCGGCGACCGGCCGCAGCCGCAGCAGCGCTGGCTGCCGGAGCTGTGGAACGGCCAGGCGTGGCAGCTGTGCGGCACCCCGCGCCGGGACCGCCGCGAGGCCGAGATGTACCTCGCCGCCCAACGGCGCGGCCCCCGGCCCGCGATGGCCTACCGGCTCGTGCACGAGTTCACCGACTACGAGGTGCTGCGCGTGTGGGGCACCCCGGTGCGCGTCGACATCGAACCGATGGGCGGCCTCTGACCGCCCCACCGGCCCCACCGGCCCTACCGGCCCCACCGGCCCTACCGCGCCCCCGCCCCCGCCCCCGCGACCGCCGGCACCGGCTGCCGGGCACCGACTGCCGGGCACCGACTGCCGGGCGCCGGCTGCCGGGCGCCGGCTGCCGGGTGCCGGGTGCCGGGTGCCGGCTGTCGGCGGTCGAGGGCCCGGACACGCCCGAGGGCGGCACCCCCTGTCGTCCAGGGAGTGCCGCCCTCGGTCGTGCGTCGGACGGGTCCGATCCTCGGAAGGATCAGAAGTCCATGTCACCGCCCGGCATGCCGCCGCCGGCCGGGGCCGCGTTCTTCTCCGGCTTGTCGGCGATGACGGCCTCGGTGGTGAGGAACAGCGCGGCGATGGAGGCGGCGTTCTGCAGCGCGGAACGGGTCACCTTCGCCGGGTCGATGATGCCTTCGGCGATCATGTCCACGTACTCGCCGGTCGCGGCGTTCAGGCCGTGGCCGACCGTGAGGTTGCGGACCTTCTCCACCACGACGCCGCCCTCGAGACCACCGTTGACGGCGATCTGCTTCAGCGGGGCCTCCAGGGCGAGCTTCACGGCGTTGGCGCCGGTCGCCTCGTCACCCTCGAGCTCCAGCTTCTCGAAGACCTGGGAGGCCTGCAGCAGGGCCACGCCACCACCGGCGACGATGCCCTCCTCGACGGCCGCCTTGGCGTTGCGCACGGCGTCCTCGATGCGGTGCTTGCGCTCCTTGAGCTCCACCTCGGTCGCGGCACCGGCCTTGATGACGGCCACGCCGCCGGCCAGCTTCGCGAGGCGCTCCTGGAGCTTCTCGCGGTCGTAGTCCGAGTCGCTGTTCTCGATCTCGGCGCGGATCTGGTTCACGCGGCCCTGGACCTGGTCGGCCGAGCCCGAACCGTCGACGATGGTCGTCTCGTCCTTGGTGATGACGACCTTGCGCGCCTTGCCCAGCAGGTCGAGGGTGGCGTTCTCCAGCTTGAGACCGACCTCCTCGGAGATGACCTCGCCGCCCGTGAGGATGGCGATGTCGCCGAGCATGGCCTTGCGGCGGTCGCCGAAGCCCGGGGCCTTGACCGCGACGGACTTGAAGGTGCCGCGGATCTTGTTGACGACCAGGGTCGACAGGGCCTCGCCCTCGACGTCCTCGGCGATGATCAGCAGCGGCTTGCCCGACTGCATGACCTTCTCCAGGAGCGGGAGCAGGTCCTTGACGTTGGAGATCTTGGAGTTGGCGATCAGGATGTACGGGTCGTCGAGGACGGCCTCCATACGCTCCATGTCGGTGGCGAAGTACGCCGAGATGTAGCCCTTGTCGAAGCGCATACCCTCGGTGAGCTCCAGCTCCAGACCGAAGGTCTGGGACTCCTCGACGGTGATGACGCCTTCCTTGCCGACCTTGTCCATGGCCTCGGCGATGAGCTCGCCGATCTGGGTGTCGGCGGCGGAGATGGAGGCCGTGGAAGCGATCTGCTCCTTGGTCTCGACGTCCTTCGCCTGCTCCAGCAGGGCGGCGGAGACCGACTCGACGGCCTTCTCGATGCCGCGCTTCAGGGCCATCGGGTTGGCGCCGGCGGCGACGTTGCGCAGGCCCTCCTTGACCAGGGCCTGGGCGAGGACGGTCGCGGTGGTCGTACCGTCACCGGCGACGTCGTCCGTCTTCTTGGCGACTTCCTTGACCAGCTCGGCGCCGATCTTCTCGTACGGGTCCTCGAGCTCGATCTCCTTGGCGATGGAGACACCATCGTTGGTGATCGTGGGGGCGCCCCACTTCTTCTCGAGGACGACGTTGCGGCCCTTGGGGCCGAGCGTCACCTTGACGGCGTCCGCGAGCTGGTTCATGCCGCGCTCGAGGCCGCGCCGCGCCTCCTCGTCGAACGCGATGATCTTGGCCATGTGAAGTGGTCCCTCCAGGACTGGGGGTGATTCCTTCGGACCGCGCCCGCGCCCGCGACGGACGGCTCGCCGGCCTCGTGGTTCCTTGCCCCACACGGCCTGCGGGCCTCACCGACCCGGTCCTTCGTTGTCACTCTCACCTTCAGAGTGCTAACGCCAATGATTAGCACTCGACCCCTCCGAGTGCAAGGCGCTCCCGCGAAGCGGGCCCGTCGGAGGGTCGCGGCGCGCGGGTGCGCCCGCAGGCGTGGCCCGGGAGGGGAACAGGCGCCCCGCGGACACCTCGGCGCGAGGGCTGACGGGGCCCGTGTGCTGGGCGGATGGCGGAGGACGGGGGTGGGGAGGCACCCCGAGCGGGGGCGGCGCGGGGGTGGCACGGGGGCGCGGCCACGCCCTGTACACCTCCTCCTTCGCGCGGGGGCGCGAAGGAGGAGGGAGGCGCGCTCTCAGCGGTCGGCGAACACGGGTGTACGGCGCCGCCCGGACGGGGAGCGCGGGCGGACGGGGCGTACGCGCCGGCCACCCACCCCCGGCGAACGTCGGCGCACGGCCGGCCACCCACCCCGACGGACGGCGGCGCATGACCAGCCACCCACCCCCGGCGGACGGCACGCCGGGCCACCACTCCCGGCGAACGTCGACGCACGGCCGGCCGCCGCCCGCGCCCCCCCGTCCGTGGGGGCGTCGACGCACGGCGAGGGGCCCGCACCCCGGGAGGTGCGGGCCCCTCGTCAGCAGAACCTGCTTGCGGCTGGTAGCGCGTTCAGGCGGTGACGCGAACCATGTCGGCCTGCGGGCCCTTCTGGCCCTGCGAGATCTCGAATTCGACCCGCTGGCCCTCTTCAAGGGTGCGGTACCCGTCCATCTGGATGGCGCTGTAGTGGACGAAAACATCCGCACCACCGTCGACCGCGATGAAGCCGTACCCCTTCTCCGCGTTGAACCACTTGACGGTGCCCTGAGCCATGCCTAACTCCCCTATTACTGGCCCTTGCACAGATCCACACTTCGCGGACCCGGGTCAGACCTCACCCCCCATTGGAGTGGGGGCGTGCGCCGGAACGCGTCGACCGCGGCTGAATGTATCTGTCCAACTGCCGTCTGCAACAGGTCAATCGGACGAGAAATCTGGACGACACCGGTCCGGAATGTTGTGCAACTTCGCCCGAATTCAGGGCAAACCGGGCCGCACAAACGTCACAAAAGCCGCGAAAGGCGCACAGACTTTGGCTACTTATCGTCGGGCGAGCGGCAGGAATTCACGGTTCCCGATCGAGAGACCGGGGCCGCGTTCCCCAACCCTACCGCGTTCAATCCCATGGAATTGCCCCCTCCGTTTCTCTCACGGAGGGGGCAGCGGGTTCCACGCTCGGTAACCGAAGTTACCTACGGTAATGACCGGGCCGGATCAGCCCCCGGCGACCGCCGGAATGATCGAGACGCCGGCGCCGTCCGGCGTCGCCGTCTCCAGGCCCTGCTCGAAGCGCACGTCGTCGTCGTTGACGTAGACGTTGACGAAGCGGCGCAGCTTGCCCTGGTCGTCCAGGACGCGGGCGGCGATGCCCGTGTGGTTCTTCTCCAGGTCCTCGATGACCTCGGCGAGGGTCGTCCCCTCGGCGTTCACCTGGGCCTGCCCACCGGTGTAGGTACGCAGGATGGTCGGGATGCGGACGGTCACGCTCATGCGAGGCCAGCCTCTCGGAAGGAGTCCAGGGTGGGGCGGATGGTGGCGGTCAGGCCGGTGCCGGCGACCGCGTCGAGGGTCTTCAGGCCGTCGCCGGTGTTGAGGACGACGGTGGTCAGCGAGGGATCCAGCAGGCCGCTCTCGACCAGCTTGCGGGTGACGCCGACGGTCACCCCGCCCGCCGTCTCCGCGAAGATGCCCTCGGTGCGCGCGAGCAGCTTGATCGCGTCCACGACCTGCTCGTCGGTCACGTCCTCCACCGCGCCACCGGTGCGGCGGGCGATGTCCAGGACGTAGGGGCCGTCGGCGGGGTTGCCGATGGCGAGCGACTTGGCGATGGTGTCGGGCTTCTGCGGGCGGACGACGTCGTGCCCGGCCTTGAAGGCGGCCGAGACCGGGGAGCAGCCCTCCGCCTGCGCGCCGAAGATCCTGTACGGCCGGTCCTCGACCAGCCCCAGGTCGATCAGCTCCCGCAGCCCCTTGTCGATCTTCGTGAGCTGGGAGCCGGAGGCGATCGGGACGACGATCTGGTCCGGCAGCCGCCAGCCGAGCTGCTCGCAGATCTCGTAGGCGAGCGTCTTGGAGCCCTCGGCGTAGTAGGGGCGCAGGTTGACGTTGACGAAGCCCCAGCCCTCGCCGGCCGGGTCGCCGATCAGTTCGGAGCAGAAGCGGTTGACGTCGTCGTAGTTGCCCTCGATGCCGACGAGTTCGCCCCCGTAGACGGCGGCCATGACGACCTTGCCCTGCTCCAGGTCGTGCGGGATGAACACGCAGGAGCGGAAGCCGGCCCGGGCGGCGGCGGCGCCGACGGCGCCGGCCAGGTTGCCGGTGGAGGAGCAGGACAGGGTGGTGAAGCCGAAGGCGCGGGCGGCCTCCAGGGCCTGGGCGACGACCCGGTCCTTGAAGCTGTGCGTCGGGTTGCCGGAGTCGTCCTTGACGTACAGCCCGCCGGTGACGCCGAGTTCACGGGCCAGGTTGTCCGCCTTGACCAGCGGGGTCCAGCCGGGGTTGAGGTTCGGCTTGCCGGCCACGTCCGCGGGGACGGGCAGCAGGGGCGCGTAGCGCCAGATGTTCGCGGGTCCCGCCTCGATGCGCCGGCGCAGCTCCCCGGCCTCGTAGGACGAGAAGTCGTAGGCGATCTCCAGCGGGCCGAAACACTCCTGGCAGGCGAAGACGGGTCCGAGCGGGACGCGGTGGCCGCACTCGCGGCAGGACAGCGCGGCGGCGGGACCCAGGTCGACGGCGGGGGAACCGGCGGAACCGGCAGAGTCGGCGTTGCTTGCAACGGTCTGCACAGCCATGTGAGGCGAGGCCCTTTCTCCTCATCTTCCTCACGACGCATCTCGCCGTGAGACGGATTTGGCACCTTCCCTAGCCGGGAGCCTCGCCACGTCCGTGTGACAAGAACCGACTGGAGGGTTGCCGGGGCTTCAACGGGCCGTATCCCTCTGCCCCTCTGGATGAGCGGTGTTCAGTTGTCGCGGCGGCGACCCCGGCATGCGGGGACCGTGCGCGTTGTTCAAGACTGTAACCGACGCCCCGGGCGGTTGAGACAGTCGTCCGAAGCGCGAGATGGATCACAGGACCGGACCGGAGTGAGGAGCCGCAGACCGTGCTGGAAGAAGTCGAGCGCTGGCTGATCGACCGGTCCTGGTCCGTGGCCGACCGCCCCCTCCACGCGCTCCTGGCCGCGAAACGCGCCTCGGGGCAGACGGTGAGCGTGGTGCTGCCCGCGCTCGACGAGGAGGCCACCGTCGGCGACATCGTGGCGGTGATCCGGCACGACCTGATGCTCCAGGTGCCGCTGGTCGACGAGATCGTCGTGGTCGACTCCGGCTCGACGGACGGCACCGCCGAGGCCGCCGCGGCGGCCGGCGCCACCGTGGTCCACCGGGACGCGATCCTGCCCCGCATCCCCGCCGTGCCCGGCAAGGGCGAGGTGCTCTGGCGCTCCCTGCTGGTCACCCGCGGCGACATCGTCTGCTTCGTCGACGCCGACCTGCGCGACTTCTCCTCCGACTTCGTCACCGGCATCGTCGGTCCGCTGCTCACCGAGCCGGACGTGCAGCTGGTCAAGGCCATGTACGACCGTCCCCTGGGCGCCGCCGCCGGGCAGGGCGGCCGGGTCACCGAGCTGATGGCGCGCCCGCTCCTCAACATGCACTGGCCGCAGCTCGCCGGTTTCGTCCAGCCCCTCGGCGGCGAGTACGCGGCCCGCCGCTGCCTGCTGGAGCAGCTGCCCTTCCCGGTCGGCTACGGGGTCGAGCTCGGCATGCTGGTCGACGCCCTGCACCTGGCCGGGCTGGACGCCCTCGCCCAGGTCGACGTCGGGGTGCGCAAGCACCGCCACCAGGACGGGCGGGCGCTCGGCCGGATGGCCGCCGCCATCTACCGCACCGCCCAGCTCCGCCTGGCCCGCGGCCACCTGATCCGGCCCGCCCTCACCCAGTTCGAGCGCTCCGACGACGGCTTCGAGCCGCGCACCTACTCCGTCGACACCGAGGAACGCCCGCCCATGCGGGAGATCGCCGAGTACCAGGCGCGCCGGGTGGCCTGATCCTCGACGTTTGGGATTCCGGAGGCCGGGCTAGGTTGGTGCGTATGGCTTCCACGCATGCTGCTCAGGCTGGTCAGGGTGCCCAGGTGCTGGTCGCGTCGAACCGCGGGCCCGTGTCGTACACGGTGGACGAGGACGGTGCGCTGCGGGCCCGACGAGGTGGCGGCGGACTGGTGTCCGGGCTGTCCGCGATCGGCTCGGACGCCGACGCCCTGTGGGTCTGCTCGGCCCTCTCCGACGGCGACCGCGAGGCCGTGCGGCGCGGGGTCGGCGAGGACGGCGTGCGGATGCTGGACATCCCGGCCGACGTGCACGCCGACGCCTACAACGGCATCGCGAACTCGGTGCTGTGGTTCGTGCACCACATGCTCTACCAGACCCCGCTGGAACCCGTCTTCGACGCGGAGTTCCGCCGCCGGTGGGCGTCGTACGAGACCTACAACCGGGCCTTCGCCGAGGCGCTCGCCGAGGCGGCGGCGCCGGGCGCGGCCGTGGTGGTGCAGGACTACCACCTGACGCTCGTCCCCGGCATGCTCCGCGAGCTCCGCCCCGACCTGCGCATCGGCCACTTCTCGCACACCCCGTGGGCACCGCCGGAGTACTTCCGGATGCTGCCCGACGACATCGCCGCCCAGGTGCTCGGCGGCATGCTGGGCGCGGACCGGCTCGGCTTCCTCACCCGGCGCTGGGCGGACGCCTTCACCGCCTGCTGCGAGCAGTTCGCCGGCGGCCTCGGCGGCACCCGCGTCGGCGTGCACGGCCTCGGTGCCGACGCGGACTTCCTGCGCGCCCGTTCCCACGAGCCGGACGTCGAGGAGCGGATGGCCGCGCTGCGCGAGGAGATCGGCACCGCGCCCGACGGCACCCCGCGCCGCACGATCGTCCGGGTGGACCGCACCGAGCTGTCGAAGAACATCGTGCGCGGCCTGCTCGCCTACCGGCAGCTCCTCGACGACCACCCCGACTGGCGCGAGCGGGTCGTGCACGTCGCCTTCGCCTACCCCTCCCGCCAGGACCTCGCGGTGTACCGCGACTACACCGCCGAGGTGCAGCGGGTCGCCGAGGAGATCAACGAGCGGTACGGCACGCCCGGCTGGCGTCCGGTCGTGCTGCACGTCAAGGACGACTTCGCCCGCTCCCTGGCCGCCTACCGGCTGGCGGACGTGGCCCTGGTCAACCCGGTGCGGGACGGCATGAACCTGGTCGCCAAGGAGGTCCCGGTGGTCTCCGACACCGGCTGCGCGCTGGTGCTGTCCCGGGAGGCGGGGGCGCACGAGGAACTGGGCGAGGACGCGATCACCGTCAACCCTTACGACGTGACCGGGACCGCCCGCGCCCTGCACGAGGCCCTGACGATGGGCCCGGCCCAGCGCACCGAGCACAGCAAGCGCCTGGCCGCCGCCGCGACCGCGCTGCCGCCCGCCCAGTGGTTCGTCGACCAGCTGGACGCCCTGCGGGAGCAGGGCCCCGCCTGATCCCGGGCCCGGGCCTGGGCCCCGGCCCTCGGCCTGGGCCTTGATCCGCCGGGCGCGGGAGCCGGGCGCCGGGCCGGCACGGCCCGGTGCGGCCCGACGCGCACCCGGGGACGATCCGGCCGGTCTGCGGGTCGGGGCCACTCCGAGCCCGGCCCTGCGGGGCCGGTGGCCGTCCGGGACCGAGGTGCGCGACGACGGTCGTCCGTGCCTGCCTGCGCGCCGACGTCGGGCCGGGCAGACGTGGCACCGGGCGTGCGTGGCACCGGACGGCCGGGCAGGCGTGGCACCGGACGGACGTGGATAGGTTGGCCGTATGGGCAGCCACACCGCATCCACGGATCCGCATGCCGTCCCCGACCTGCCGACGCCCGTCACCCGGGCCGGGCGCGAAGGGCTCGACGCCCTGCTCGCCCGGCCGGGCGGGGCGCTGATCGGCCTCGACTTCGACGGCACCCTCGCGCCGATCGTGCCCGACCCGGACCGGGCGCGGGCCCACCCCGGCGCCGTGCCGGCGCTGACCGCGCTCGCCCCGAAGGTGGCCTCCGTCGCGGTGATCACCGGCCGCCCGCCCGCCGTCGCGGTCCGCAACGGCGGTTTCGCGGGGGTCGCCGGGCTGGAGCACCTGGTCGTCCTCGGCCATTACGGCGCGGAGCGCTGGGACGCCGCCACCGACACCGTCACGGCACCCGAACCGCACCCCGGGGTGGCCGCCGTGCGCCACGAGCTGCCCGGGCTGCTGGAGGGGCTGGACACGGCGCGGGGTGCCCGGGTCGAGGAGAAGGGCCGGGCGGTCGCCGTCCACACCCGGCGGGCCGCCGCACCGCAGGCCGCCTTCGAGGCCCTGCGCGAGCCGCTGACGGACCTGGCGACCCGGCACGGGCTGATCGTGGAGCCGGGCCGGATGGTGCTGGAGCTGCGCCCGCCGGGCATGGACAAGGGCGTCGCCCTCCGGGAGTACGCGCGGGAGACCGGCGCCGGGTGCGTCCTCTACGCGGGCGACGACCTCGGCGACCTCCCGGCCTTCGCGGCGGTGGACGAGCTGCGCTCCGACGGCGTCCCCGGTCTGCTGGTGTGCAGCGGCAGCGACGAGGTCCCCGAGCTGCGCGACCGCGCGGACCTGGTGGTGGACGGCCCGGCGGGCCTGGTGGACCTGCTGACCGCGCTGGCCGGGCGCATGGCCTGACGCGCACGCGGGCGGGCCGCCCGGCGCGGCCGGCCCGTCCCCGGCCCGCCGACCCCGCGGCCCCCGGCCCCGCGGCCCCGGCCCCGCCGCTCAGCGCTCCGCGCGCCGGGCCTCCCGTATGCGGCGCAGGCGGTTGACCGTGACCGGGTCGTGGGCCAGGGCGTGGGGGTCGTCGAGCAGGGCGTTGAGCAGCTGGTAGTAGCGCACCGGGGCCAGGCCCAGGCGTTCGCGTATCGCGCGCTCCTTCGCGCCGGGGCCGGGAAAGCCACGGCGTTCCAGCGCGAGGATGTCCTGCTCGCGCCGGCCCAGTCCGGCCGCCGGCCGGGCCGTCCCCGATTCCTCGTCCATGTCCCGCACCGTAACCCCCGCCACCGACAACGGCCCGGGCCCGGCGGCCCAGGAGGCCCCCACGGGTGTCCCGGAGGCTCGCCCGGTAACCGCCGGGGGCGCCGTCACCGGTCGCCGCCCTCCGTGCGGGTGGCGGTGGCCTGGAGGCCGGAGAGGACGACGGCGGGGCTGCCGCCGGGGGCGACGGCCTTGCCGATCTGCTTCTTGATCTGCGCGTTGACGGCCGCCCAGGAGGTCTCGCCGACCGGGTACAGCTCGGACGTCCCGAGCTGGTCGAGGAAGGGCTTGAGATCCTTGTCGTCGGCGGACTCCGCCATCACGCGGGACGCGGACTGGGTGACCGGCAGCAGGTTGTAGGTGCGGGAGAACGTCAGCACGTTCTTCTCGCTGTAGACGGCGTCGAGGAAGTCGCCGATCGCCTCGCGGTGGCCGTTCTCCTTGAAGGCCATCATCCAGTCGGAGACGCCGAGGGTGGCCCGGCTCTCCCCGTCGACGCCGGGCGTGGGCACCATGCCGTACTCCACCCCCTTCCGCTCGGCGAGCTTCATCAGCGAGGGGTGCCCGTTGAGCATGCCCACGTCCCCCGCGGCGAAGGCGGCGAAGGCGTCCGCCCGGTCCAGCTCGCCGGGGGCGACGGGGCCGGTGAGACCGGCGCCGACCAGTTCGTCCTTCAGCCAGGTGAGGGTGTCGACGTTCTCGACGGAGTCGATGGTGTAGGCGCCCCGGTCGTCGGTGTAGCCGCCGTCGCCGCTGAGCAGCCACTGCATCGTCTCGGCCTGCGCCTCCTCGGGCCCGAGCGGCAGCGCGTAGGGGTACTTCACGCCCTCGGCCTTCAGCTTCGTGGCGTTGTCGACGAGGTCGTCCCACGTCTTCGGCGGGGTGAGCCCGGCCTCGTCGAAGAGGTCCTTGTTGTAGAACAGCACGCGGGTGGAGGAGGCGAAGGGCACCCCGTACTGCACCGAGGCGACCTTGCCGGCGTCCGTCAGCTGGGAGAGGAGGTCGGCCTGGACGGGGATGGAGAGCACCTCGCGCGCCTTGTACAGCAGGCCCTGCTGCGCGTAGTCGGCGTACGCGCCGATCTGCGCCAGGTCCGGCGGGTCGCCCGCGTCGACCATCTCCTTGACCTTGCGGTCGACGTCGTTCCAGGAGTAGACGCTGACGTCGACCTTCACGCCCGGGTGCCCGGCCTCGAAGTCCTCGACGAGTTCCGCCCAGTACTTCCGGGTGCTGTTGGCCGAGCTGTCCCCGTAGTCGGCGGCGACCAGCTTCAGCGTCACGCCGGAGGAGTCACCGCCACCGCATCCGCCGAGGACTCCGACGAGTCCCAGTGCGGAGACCACCGCGATCGCCCGTGTCCTGACCCGCCGCTGCACTGCTCACTGCCCCAACCCCGGCGACCGGGTCGCCGTTCGAAATTTTTCGATAACCGGAATAAGGTCTACACCACGTGAGTGGACTAGACCTCTCCCGGGTGCCGGGGTCACACTGTCCTCGTGGAACATGTCATCGCCCTCGACGTGGGCGGCACCGGGATGAAGGCTGCCCTGGTCGGGGCGGGCGGCGAGCTGCTGCACCAGGCGCGCCGCGCCACCGGCCGCGAGCGCGGCCCCGAAGCCGTCGTCGCCGGGATCCTCGACTTCGCCGCCGACCTGCACGCCCACGGCACCGGCCGCTTCGGCCGCCCCGCCTCCGCGGCGGGCCTCGCCGTCCCCGGCATCGTCGACGAGGGCACCGGCACCGCCGTCTACGCGGCCAACCTCGGCTGGCGCGACGTCCCGCTGCGCGCGCTCCTCACCGAACGGCTCGGCGGCATCCCCGTCGCCGTCGGCCACGACGTGCGCGCCGGCGGGCTCGCCGAGGGCCGGATCGGCGCGGGCCGGGGCGCCGACCGGTTCCTGTTCGTGCCGCTGGGCACCGGCATCGCGGGCGCCATCGGCATCGACGGACGGGTGGAGGCCGGAGCGCACGGCTTCGCCGGCGAGATCGGTCACGTCGTCGTCCGGCCCGGCGGCGTCCCCTGCCCGTGCGGCCAGCGCGGCTGCCTGGAGCGGTACGCGTCCGCCTCGGCCGTCAGCGAGGCGTGGGCGGCGGCCTCCGGCGACCCCGCCGCCGACGCGGCCGACTGCGCCGCGGCCGTCGAGGCCGGGGACGAACGGGCCCGCACGGTCTGGCACGGCGCGGTCGACGCGCTCGCCGACGGGCTGGTCACCGCGCTCACCCTGCTGGACCCCCGCACGCTGATCGTCGGTGGCGGGCTCGCCGAGGCGGGGGAAACCTTGTTCACACCACTGCGGGAGGCCGTCCGGCGGCGGGTCACCTTCCAGAAGATGCCGTCCCTGGTCCCCGCGGCCCTCGGGGACACCGCCGGATGCCTGGGCGCGGGACTCCTCGCCCGGGACCTGCTCACCCCCGCCGACTCCCCGGACCCCTCGGAGGTATCCGCCTGATGGCCCCCACCACTGTTCTCACCGGTGCCCGGGTGGTCCTGCCCACCGGGACCGTGGACGACGGCCGCGTGATCGTCGAGGGCACGCGGATCGTCGCCGGGGGTCCCCCCGCGTCCGCCACCGCCCCCGCGGGCGACGTCAGCACGGTCGACCTGACCGGCCACTGGGTGGTGCCCGGCTTCGTCGACCTGCACAACCACGGCGGCGGCGGCGCCTCCTTCACCTCCGGCACCGCCGACGACGTCCTGCACGGCATCCGCACCCACCGGGAGCACGGCACCACCACCCTGGTCGCCTCCACCGTCACCGGCGAGATGGACACCCTCGTCCAGCGCGCCGGCCTCCTCGCCGAACTGGCCCAGCAGGGCGACCTGGCCGGCATCCACTTCGAGGGCCCCTTCATCTCCCCCTGCCGCAAGGGCGCGCACTCCGAGGAACTGCTGCGCGACCCCGACCCGGCGGAGGTCCGCAAGCTGATCGACGCCGCCCACGGCCACGCCCGGATGGTCACCCTCGCCACCGAACTGCCCGGCGGTCTGGACTCCGTGCGCCTGCTGGCCGAGCACGGCGTGATCGCGGCCGTCGGCCACACCGACGCCACCTACGAGCAGACGGTCGCCGCCATCGACGCGGGCGCCACCGTCGCCACCCACCTGTTCAACGCCATGCCCGCCCTCGGCCACCGCTCCCCCGGCCCCATCACCGCCCTGCTGGAGGACGAGCGGGTCACCGTCGAGCTGATCAACGACGGCGTCCACCTGCACCCCGCCGCGCTCCAACTGGCGTTCCACCACGCGGGCCCCGGCCGGGTCGCCTTCATCACCGACGCCATGGACGCCGCCGGCTTCGGCGACGGCCGCTACCTGCTCGGCCCGCTGGAGGTGGAGGTCGCCGACGGCGTGGCCCGCCTGGTGGAGGGCGGCTCCATCGCCGGCTCGACGCTCACCCTGGACCGCGCCTTCCAGCGGGCGGTGACCGTCGACGGCCTGCCCGTGGAACACGTCGTCGCCGCCCTGTCCGCCAACCCCGCCCGGCTGCTGGGCCTGGACGACCGGATCGGCTCCCTCGAACCGGGCAAGGACGCCGACCTAGTCGTCCTGGACGCGGACTTCGCCCTCACCGGCGTGATGCGCCGGGGCTCCTGGGTGGTCCGTCCCCAACCGGCGTGATCCGTCCGGCCGTCGGGAGACGGTGACCGGCTCGGGGGTGGGCCGGCCGCCGTCTCTTTGGCATGATCGTGTACCTGACGGACAGGCCCGCGCGACCGACGCGGACGGCACGACGGGGAGGTCGGCACGGTGATCCTCACGGTGACGCTGAACACCGCTCTCGACATCACCCACCGTGTGCCGTCCCTGCGGCCCCACGCCTCCCACCGCGTCTCCGAGGTGGCCGAACGCCCCGGCGGCAAGGGCATCAACGTGGCCCGGGTCCTCGCCGCCCTCGGCCACGAGGTGACGGTCACCGGCTTCGCCGGCGGCACCACCGGACGCATCCTGCGCGAGCAACTCGCCGCCGTACCCGGCCTGGTGGACCGGCTGCTCCCGATCGACGGCACCACCCGGCGCACCATGACCGTCGTCGACGAGACCTCCGGCGGCACCACCCGGTTCGACGAACCCGGCCCCACGGTCTCCCCCGCGGAGTGGTCCGCCTTCCAGGAGGCCTACGAAGCCCTCCTCCCGTCCGCCGCCGCGGTGGCCCTGTGCGGCAGCCTCCCGCCGGGCGTCCCCGTCGGCGCCTACGCCGGCCTGCTGCGCACCGCCCGCGCGGCCGGGGTGCCCACCCTCCTCGACACCGGCGGGGCGGCCCTGCGCCGCGGCATCGCGGGACGCCCCGACATCCTCAAGCCCAACGCCGACGAACTGGCCGAACTGACCGGCTCCCACGAGCCGTCGACCGCCACCCGGGACGCCCGCCGCCGGGGCGCGGGCGCGGTGGTCGCCTCCCTCGGCCCGGACGGCCTGCTCGCCCTCACCCCCGAGGGCCGCTGGCGCGCCACACCCCCGGCCCGCCTGCACGGCAACCCGACCGGCGCCGGCGACTCGGCTGTCGCGGGCCTGCTGTCGGGCCTGGTCGAGAACCTCCCCTGGCCGGACCGCCTCACCCGCGCGGTCGCCCTGTCGGCGGCCACGGTCCTGTCACCGGTGGCGGGCGAGTTCGACCGGGCGGCGTACGAGGAGCTGCGGGAGCGGGTGACGGTGGAGCGGGAGGCGAGTGCGGCCTAGGGGCTGTGTGATGTCGTGATCACACGGTGTACTTGAGCGAGTCGTCGATCCAGATTATGGAGGCTCGGAGGTGGAGGCCGGCAAGGTAGCTTTCGGGTGACTTGTCGTAGCGGGTGGCGACGCCCCGCCAGGCTTTCAGCTTGTTGATCAGGCGTTCGACAGTGTTCCGTTCCTTGTAGAGGTCGGCGTCGTGGCTGATGGACCGGCCGCCGCGTGAGCCCTTTTTCTTGCGATTTGCGGCCTGGTCCTTCTTCTCCGGGATGACTGCTTTGATGTTGCGTTTTCGCAGGTAGCGGCGGTTTCCGCGCGATGAGTAGGCCTTGTCACCGGCGACTGCGCCAGGTTTGGTGCGGGGACGGCCGACCGGCAGACGGACTCGCACTTTCTCGAGCACGGGGATGAACTGCGGACTGTCCGCGGCCTGCCCGGCGGTCAAGACGAAGGCGAGCGGACGGCATCTGCGGTCCGCCGCGAGATGAATCTTGCTGGTGAGGCCGCCCCGGGACCGGCCGAGCAGGGCTTGCTTCAGACGGAGCTTGTGTCGGCGCCGGATACGCCGGCGCTCGTCCTGTCCGTTCTGTTCCTCCGTACCACCCCTTTTTGCCGGGCTGTCTCCTGCTTGTGCGCAGCCTCCTCCAGGGCCGACATGAGGTGCTTGCTGACGCGGAGCCCCGCGGCGTCATGGTGGGCACGGACCGTAGTGGAGTCCACGCTGACCAGCGATAAATCTGTTTGCTCCGCGCGGGCTGCCTGAGCGATCAGGCCTTCCAGCAGGGCGGTGAACACACCGGCGTCTCGCCAGATGCGGAAACGTCCGTAGACGGTGGCCCATGGGCCGAACTCGGCAGGCATCTCCCGCCACTGACCGCTGGAGCGGAACCGCCAGATCACCCCCTCAAACTGTTCCCGCAAACGCTCCGGATACGGGCCGTACTTACCGATCGGCAGATACGGCTCGATGAACTTCCACTGAGCATCGGTGAGTTGCCTACGCGTCACGACCACAGTCCTACCGGCTTCCACCTCGCGAAGAGCTCAGAACCCGGCAACTAATCACGACAACACACAGGCCCCAGGAGTCGCCGGCGCCGCGCCACCCTCAGGCCGACGATGGTCCGAGGGTGACGCGGCGTGTGGACAGCCTTAGGGGCACCGGCAGTTGGCGACGAGGGCGTTGTCGGAGGGGTGCTCTACCGTGTTGATCAGCATCGGGCTCCGCCCGCACGGTGCCGGTCACCGATCCCTCGTCAGAAAGCGAACTCGTGAGCAACTGGGACAGCACAGTCGGCCCCTCCGGCGATCCCGTGGGGCAGACGTCCCGCAGCAGTGCCTTCCGGGCCTTCGCCCGGCGGCACGGGGTGTCCGACGACGCCATCACCCGCCTGCTGTGGAGCATGGAGCCGGCCGTGTACTTCAAGCAGAAGACGCCGGAGAGCGTCCGGCCCGGCGACCGGGTGATCGGTCACATCGGAGGGGCGCCGGCGCTGCCCCTGGACATGGAGTGGAAGGTGGGCGACATCTTCGTCGCATCCTTCGACCTCGCCGCGGTGCCCCGCACGCTGTTCGACGACGGGCTGCCCCGGGAGGGGCACCTCCTGCTGTTCACCTGGTCGGACGCTGGCGGCGGCAAGGCGCTCTACATACCGCCCGGGACCAAGACGACCGTGCGCCCGGCCCCCGTCCCGAGCGAACTGGACCTGCAGTTCGGGTCCTCCCACATGATGCTGGACCGCTGGACCATGGTCGCCTCCCACAACGACGCATGGGACGCCCACGCCTGGCTCATCGGCGAGGACCACGGGGGCATCTGGGGTGAGCCGGAAGGGGAGGAAGCCGAGTGGCACGCTCGGCTGGAGGCCGCCGTCGAGGAGTACGCCGCCAAGGTCGGCGTCAGACCGGCCATGGACAACAGCACCGACAAGCTGCGGGGAGTGCAGGGGAACATCCACCACAGCTGGGACAAGAGCACAGAGGCGTTCCAGCGCCTGCGGGAGGAGGCGGTCCGCGAACTCAGGGACGCCCCGGAGCGGTTCGACGAGGTCTACGACCGGGCATGGCGGGAGCTGCCCGGACAACCGCTGTTGCACCTCGCGACCTTCAACATGGAGTCGCTCCAGTACGACTGGATGGACGGCGACATCAGCTGGTTGATCAGCCGCGACGACCTTCACGCCAGACGGTTCGACAAGGTCGAGCACTACTGGTTGGGCTGATTTCTGCGGTTCGGCCTGTCCCGGAGGCCTCGTGACCACCGCGTGATCACGACATCACACACCCCCTAGGTGTTGCCGGCCAGGACGTCGGTGACGCCCCACGGCCATGTTGACCTTCGAGTTGGTTGAAGCTCGATGATGGCGAGGTGCCGAATTCCGAGCTGATGCCCATCGGGGTCTTTGCCCAGCACACTGGTCTGACCGCCAGCGCGTTGCGGTTCTACTCCGACTCCGGGCTGCTGTCCCCAGCCGAAGTGGACCCGGTCTCGGGTTACCGCTATTACGGCGCTGACCAAGTGGCGCGGGCGACCGCGCTGCGTCAGCTCCGCGAGATCGCCATGCCTCTGGCTGCGGTGGAGGCGGTCCTGGACGCTGGGGCCGACGTAGCAGCGCGGCTGCTCGACGAGCATGTTGCCAAGATCGTCGAGGATGCGGCGTCAGCGCGGCAGAAGGTTGCGGTCATCAAGTCCATGCTCGGCGCGAGCGTGCCCAGTCTGTTGATCGCCACCCTGAAGGGACCCGTACTGGCGGATGCGGTCGATCAGGTCCTGACCTCGACGGCGCACGAACCGGGGATCGCAGTGCTCGCCGGCGTGCACATCGAGGCGAGTCACGAGGCGATCGCCCTGACGGCGACTGACCGCTACCGGCTCTCCACCCGGACCCTGGTGCCGGCACGGCCCGTACCGCAGACGTGGGTCGGCACGGTCGACGGCGACGACCTGCGGGCCGCGGTCGCCGCAGTCCGGCGCAGTGCGCTGGTCCACATAGAAACGGTGCCGCACGGGATCTGGCTGCGCATGCCCGGGCAGGAGGACCGGCACTGCCGGTTGCTGTCCGACGACTTCCCCGACCACCGGCTGATGCTCGCTTCCCTGGATGAGGTCACCACCCGTGTGACAGTCTCGAAGAATCTTCTGCTGCGTGCCGTCGAAGAGCACCCCGGCGAACATGTCGCGCTGCACGTCTCCGCTCAGGCAGTGAGCGTCAGGATCCCGAACGACGAGCACGCCGGTGTTCAGCTCCCCGCCACCGTGACGGGCCCGGCCCTTGAGATCCGGTTCGAGATGACCACGCTCTATCCCGCCGTGAGCACGGCCATCGGCCCCGACGTGATGCTCGACCTGAGGGGACACGACCGACCCGTCACGATCCGCTCCGCCGTCCGTGGCGATCTCACCACCCTGGCCATGCCCACCACATCCGACCGCTCAGCTTGAGAACGACCACGAGGACCACGCCATGTCTGCACCTACGGCACCCGCCAGCCCCGACCCGACGATGGAGGCCATCGGCCAGGCCGTTACTGAAGGCCGAACGGGCAACACTCACTCCGCCCGCACCAAGCTCCTGAACCTGTGGTCGGCGATCGGCGTCACCGGCGACCCACTGCACCGGTGCTCACTCGCCCACTACCTGGCGGATCTCTATGAGGATCCCGCCCAGGCCCTGGCCTGGGATGTCCGTGCCCTGGACGCTGCCGATGCGGTGACCGAACAGCGCGTCCAGGAGCACCACGCCGGCCTCCGCATCGCCGGGTTCTACCCCTCTCTCCACCTCAACCTGGCCGACAACTACCGACGACTCGGTTCCTTCGAGGCGGCCACGGAGCACATCAACGCAGCCAAAGAGCACGCCCCCAACCTCCCTCAGGACGCATACGGTGCCTTCCTGCGCACCGCCCTGGACGAGGCGGCACAGGCCATCTCCCAACGGGACACCACCAAGCGCCCCTCCGCGCCCGGTCCCACTGCATGACGCACGCGCCCCTCACCGTCGAGGGACGCCGTCGACTGGTCGAGCGTTGCCGGACGAGACCGATCGCGCCGGTCGCGGCCGAGATGGGGCGTGCCGTGGCCACATCCCGCAGCCCCTCCCGATCCGGCAGCGGCTCACGGCCGGCATGCCGGAACCCGCGATGAGATGTCGCTTCTCAAGCCTCGGCAGCAACGGCTCCAGGCGCCCCCGCCGCTCGTCCGACGCTGAGACGTACGCAGCGCCGGTCCACCTCATGTGTGTCAACCACTATGAGGATCAGAGCGTGTCTCCGTAACCGATGCACTTGCTGTCCTGAGGAATCTCAATGACGGATTCTTTCAGCTCGACGAGGAGACCGCCCACTTCTTCTCGCCCACCGGAGTACGCGACTTCAACCGCAGGAGAGGGCCCGTACGTCGTGAGAACACTCACGCCAGTCTCCTTCAATCTCCTTTCATCCAGTACCCAGTCGACGCCATCGGACGAGATGCACAGATTGATCGTGGGCTGCAGTTCATCGACGCCGCAACAGAGAACTGTCGAACCCCCGCCCCAGGAGGCAACGCCTTCACCAGTCACCCAGTCGCGGGCTTCGGAAGCGACCTCGTCAGGGGAGCGGTCGACAACTCTGGAACACGCGAAATCTTCCGCGTCAGGCCCGGAATCAATTCTGCGGGACTCCACAAAAAGGAGAACTGAGAAGATCACTGCACCTGCCGCAAGAAGCGTGAACATGCGCCTCGGTCGGAAAAGGAGCGAGTCGAGCGACCGTGACTGCCTTCGGCTTCTGTGCTGCGATTCATGGTGACCGTGCCCACGGAACGCCCCAGCTTGGCGCTCTTCCCAGCGCAGAGGCGGAGTGATGAGGTGAGGAGTTCCTTACGCCTGTGCCGCGCCTGGCAGGGCACGCCATCGGAGACTCCCTCTGTTCGTGCCACCGCGCCCCGGGCGCACTCGGTACGCGAAACCCGCCGACGCAACTCCCGCATCTGAGTGAACTACCCCCGAGGCCGCCCGGAGTTGATCGAGCCGGCACCCCCGCCCTGGCGCTTCGAGCACTGTGACACGACCCTGGACATCGAATGACCGCGGCAATCCGACTGCCGTCACCAGGCCCGGGAAGCGCGGTGCGGCCAAAACCGGGGGTGACGCCTCGGGCCAGGGCCCCGGGCGCCGTGGGGGGACTGCGGGCGGGCTACTTCTTGACCTGGCCTTCCTTGATGTAGAGCTGGTCCAGCAGGACGTTGCACTTGTCGCCGTCGTTGCAGGAGACCGAGATCGTGTTGGTGCCCTTGTTCAGGGTCGGCCAGGCGAAGGTCTTGGTCCAGCCCTTGGCGAAGTCGCCGTCCTCGGCGCCGGTGAAGTTGTCCATGTTCAGCTTGTTGCCGAACTCCTTGCCGTTGACGGTGAGCGTCATCGACTGGGGTTCACCGGCGGTGCTGTAGCCCACGAAGACGGTGTACGCGCCGTCCTTCGGGATGCCGTTGACGGTCCAGGTGACCTGGGAACCGGGCTGGTTCAGGTTGGTCACGTAGATGCCGCCGTCGGACTGGGCGCCCTCGACGTCCGACGCCAGCGAGGCACCGCCGTCCAGGCGGAGCGCCTTCGCGTCGATGGTCGGTGACGCGAAGGGCTTCCCCGCCTCGCCGTCGTCGCTCGCCGACGGGCTCGGTTCGCTGCTCTGGCTCTGCGCCGGTGTCGGGGTGGCGTCCGCCCGGTTGTCGTTCTTGTCGTCGTCGCCGCCGATCATCGCGACGCCGATGCCGATGGCGACCACGGCGACCACGGCCGTCGCACCGATCAGCAGAGCCTTGGTGTTCGGCCCGCGGCCCCGGCCGCCGCCCCCGTGCCCCGGCTGCGGGGAGTGGACGGTGGAAGAGGCGCCGCCGGGCAGCGTCTCGGGGGCCGCGTAGTGCGCGTTGGGCTGGCCGTACGTGCCCTGCTGCGGGGGTGCCTGCGGGGCGGGCGCCTGCTGGCCGTACTGCCGGGTGCCGACCGCCCGTACCCGGTTGACCGAGTTCGGGTAGCCGTAGCCCCCGGACGGCGGCTGGGCCCCATTGGCCTGACCGTCGGCGTAGAGGTAGCCGAACGGGTCGTCGTCCTCGGGCGTGCTCGCGCCGTTGTTGCCGGGCGTCATCCCTTGGTGCTCCTAGGTACTGATCGGGTGCAGAAGCGTGGTCAGAATGGCGAGCCTACCCCCATCGGATGACCCGATCGGGTGACGCGGACCGCATCAGCTTCCTGACCTGGGGTTCACCCGGCTCGACGGTGCTGTTTGGGACGGGATCGTTTCTCGACGTACATCCGTTCGTCGGCGGACTTCAGCACTTCGTCCGCCGTCATGCCGCAGTGCGCCCACCCGATGCCGAAGCTGGCGCCGACCCGTACGGCCCGCCCCTCGGCCCGGATGGGCTGGATGATCTCGTTGCGCAGCCGCACCGCGAGGTCCTGGGCGTCGGCGCGGCCGAGCCCGTCGGCGAGGATGACGAACTCGTCGCCCCCGAGCCGGGCGACGGTGTCGCCGTCGCGGACGCCGTTGCCGAGCCGGCGGGCGACCTCGATGAGGACGGCGTCGCCCGCGTTGTGCCCGAAGCGGTCGTTGATCGACTTGAAGCCGTCGAGGTCGCAGAAGAGGACCGCGAGCCCCTTGCTGCCGTCGTCGTACTCGTCGGACGGCGCGACCATGTGCACGTGGTGGTCGTAGCCGTCGTACTCGTCGGCGCCGGGCGGGAAGTCGAAGTCGTGGCCCCGGTCGAAGACGGGCGGCCCGCCGTGGGCGGCGTCGTGGGTGTCGAACGACTCGAAGGCTTCGAACGCCTCCACGGACCCGGCCGTGGGCAGCGCGGCCGGCGGGCGCTGGCGGCACAGCCGGGCGGAGAGCCGGGCGCGCAGCTCGGCGGAGTTCGGCAGGCCGGTGAGGGAGTCGTGGGAGGCGCGGTGGGCGAGGTGGAGTTCGCGCCGCTTGCGCTCCTCTATGTCCTCGACGTGGGTGAGCAGGAAACGGGGCCCGTCGGCGGCGTCGGCGACCACGCTGTTGCGCAGGGACACCCAGACGTACGTGCCGTCGCGGCGGGCCAGGCGCAGCTCGGCCCGGCCGCCCTCGGCGGAGGTGCGCAGCAGGGTGCCGATGTCCTCGGGGTGGACGAGGTCGGAGAAGGAGTAGCGGCGCATCGTGGACGCGCGGCGGCCGAGCAGCCGGCACAGGGCGTCGTTGGTGCGCAGGATCCGGCCGTGCTGGTCGCCGCCCATCTCCGCGATGGCCATGCCGGAGGGCGCGTACTCGAAGGCCTGCCGGAAGCTCTCCTCGCTGGCGCGCAGCGCCTGCTGCTCCCGCTCCAGGCGGACCAGGGCGCGCTGCATGTTCGCACGTAGACGCGCGTTGCTGATGGCGATGGCGGCCTGGAAGGCGTACATCTGGAGTGCCTCGCGGCCCCAGGCGCCGGGCCGTCGGCCGTTGCGCGGGCGGTCGACGGAGAGCACGCCGATCAGCTCGCCGGAGGTGCCGCCGCCCTGCGGGCCGGGCGCGTACATCGGCGCGAAGAGGCGGTCGGAGGGGTGCCACTCGTCCTCGAAGCGCGGCGCGGGGCCGTCGGTGTACCACTGCGGGACGTCGTCGTCGTCGAGGACCCAGCCCTCGGTGTGGGGTATGAAGATCAGGTCGCCCCAGCGCTCGCCCATGGCGAGGCGCCGGTCCCAGGACTCGCGCGAGCCGACCCGGCCGGTGATCAGGGCCTCGGCGGCGGGGTTGCCGGAGAAGGCCGCGACCACGAGGTCGCCGTCATGGCGCACGAGGTTGACACAGGCCAGCTCGTACCCGAGGGCCTCGACGACGCCGTCGGCGACGGTCTGCAGGGTGTCCGCCAGGCTTCGGGCCGTGTTCATGTCGGCCATCACCTGGTGCAGTTGTCGCAGCGACGCCAAGCGCACATAGGGTTCCGACTCGGTCTCCATGCTCGCCCTCCCCCCGAGTCCTCGCAGCGAATCAAGGGTGCTCATCGGCGTATCGTCCTGGCAGCTTCCCAGCCACTGAATCACAGCGCGCTGCCCACTCGGTACACAGGGTCAACAATTCCCGCCCCGTGTGACTCAAGTCACAGGTAAACGTGAACAATTGGCTGGTCTTTCCATGGTTTCTCCCTGAATTTCGACGCAATCACGGAAGGCGACTCTTCGGGATCCCTTTCCGTCCGTCCCCGGCCCTCCTCGGCCCTGCTCGCCCCTGCTCGGCTCTCTTCGGCCCTGCTCGGCTCTCCTCGGCCGACCTCGGCCGGGCTCGGCCGTCGTCCGCTGGTCCTAGGACCGGACTGGGCCCGGGGCCCGATGCGGCACCGGTGAGGCGGAGACTAGCGTTCCGGTGTGTCCCACACTTCTGTCGCCCCGTCCTCGATCACCTCGGTGCCCGCCGCCCGGCATGCTGAGGGGGTGAGCAACGACGCCTTCCGTGCCGCCCTGTCCCGCCTGGCCGCCGGCGTGGTCCTGGTGACCGCGAAGGAACCGCCGCTGGACCCCGACGACCCTCAGGCCCCGGCCGGTGAGGACGTCGGCATGACGGCCACCGCGTTCATGTCCGTCTCCCTGGACCCGCCCCTGGTGCTGGTGAGCCTGCGGGAGGGGTCCCGCATGGACGAACTGCTGGAGGAGCAGCCCCTGTGGGCGGTGTCCGTGCTGGCCGAGAGCCAACGGCACATCGCGGGCCGCTTCGCGATGCGGGGCCGCATCAGCGACCGGCTGCTGTTCGAGGACATCCCCTACGTGCGGGGCGAGTACAGCGACTCCCCGCTCGTCGGCGGGGCGCTCGCGACCCTGGAGTGCCGCACCGAGCAGCGCGTCCCCGCCGGGGACCACACCCTGGTCATCGGCCGGGTCCTCACGGCCGCGCTCCCCAGCTCGGAGGGCGGCCCGCTCACGTACTTCCGGGGACGCTACCGGCACTTGGGCTGAAGCCCCGGGAAGCCGGAGCGCCGGGCCGGTCGAAATCCGTTGCGCCCCACGGCGGTCGCGGCCGTACGGTGCTGCCATGACGACCGTCCCCGGCCCCTCCCCGCGTCTCGTGGAGGTCACCGCCGCGAACATCGGCACCGCCCTCGCCGTCCGAGTCCGGCCGGACCAGGAACACCTGGTCGGCCCGGTGGCGAAGTCGCTCGCGGAGGCCTACGTGCACCCGGACGTCGCCTGGCCCCGGCTGATCGTCGACGGCGGACGCGCGGTCGGTTTCCTGATGGCCTTCTTCGACGCCGACTGGTTCGGGGACGGCAGGGTCCACCGCTCCGGACTGTGGCGGCTGAACATCGCGGCGGACGAGCAGGGAAGGGGCTACGGCCGGTTCGCCGTGCGGGCGGTGGCCGAGGAGATCCGCCGCCGGGGCGGCACGGAGTTCTACGTCACCCACCACCCCGGCCCGGCAGGACCGGAGGACTTCTACCGGGGCCTGGGCTTCCGCCCGAACGGGGAGATCCACGAGGGCGAGACGGTCGAGGTGCTCCGCCTCGGCTGACCACCCTGCGGGCGCCCGCAGGCCCTCGTCAGCCCCAGTCCCGGCCGCTGCGGCCCCGTTTGGTCTCGGCGCGCTGCTTCTTCTCGCGGAGCCGGCGTTCGTTGATGCCGCGCGGGACACGGGTCGGTTTGCGCGGCTTGGGGGGCGGTGCGGTGGCCTCGGCGAGCAGGGCGGCGAGACGCGTGGCCGCCGCCTCGCGGTTGCGCCACTGGGAGCGGTGCTCGGAGGCGCGCACGGACACCACACCATCGGCCAGCCGCCCCGCCAGCCGCTCCAGCGCCCGCTCCCGCCACACCTCGGGCAGTGCCGTGGTGCGGGCGAGGTCGAAGCGGAGCTCCACCTGCGAGTCGCTGGTGTTGACGTGCTGGCCGCCCGGACCCGAGGAACGCGAAAAACGCCACATCAGCTCGGACTCCGGCAGGAAGACGGAGCCACGGACGCGGAGCGCTCCGGGAGGCAGGCCCCCGGGCCTGCGGGAGGGACCGGACATGCCGTCCATGGTCGCGTGCCGGACGGGGCCGCGTCACCCCAATATCGTCGGTAAAGAAAGTAAAGGGAACTGGAACCTGGCGTTGGCCTCTCGCGTTCAAGGGGGTAGCGGTAGCTTCTAGCCGTACGTCAACGAGGGAAGGGACTCCCAACAATGGCTGTAAGCCTGTCCAAGGGTGGCAACGTCTCGCTCACCAAGGAGGCTCCGGGCCTGACCGCCGTCACCGTGGGCCTCGGCTGGGACGTCCGCACCACCACCGGCACGGACTTCGACCTCGACGCCTCCGCCATCGCGGTCAACACGCAGGGCAAGGTCTACTCGGACGCCCACTTCGTCTTCTTCAACAACAAGCAGACGCCGGACAACTCCATCGTCCACACCGGTGACAACCGCACCGGCGAGGGCGCGGGCGACGACGAGGCGATCAACGTCAACCTGGCCGCCCTGCCGGCCGACATCGACAAGATCGTCTTCCCGGTCTCGATCTACGACGCCGAGAACCGCAGCCAGAACTTCGGCCAGGTCCGCAACGCCTACATCCGCATCGTCAACCAGGCGGGCGGCACCGAGATCGCGCGCTACGACCTCTCGGAGGACGCGGCCACCGAGACCGCCATGGTCTTCGGCGAGCTGTACCGCAACGGCGCCGAGTGGAAGTTCCGCGCCGTCGGCCAGGGCTACGCCTCGGGCCTGGTGGGCATCGCCCAGGACTTCGGTGTGAACGTCTGACGCACCCCGCGGTTCGTCCGCGAGCCCCCGTTCCCGCCCGCCCGGCGGGGCCGGGGGCTCCGGCGTTCCCGGCAGCCGGAGCGGTGCACCTCGCAGCCCGCAGCGCGACCGCCGGGCGCGGGTCGGCGGCGCGTCGCGGCCCACAGGCAGGCTCGCGGCCCACAGGCCGGCGGGCGTCGGCGGGGGCGCACCGCGACGCTCAGGGCCGGGCGGGCCTGCCCGCCCCGTGGAGCCACTCCGACCAGACGCGGTCGAAGTCCTCGTCCGGGGCCTGCTTCTCGACGTAGGCGGTGAAGTCCGCGGTGGAGACGGTGCCGTGACGGTTCTCCCGGGCCCAGCCGCGCAGCAGGGCGTCGAAGGCGTCGTCGCCGACGGTCTGCCGGATCTTGTGCAGGACCATCGCCCCGCGCTGGTAGACGGGCGCCCCGGAGATCTGCTCCGCGCCGGGCGGACGCGCCGGCGGGAACGCCCACACGGCCTCGTTCGACGCCTCGTCGGCGAAGTACGTCCCCTCGTACAGCGCGTCGAAGGTCTGCTGCGCGCTCTCCCCGCCGTGCTCCTCCCGCCACAGCCACTCGGCGTACGTCGCGAAGCCCTCGTTCAGCCACATGTCGCGCCAGCTCTCCGGCCCGACCGAGTTGCCGTACCACTGGTGGGCGATCTCGTGCACCAGCAGACCGGTGTCCGGGGCCCCGGGGAAGACGGGCCGGTTCTGGGTCTCCAGCGCGTACCCGGCGTCCCCGGGGCGCTCGACGACGACCCCCGCGGAGGAGAACGGGTACGGGCCGAACCGCCGCTCCGCCCACTCCAGCACCTCGGGCAGCCGGTCCAGCGCCGGACGGCTCGCGTCCTTCTGGTCCGGGTCCACGGCCGAGTACAGCGGCAGCCCGCGTGCCGTCCGCGCACGGTGGACGTCGTACCGGCCGACGGCGGCCACCGCGAGGTAGCTCGCCATCGGCTCGCGCACCCGCCAGCGCTGGATCCGGCGGTCGCCCCGCGTCTCCTCACCGTCCGGTTCGCCGTTGGACACCGCCCGCAGGGCCTTCGGCACGGTCAGCGTCAGACGGTAGGTGGCCTTGTCGGAGGGGTGGTGGTTGCCCGGGAACCACGCCATGGACCCGGTCGGCTGCCCGAGCGCGACCGCGCCGTCCGCCGTGCGCAGCCAGCCCTCCTCGGAGCCGTCCGGGTCGGTGACGGTCACCGGGGCACCGGAGTAGCGCACGGTCACCCGGAAGGTGTCGTCCCGCCGGATCGCGGTGCGCGGGCGGACCGTCAGTTCCTGTCCGTCGCGCCCGAATCGGGCGGGCTTCCCGTCGACGGTGACCCGCTCCACGTCCAGACCCTCCAGGTCGAGATTCAGGGCGGGCAGGTCCTCGGTCGCGCGGGCGGTGACGGTCGCCGTGCCGGACAGGTGGTGCGGGCCGGGGTCGTAGGCGAGGTCGAGGTCGTAGTGCGCGACGTCGTACCCGCCGTTGCCCGCCCCGGGGAAGTACGGGTCCCCCACCCCCGAGCGCGACGGTCCCGGGTCGGCGGACGCCCCGACACCGCCGTCCACGCCGGCGTCCGCGCCCCCGCAGGCGGTCGCCACCACGGCGAGCAGCGCGAGCACCCCGGCCGACAGCCGCGGCCGACGCCCGGGGCGGCGCGCGGGACGACGCGCGCCGGGGCCGACCGTGGAGTCCGCGGTCCCGGCGGCCCCGGCGGGCGCACCGGCGGGCACATCGGCGGAGGCATCGGCGGAGGCATCGACACGGACCGGACGCACGGGCTCGGACGGGGTCGCGGGCCCTGCGGGGGCATCGCGCCGTGCCTCCGCACGGCGGACACCGGCGGGGCGACGACGTGGGGCCGGGCCCGAGGGGGCGGGGAGGCGGCGGTGGGGGCGCACCCCGCGATCCTAGGAGGTGGCGGCCCCCGACAGCGGTGCCGCGCGGCCGTGACACCATCACTCCCGTGCTCGACATCGGCTACGCCCTCTCCAACCGCTTCCCCGACCCCCCGCAGACCGACTACCGCCGCGCGGACGTCCACGCGCTGCGCCACGACCTGTTCTGCGGTGACGTCTACCTGGCGGACACCGAGGAGGACCGCGAGCTGTCCACAGCCTGGGGATGGGTGCCGGTGCTCGACTTCGCCTGGGCCCTGTGCGACATCGTGGAACGCGTCGACCGCGACCCGGCGGGCTCACGCGCCTCGCGGCCCCAGCACGCGGAACTGGACTTCACCGAGTCGACCGACCGCCTGCTGTTCGAGCGCCGCTTCGGCTGGGTCGACATCGAGGCCGAGTGGCTTCCGGCCGGCGAACCCCCGCTGACCTTCTCGCACGCCGAACTCCGCCGCGAGGCCCGCGACTTCCTGCACGACCTGCTGGCCGACCTGATCGACCTGCACGAGGACCTGGGCGAGAACCCGGCCGTCTGGACCCTCCAGGCCCGGTTCCCCCGCGTCGGCTGACCTCTCCCGGCCGAGCCGGGGCCGGGGCCGAGCCGGGACTGGGACCGGGGGCGGCGACCCGGCCGGTCGGCCCGGCACCGCCTCGCCTCGCCAGGCGCCGCCCGCCCCCGTCGAGCGACGGTCCGGGCGACCGGCCCCGGCCCACCCGCCTTCCGGCCACCCCGCCCCTCCGTCCCCCAGGAATGCCGTCCGTCCGTCCCTCCGTCCCCCCGTCACATCACCCCGTCACCCGTCGTCAACTCCCCCGCCCGCCCGGGCTCACCCCTCCACTCGGATCCCCACCTCGGCCGCCAGCACCGGGGCCAGGTCCAGCAGTTGCCCCGTGCTGATCACCGCTCCCGCCAGCCGGTCCACCCCGCGGGCGATCTCCAGGGGGGCGGCACCGCGCAGGTCGACGTCCGTGAGCGTCACCCCGGTGAAGTCGGCCTCCTTCAGGACGCAGTCCACGAAGGCCACCCGCTCCAGCCGGGCCCCGCCGAGGTCGGGCTCGACCAGGACGCAGCCCTCGAAGACGACGTCCCTCAGCCGGGCCCCGCGCAGGTTGAGGAAGTCGAGCTTGCCGCCCCGGACGTGCACCCGTTCCAGCTGGGCCCCGTGCAGCTGCGTCCCGCCGAGACGCGCGTCGGTCAGCTCCACGTCGCGCAGGGCGGCCTCGGCGAGATCGGTGCCCACTCCGCGCACCCCCGCCAGGACCGAGTCGAGCACCCGGACCCGGGGCAGCCGCGTCCCGTCCAGCGCGCACCCCCGTAGCGCGCAGTCCAGGAAGCGCGACCCCGCTCCGTCCTGCCCGGACAGGTCCGCCTCCGCGAACTCCAGCCCGTCGTAGTCCCCGTCCGGCTCCAGCTCACCCCCCTCGAAACGCTCCAGCGCCACGAGCCGCACCTCCGGCCGCCGCGGCTCCCGCACGCCCGCACCACCCGCCGCTCTCCTCGCCATGTCCCCATGCTGCACCCCACCACTGACAACACCCCGGCCGGACGGAACCCGCGCCGCGCCGCGCCCCGCCGCCTGCCCCACACCGCAACCCGCCACCTCCCCCACGCCATAAGCCCCCGCCGCAACCCACCGCCTCCCCCACGCCATGACCCCCGCCACGACCGGCCACCTCGCCCACACCATGACCCCCGCCGCACCCCGCCACCTCCCCCACACCATGACCTGCGCCAACGCTCCCCATGTCACATTCCGGGGCCCCCGATCCGTCACACCGGTGAAGGCACCGGGCGCCGCCTCCGAAAGCGGCGGCCCCGGGCACGGAAGACAGGAGAGAGAGCACAGGCATGCACGTGCACCGCACCGACCGCATCACCGTCATCGGCGGCGGCTTCGCCGGACTCACCGCCGCCATCACCGCCACGGAGGCGGGGCCCGGGTCACCGTCCACGAGGCGCACCACACCCTCGGCGGCCGGGCCCGTACCGCCGAGGGCCCGTACCGGACGAACGAGGGCCCGCACGCCCTGTACAGCGGCGGCCCGCACTGGAGCTGGCTGCGCGCACGCGACCTCGTCGGGCCGCTCGCGACGCTCCCGCCGCTGGAGGCCGCCCGGTTCCGGCTCCGCCACCGCGGGGCGCTGCGCCGCACCCCGCCCCTCGCGATGCTGAAACTGCTGCGCCGGGGCGCGGGCCGGGCCCCCGTGGGCACCGACTTCCTCGGCTGGGCCACCGGCGTCGCGGGCGAGGAGGCCGCGCGGGCCGCCGCCCACTACGCGGCGGTGGCGCTGTTCCACCACGACCCGGGCTCGCTGTCCGCCGCCTTCGTGCAGGAACGGCTGCGCCGCGCCACCCGGCTGCCCCCGGAGGCGCACTACCCGCGCGGCGGCTGGGGCGGGCTCATCGACCGGATGGCCGCCCGCGCCCGGGACCTGGGCGTGCGCGTGGAGACCCGGTCCCGCGTCGACACACTGCCCACGGACTCCCCCGTCGTCGTCGCCACGTCCCTGGAGTCCGCACGCCGGCTCCTCGGTGACCCGGCGCTGACCTGGCCCAGCGGCCGCACCGTCCTCGTCGACCTCGCCGTGCGCACCCGGCGGGGCGACGCGTTCGTGGTGTCGGACCTGGACGCCCCGGGCTGGCTGGAGCGGTTCACGGCCCAGGATCCCTCCCTCGCCCCGGCCGGCGAACAGCTGATCCAGGGACAGATCCCCGTCGCCCCGCACGAGTCCAGGGCCGACGGCATCCGTCGGGCCGAGGAGCTGCTCGACCTCGGCTTCCCGGGCTGGCGCGAGCGCCTCACCTGGCGCCGGGAGGCGGTCGCGAACGGCCGTACCGGTGCGGTGGACCCGCCCGGCAGCGACTGGCGCGACCGGCCCGCCGTGGACCGCGGCGACGGTGTCCACCTCGCCGGGGACCGGACCGCCGCGCCCGGCGTGCTCTCGGAGGTGTCGTTCAACAGCGCCCGCACCGCCGTCTCCCTCGCGCTCGGCCGCCGCGGGCTTGACCTCGATCACGCTGGAGGTTGAACAGTGGGGAGGGCCTGCCGCGGCACCCGCCCGCCGCGGCACCGTCCACCCCTGGAGGTCCCCATGCACGCCGTCCGCCTGCACGCCTTCGGTCCGGCCGAGAATCTCGTCCTGGAGGAGGTCCCGGACCCGCGGCCCGGACCCGGGCAGGTGCGGATCGCCGTCCGCGCGACCGGGGTGCACCTGCTCGACACCGCCCTGCGCGCGGGCCGCCCCGGTCCCGCCGGAGTCCCGGCCGAGCTGCCCACCGTCCCGGGCCGGGAGGTCGCCGGGATCGTCGACGCCGTCGGAGAGGGGGTCGACGCCGCCTGGCTCGGCCGGGACGTCGTCGCCCACCTCGGCTTCGTCCCCGGCGGCTACGCCGAACGGGCCGTCACCGACGTCGGCCGGCTGCACGCGGTCCCGTCCCGTCTCGACCCCGCCGAGGCCGTCGCGATGATCGGCACCGGACGGACGGCGATGGGCGTCGTGCAGTTCGCCGAACCCGGCCCCGGCGACGTCGTCCTGGTCCCGGCCGCGGCCGGCGGCATCGGCACCCTGCTCGTGCAGTACGCGCGCAACGCCGGCGCGACCGTCATCGGCCTGGCCGGCGGCCCCGCCAAGACGGCCCGGGTGGCGGCGAACGGCGCCGACCTCGCCGTCGACTACACCGCCCCCGACTGGGCCGGCCGGCTCGCCGGTCACGCGGGCCGGGTGACCGTCGTGTACGACGGGGTCGGCGGCGAGGTCGCCCGCACGGCCGTCGGCCTGCTCGCCCCCGGCGGGCGGCACGTCGTCTTCGGCTGGTCGTCGCAGGGTCTCGACAGCGACGCCCCGTTCCTCGTCGACGGCGTCTCCGTGAACGTCCTCGGCCGGGAGATGCTGCGGCGGGCGGGCGGCACCGACCCCCTGCGCACCCTCGAGGAGCGCGCCCTCGGCCAGGCCGCCGAGGGCCGCCTCGTCCCCGCCGTGCAGCGCTTCCCCCTCGCCGAAGCCGCCGCCGCGCACCGCGCCCTGGAGGCCCGCGCCACCACCGGAAAGGTCGTCCTGGAACCGCGGGCACACCCGTCGCCCCGGTGACCCGGCCGCCGCACCCGACTACCGTGCGGCACATGATCGACGTTCCGCCGGGACTCGTCACCACCCAGATCAGGTTCAACAAGGAAGCGGGCCGCGTTTTCGTCGCCGCGCTGCCGGGGCTGACCGCTGCCTTCGTGGACCGCTGGGACCTGCGGATCACCGGGACGCCCCTGCACGGGATCGGTGCCCTGGTCGTCCCGGTGGACCGCGCGGACGGCACACCGGCGATGCTGAAGCTGCAGCTCCGCGACCACGAGACCGAGGGGGAACCGGTCGCCCTGCGCCGCTGGGACGGCGACGGCGCGGTCCGCCTGCTGGACCACGACGAGCCCACCGGCACCCTGCTCCTGGAGCGCCTGGACAGCTCCCGCACGCTGTCCCACGGGGCCGACCCGCACGAGGGTGTCCTGGTGATCGCCCGCCTGCTGGCCCGCCTGCACGTCACCCCGGCCCCCGCCGGCCTGCGCCGCCTCGCCGACATCGCCCGGGGCCTGCTGGAGCGCACGCCCGCCGCCCTGGAGCGCGTCCCCGACCCGGAGTCCCGGAGCCTGGTGGCCGACTGCGCGGCAGCCGTCCGCGAGGTCGCCGACGAGCCCGGTGACCGTCTCCTGCACTGGGACCTGCACGCCGGGAACGTGCTCGCCGCCGACCGCGCCCCCTGGCTCGCCATCGACCCCAAGCCCCTCGTCGGCGACCCCGGTTTCGACCTGTGGCCCGCGCTGGCGAACACCTTCCGGGCCGACGACGTGCGGTGGCGCTTCGACGCCATGACCGAGGTGCTCGGGCTGGACCGGGCGCGGGCCCGCGCGTGGACGTACGGGCGGGTGCTGCAGAACTGCCTGTGGGAGACCGAGGAGGGCCGGCCCCTGAACGACACGGACCTGGAGATCGCCCGCCGCCTGCGCCGGAGATGAGCCGCCCGAGGCGATCGCTCCCCGCACGACGGAAAGGGTGACGGACACCGATGACAGGTGACGGACACCGATGACAGGTGACGGACGCCGATGAAAGGTGACGGACGCCGACGACCGGCGGCGGACGTCGACAACCTATGACGGATGTCGACGACCGGCGGTGAGGTCAGGGGAAGGCGGCCTCTGCTGACGGTGCGCCCGGCCCTGCCGCGTCCCGGACCGTGGGCGGGCCGGCCCGGGACGGAAGGGAGGGACCCGCACGAGGGTCCCCTGCGAGAGCCCCCTGTCGGATTCGAACCGACGACCTGCTGTTTACAAGACAGCCGCTCTGGACCGGACTGAGCTAAGGAGGCGCCGCGCGCTCCGCGCGCGAAGGCTGGTCCACTGTACACAGAGCCGGATTCACCCGGCCACGGACTTCCCCGCCGGACCCGCGCGCGGACCCACGCGCCCGCCCCGCCCCCGCGAGCCGTCGAAAGTTTACGAAGAAATCACAGCCCGGAAACTACTGACAAGCAGGTGAACGCCGGGTACCGTCCTGTGCCAGTTCACACACGTGGACTACACCACAACGGAATACGTGGACGACACCACTGCGGAACACCCGTCGTGGCACCACCTTCCTACTCGGATCGTCCGGCACGTTCCTGCCGGTAGAAGGGGGCCCATCACCATGGCCACAGTCACGTTCGACAAGGCGACCCGGATCTACCCGGGTTCCACCAAGCCCGCCGTCGACGCGCTCGACATCGCGATCGAGGACGGGGAGTTCCTCGTCCTGGTCGGCCCGTCCGGTTGCGGCAAGTCCACCTCGCTCCGCATGCTCGCGGGGCTCGAGGACGTGAACGGCGGCGCCATCCGCATCGGCGACCGCGACGTCACGCACCTGCCGCCCAAGGACCGGGACATCGCCATGGTGTTCCAGAACTACGCCCTCTACCCGCACATGACGGTCGCCGACAACATGGGCTTCGCGCTCAAGATCGCCGGCGTGAACAAGGCGGAGATCCGGCAGAAGGTCGAGGAGGCCGCGAAGATCCTCGACCTGACCGAGTACCTGGACCGCAAGCCGAAGGCGCTCTCCGGCGGTCAGCGCCAGCGTGTCGCCATGGGCCGCGCGATCGTGCGCGAGCCGCAGGTGTTCCTCATGGACGAGCCGCTGTCCAACCTGGACGCCAAGCTGCGTGTCTCCACCCGTACGCAGATCGCCTCCCTCCAGCGCCGCCTGGGCATCACCACCGTCTACGTCACCCACGACCAGGTCGAGGCCCTCACCATGGGCGACCGGGTCGCGGTGCTCAAGGACGGCCTGCTCCAGCAGGTCGACACCCCGCGCAACATGTACGACAAGCCCGCCAACCTCTTCGTGGCCGGCTTCATCGGCTCCCCCGCGATGAACCTCATCGAGGTGCCGGTCACCGACGGCGGCGTGAAGTTCGGCAACTCGGTGGTGCCGGTGGAGCGCGAGGCGCTCTCCTCCACCACCGACAAGACCGTGACCGTGGGCGTGCGCCCCGAGCACTTCGACGTGGCCGGCGAGGAGTCCGACCAGGGCGTCGCGGTCACCGTCAACGTCGTGGAGGAGCTGGGCTCCGACGCGTTCGTCTACGGCTCCACCACCGTGGGCGGGGAGACCAAGGACATCGTGGTCCGCGTCGGCGGCCGCAACGTGCCGGCCAAGGGCAGCGAGCTGCACGTCGTGCCGCGCGCCGGCGAGACCCACGTGTTCTCCACGTCGACCGGCGCCCGCCTGTCCGACTGAGCACCGGTCCGCCCCCGCCGGACGGCCGTCCGGCACCGCTTCACACCTGCCGACCGGAGAGATCACCCACAGGGATCACCTGGAGAGATCACCCGGACGGGCGACGAAAGCCCCGCAGCGCGCTGCGGGGCTTCTCGCGTTGTCGACAAATACCCCGGCAATCGAGGCATTTCGTGCCTGCGCGTCAACGCGTTACCCGAAAAACTCGTCGACCATGTCCCCCGAACCGGTGACGGAATGTCTTCACGCCATTACCGGGCGCTACCCTCACTCGCGTGAAGCACTCCACTAACCCTCAGACGCGACGCGGCCGGGGCCACGCCCGCCGGATCGGCCGTAGCCTCGCCCTCGTCCTGCCCGTCGTCCTGGTGTTCTCCGGAACTCTCGCGGTCGCCCGGGTCGACTGGTCGGGGAGCCCCACGAGCCCGGTGCTCACCGCCGCCGACACCGCCGTGGCCGGTGCCTCGCGCAGCGCGGCGCGCGCCCCCCACGAGATCCTCCGCGACCGCCTGCTGGTCGAACAGCAGAAGACGAACCCGGGCGTCGCGCTCACCCACCTCCAGGAGGCGGTGAACGACCGGCCGTCGCTGGCCCGGCACTGCGCGTCCATCGCCCGCGCGCTGGGCAAGGCCGCGGTGCGCGTCCACGGCCCGACGAAGGCGCAGTCCTACTCCCGCCCGGTCTGCGACACCTCCTTCGCCTCGGGGGTCCTCGCCGCCCACCACTGACCCCCGGCCGGCCGCGGCACGTGAGGTCCGGCCCCCGCGCGGCCGACGGCCCGTGCGGGGGCTCGGCCGTACGGGAGCGGTCGGGCGTACAGGGGGGGTCGGCCGGGCGGAGGGCGTGCGGCCGTGCGGGGGCCCCGGAGGGCCCTCCGGGACGCCCGGGAGTGCCACGTACAGTTCGGTCATGACCCATCCGAGCGCCGCGTCCCGCCCCGTCCAAGCCGTCGTCCTGGCCGGCGGTCAAGGTTCCCGGCTGCGGCCGTACACCGACGACCGGCCCAAGCCGATGGTCGAGATCCCCGGCACCGGGACGCCGATCATCGGCCACCAGCTGTCCTGGCTCGCCGCCGAGGGCGTGACCGACGTGGTGATCTCCTGCGGCCACCTCGCCGACGTCCTCCAGAAGTGGCTGGACTCCGCCGACCTGCCCGTGTCCGTCACCACCGTCGTCGAGACGGAACCCCTCGGCCGCGGCGGCGGCCTCAAGTACGCCGCCGCGCACCTCCCGCACCCGGACCGGCCCTGGTACGCCACGAACGGCGACATCTGGACGCGGTTCTCGCTGCGCGACATGGCGGACTTCCACACCGAGCGCGACGCCCTCGCCACCCTCGCCCTGGCCCGCCCCCGCATCCCCTGGGGCGCCGTGCAGACGGACGGCTTCGGCCACATCACCGACTTCATCGAGGCCCCGCCGTCGACGTTCGAGATCAACGCGGGCATCTACGTCTTCTCCCCCGGCTTCGCCGACCTGCTGCCGGAGCGCGGCGACCACGAGCGGACCACGTTCCCGCGCCTCGCACGGGAGCGCCGCCTGGCCGGCTTCCCCATCCCGCAGGGGTCGTACTGGCGCGCCATCGACACCGCGAAGGACCTGACGGAGGCCGCGAAGGAACTGGCCTCCCACGGCCGCTGACGCACGGTGCCTGACGGCCGGTCACGCACCGTCCGCCCCTCGGTCCCCGGCTTCGTTCCGCCAGCCCGCCCCACCGGTATCCGGCTCCGTGCCGTCCGCCCGCCCGTCGGCCGGACCTTCCCACGGCACGCTTCCCCGGAAGCGTCGAAGCAGCCGAACGACGGACGGCGAACGGCTGACGGCTGACGGCTGACGGCTGACGGCTGACGGCTGACCACGAACGCGAACGCGACGAACGACGACCGGGGCCCCGCACGTCCTCCGTGCGGGACCCCGGTCGTCGTCGGTGGGCCGGAGCGGACCGGCTTACCCGAGGAGGCCGCCCACCAGACCCGGCTGGCCGGTGGACGAGCCGCCGCCGCCCCCGGAACCGCCGCTCGGCGTGCCCTCGCCGCCGGTGCTGCCGCCGCCGGAGGTCGGGCCGGTGGTGGTGCTCGGCGCCTGCTCGGCCGGGGAGGACTGCTGCGGCGGAGCCTGCCCGGCGCTGCCCTGAGTCTGGCTGGGCGTGCCGCCGGTGACCGTGCCGGTGTCCTGCGTCGCGCCCGGGGTGGTCGTGCCGGCGGACGGGCTGCCCGTACCGGCGGTGGTGCCCCGGGTGGGCGACGTGGACGCGGACGGCGTGCGCTTCTTCGGCGAGGCGTCGGGCTCCTGCGGAAGCGGGGAGCCGGGGAGTTCGTTGCGCGGGGACTCGCCCGGGCCGGGGACGACGACGCGGTCGGCGTCGCGCACCGCGCCGCCCAGCAGCGAACCGGTGAGCAGGGTGATCCCGCAGACGATGGCCGTGACCAGGGCGCCGCGGCGCAGGACGTAGCGGCGCAGGTCCCAGATGTCGGCGCGGGGGCCGAGGCGCCGCCAGGCGCTGCCGGCCAGGCGGCCGTCGACGGAGTAGACGGGGGCGCCGGCGATGATCAGCGGCGACCAGGCCGCGAGGTAGATGATGTCCGGCGTGTCGTACACCGGGACGCTCTTCCAGCTGACGGTGACCAGCAGCGCGGCGGAGAGCAGCGCGCCGACCACGGCGGCCACGCGCTGCCAGCAGCCGAGGACGGTGAGGACGCCGACGATGACCTGGAGGAAGGCGATGACGAGGCCGGAGCCGACGGGGTGTTCGAGGGCGAACTGCCGCAGCGGCTCGGCGACTTCCCAGGGGTGCAGGGTGTTCAGCCAGGTCACCATGGAGCCGCGCTTGCCGCCGTCGAAGTAGACGGGGTCGCACAGCTTGCCCATGCCGGCGTAGATGGAGATGAAGCCGAGGAAGACGCGCAGCGGCAGCAGCACGACGCCCAGGTTCATCCGGCGGCCGGGGTAGTAGGCGTGCCGGGCCGGGTCGTCGCCGTGGCGCCGGGTGCGGCGTGCGTCCTCGTCGGCGGCGGGCCGGGAGCCCGTGTCCTCGAACGCGTCGTCCCCGTAGCCGCCCGCGTCGTGACCGCCCGGGTCGTAGGCCGGTTCGTCGTAGGCGCTGCCGACGGTGCGCATGGGCGGCAGCAGCGGGCCGCCGCCGTGGGTGCGCTGGGCGCCGACGACCGGCGTCTCCAGGGTGGCCGGGTCGTCGGCGTAGTCGTAGCCGGTGCCGACGCGCGGGATGACCTGGGTGGCGCCGGCGTCGGCGAGGGGCTCCTCGGCGTGGCGGACGCCGTCGTGCCGCACGGCCTGGAGCAGGCGGTGGGCTCCGGTGTCGTCCGGCGCGGACCGGCCGCTCCAGACGACGGGACGGCGGCGCGGGGCGCCCGGACCGGCGGCGCCCATGGTGGTGACCACGGGGATGCGGGCGGTGTCCTGGGCGGCGCTCAGGTGCCGGGCGATCCGCGGTGACTGGACGCGTCGCGCCGAGACGCCCAGCTGCACGCGGAAGCTGGCGTGATTGACGATGACCTGCGCCGGATCGCTCGGCACCTTCACCATGCTCAGCGCGGGAGTGTCGTCGAGTCCCAACGAGCGGTCCCCCGTGGGCGTGCGGGGTGTTCTGGTGTCCACACTCATCTAACCGAGTGACACGGGGTTAGGACACTGCCTTGACCGGCCGGATGTGTCCGGACCCCGTCAAGCCGGTTCGGGCCGCCCGGAACACTCCGTGTGGGTGATACCGCCGAACACGCGTTCAGGCCCGGCGGCGCGCCACCTCGTACAGCACGATGCCCGCCGCGACACCGGCGTTGAGCGACTCCGCGCCGCCCGGCATCGGGATCCGCACCCGGACGTCACAGGTCTCGCCGACCAGCCGGGACAGCCCCTTGCCCTCGCTGCCGACGACGATGACGACGGGCCCGTCCAGCGCGGCCAGTTCGCCCAGCTCGGCCTCCCCGTCGGCGGCCAGGCCGACGACCGTGAGCCCGGCCTTCTTGTACGCCTCCAGGGCGCGCGTCAGGTTGGTGGCGCGGGCGACGGGCGTGCGCGCGGCCGTACCGGCGGACGTCTTCCAGGCGCCGGCGGTCATCCCGGCGGCCCGCCGCTCGGGCACGACGACACCGTGCCCGCCGAAGGCGGAGACGGAGCGGACCACGGCACCCAGGTTGCGCGGGTCGGTCACCCCGTCCAGGGCGACGATCAGCGGGTCCTGGCCCTCGTCGTGGGCGCCCGCGACCAGGTCCTCGGGGTGCGCGTACTCGTAGGGCGGGACCTGGAGCACCAGGCCCTGGTGGTTCAGCCCGTTGGTCATCCGGTCGAGCTCGGGGCGGGGGGCCTCCATGAGGTGGATCCCGCCGCGGTCGGCCGCGAGCTGGAGCGCCTCGCGCACTCGCTCGTCGTTGTCGATGAACTGCTGCACGTACAGCGTCGAGGCGGGCACGCCCTCGCGCAGCGCCTCGACGACCGGGTTGCGGCCCACGACGAGCTCGGAGGCCGACCGGCCGCCGCGCCGCTGCGGGGCGCGGCCCGTCGCGCGGCGCGCCTTGGCCTGGGCGGCCCGCTGCTTGGCGTGGCCCTTGCGCATCTCGGCGGGGGGCGTGGGGCCCTTGCCTTCCAGGCCCCGGCGCCGCTGGCCGCCGCTGCCGACCTGCGCGCCCTTCTTGCCGGACATGCGGCGGTTGTTCGCGGCCATGAGGTACTCGTCTCCGTGAAGTCGTGCGGTGGACGCGGGGTGCGCGTCCCGCGATGGCGTCCGATGGGTGCCGCCCCGCGCGTGGTCCGTGCGGTGCGGTGCTGCTGTGCGGTTGTGCGGTTGTGTCCGTGCCCGTGCGGGACACGCGGTCGCCGTCGGGTACGTGCAGTGTGCTGGTACGTGCAGTGTGCCGCCCCGAGGTCCGGGCGGCACACCCGGTACTCGGTACCGATGGTCCGCGTGCCGTCTCCCGGGTCCCGTCCGCCGGGGCGCCCCGTGACCCGGTCCCGGCGGGGCCTCAGCGCGGGCCGAGGCTCCAGCGCGGCCCCTGCGGGCTGTCCTCGATCACCAGGCCGGACTGGTTGAGCTGGTCACGGATGGCGTCCGCGGTCGTCCAGTCCTTGCGGGCCCGGGCGGCCTCCCGCTGGTCGAGGACCATGCGCACCAGGGTGTCGACCACCCCGTGCAGATCCTCGCCGCGGTCGTCCTCGCCGGCCCAGTGCGGGTCGAGCGGGTCCAGGCCGAGCACGCCGAGCATGGCGCGGACCTCGGCGAGGCGGGCGACCGCCGCCTCCTTGTCGTCGGCGGCCAGCGCGCTGTTGCCCTGCCGGACGGTGGTGTGCACCACGGCCAGCGCCTGCGGCACCCCGAGGTCGTCGTCCATGGCCTCGGCGAAGGCGGGCGGCACCTCGGCCGACGGCTCGACGGCGCCGGCCTTCTCCACCACGCGCTGGACGAAGCCCTCGATCCGCGCGAACGCCGACTCGGCCTCGCGCAGCGCCTCCTCGCTGTACTCGATCATCGAGCGGTAGTGCGGGGTGCCGAGGTAGTAGCGCAGCACGATGGGCCGCCACCGCTTGACCATCTCGCTGACCAGCACCGAGTTGCCGAGCGACTTCGACATCTTCTCGCCGCTCATGGTGACCCAGGCGTTGTGCACCCAGTACCGGGCGAACTCGTCGCCGAAGGCCTTGGCCTGCGCGATCTCGTTCTCGTGGTGCGGGAAGATCAGGTCGAGGCCGCCGCCGTGGATGTCGAAGGCGGTGCCCAGGTACTTGTGCGCCATCGCCGAGCACTCCAGGTGCCAGCCCGGGCGCCCGCGGCCCCACGGCGTCTCCCAGCTCGGCTCGCCGGGCTTGGCCGCCTTCCACATGGCGAAGTCCCGCGGGTCCCGCTTGCCGGTCTCGCCCTCGCCGGACGGCTGGAGCAGGTTCTCCAGCTCCTGGTTCGACAGCCTCAGGTACGCGGGGAAGGAGGTGACGGCGAAGTAGACGTTGCCGTCGGCCTCGTAGGCGTGGCCGCGCTCGATCAGGCCGCGCATCATCTCGACCATCTCGGTGATGTGGCCGGTGGCGCGCGGTTCGTAGGTCGGGGGCAGGCAGCCGAGGGCCTGGTATCCGTCGGTGAAGGCCCGCTCGTTCTCGTAGCCGATGGCCCACCAGGGCCGTCCCTGCTCCGCCGACTTCGCGATGATCTTGTCGTCGATGTCGGTGACGTTGCGGACGAACGTGACGTCCAGGCCGCGGTACTCGAACCAGCGGCGCATGATGTCGAAGTTCAGCCCCGAGCGGATGTGCCCGATGTGGGGCGCCGCCTGCACGGTGGCACCACACAGGTAGATCGAGACGCAACCCGGCTGGAGCGGGGTGAAGTCACGGATCTGCCGGGCGCTGGTGTCGTACAGGCGAATAGTCACCCCTCCAGGGTAGTGGGCCCCGGAGGGTGCGTGTGCCTCCACCACCGAGCCGCCCCGGGCGCGGCGAACGGGCCTGCGGGGACCCGTGCGGGGCTGCGGGGGTACGGGGCTGGGGTATGGGGGCGCGTGCGGTGCCACGGGGGCACGGGGCGGGGTGCCCGCGCCGGGTGCGGGCTCCGTCCGCTGACGGGCGCCGCCTGCGGGCGGGCGCCGCGCGCGGAAGGCCCTGGCCCGCGCGCGGGCTCCGCGCGCGGGCTCCGCGCGCGGGCGCCAGCCACAACCTGAACGAGCCACGCACGAGGACGGGCTCGCACACCGGCGCCCTCCGCACACGCGGTCACGCGGACGGGCTCCGCGCGGGCGCCGACCCCCGCGCGGAGCCCGTCCGCGGGCGGACCACGGCCGTCAGTCCGTCCGCACGCGGACCACCAGGGCGGTGGCCACCGCCATCAGCCCTTCGTCGCGCCCGGGGAAGCCGAGCCCGTCCGTGGTCGCCCCGGAGACCGACACCGGTGCCCCGGCGGCCTCGGAGAGGATCCGCTGCGCCTCGTCGCGCCGCTTGCCGATCTTGGGCCGGGGCCCGACGACCTGCACGGCGACGTTGCCGATGCGGAACCCGGCCGCCCGTACGATCCGGGCGGCCTCGGTCAGCAGGGTGACCCCCGAGGCGCCGGACCACTCGGGCCGCCCGGTGCCGAAGTGCTGCCCCAGGTCGCCGAGGCCGGCCGCCGAGAACAGGGCGTTGCAGGCGGCGTGCGCCACGACGTCCGCGTCGGAGTGCCCGGCCAGGCCGGGGCCCTCGCCCTCCCACTTCAGTCCGGCGCACCACAGCTCACGGCCGTCCTCGAAGGCGTGGATGTCGGTGCCGATGCCGACCTGGGGAAGCGGCGGCAGCGCGGCCGACGGATCGGGAGCGGCGCCGTGCGGCTCGGGAGCAGCGTGCGTCTCAGAAGCCATCGTTGAGCCTCCTGCGGGCCAGGACCGCCTCGGCGAGGACCAGGTCCAGGGGACGGGTGACCTTGAACGCCTCCTCGTGGCCCGGCACGGTGACGACGGTCAGGCCGAGCTGCTCGACCATGCTCGCGTCGTCGGTGACCTGCCCCGTGACGGTCGCGTGGGCGCGCACCAGCGTGGCCCGGTCGAAGCCCTGCGGGGTCTGCACCGCGCGGAGCACCGACCGGTCCGGCGTGGCGACGACCGCCTCCGGGTCGCCGGGGGCCGTGGCCGGCTCGACCTGCTTGACCGTGTCGGAGAGCGGCAGCGCGGGGACGACGGCGGGCGCGCCGCCCCGCACCGCCTCGATCACCGCGTCGACGGTGTCGACGGGGACGAGGGGCCGGGCCGCGTCGTGGACGAGCACGATGTCGTACTCCTCCGGCAGCGCCTCCAGGCCCAGCCGGACGGACTCCTGGCGGCTCTCCCCGCCCGGCACCACCAGGAAGTCGGTGCGTTCGGGCAGGACGTGCGCGTCCAGCAGCGTCCGTACCTCGGCGGCTCCGTCGGGCGGGGCGACGAGGACGACCAGGGAGACGGAGCGCGAGTCGGCCATCGCGCGGACGGCGTGGATCAGCATGGGCGTGCCGCCCAGCGCGCGAAGCGCCTTCGGGGCGCCCGGGCCCAGTCGTACGCCCCGTCCGGCGGCCGGGATGACGGCCGCCGTACGGCGTGTCGTACGGTCGGACGCGCCGTGCGCGGGGTTCTGCGACGGCGGGATGAGGGGATCGTCAGACATCGGTTCCTGTCAGGTTTGTGTGCTCGGCCTACCTGGGTATGGCCTGGGCGTACCCACCGCTCCGAGGAGCGGAGGGATGACCGGGCGTGACGACTCGACCAGCCCCTTCCGTGACTCTGGTCGAGGCGGGACGCCCGGACCGGTGTGCCGGGTGCGGGACGTGAGTGATGGCACAGCCCGCGCGGTCACGGCACCCGTCCGGTGTACGGACGGACGGCACCTCGCGTCGCCGGCCGCGCCGCACGCCGTGGCCGTTCGCGGCCGCGCAGTCGTATCAGTACCAGGCAGTCAGGCAGTCGTATCAGTACCGGGTGGCCGAAGCGGGCGGCGGGAGCGGTGGGCGGCGTGGGCAGCCGTCCGGACGTCCGACCGGCACCGGCCACGCGGCGCACCGTCCGGTCTCCGGGTCCGGTGCGGAACCGGGTGGCGGTGGCGGTGGCGCGCCGGTGACGTCGTGACACGCCGTGACCTGGCGTTTCCGGAGGTCGGGCCCAGCTGTCCGCGTCCTGGGTCAGCACCTCTCGGGGATCACACCGCCCCGGGAGCGGACATGCCGCAGCGCCCGGCGACGACATCGCGTTCGTCATCGGGCACCGCGGCATTTCACTGTGCTGTGCTTGCTGTGCGCTGGGAGCGCCGAGCGAGCAGCGCTCCGCCTCGGCTCAGGAGGCGAGTACCTCGTCGAGCAGGGCCTCGGCCTTGTCCTCGTTGGTGTTCTCCGCGAGCGCGAGCTCGCTGACCAGAATCTGGCGCGCCTTGGCGAGCATGCGCTTCTCGCCGGCGGAGAGTCCGCGCTCACGCTCACGACGCCACAGGTCACGCACGACTTCCGCGACCTTGATGACATCGCCCGAGGCGAGCTTCTCCAGGTTTGCCTTGTAGCGACGGGACCAGTTAGTGGGCTCTTCGGCGTAGGGTGCGCGGAGCACCTCGAAGACTCGGTCCAGCCCTTCCTGACCGACCACATCGCGTACGCCGACGAACTCCGCATTGTCCGCTGGCACACGTACCGTCAGATCACCCTGGGCGACCTTCAGCACCAAGTAGGTCTTGTCCACGCCTTTGATCTGGCGAGTTTCGATAGCCTCGATCAGCGCGGCCCCGTGATGGGGATAGACCACGGTGTCGCCAACCTTGAACGTCATGTGACAGGTACCCCTTCCGTGGCTATCCAGGGTAACACGGATACGACGGGTTCTGAATGACGTTTTCGCAGGTCAGGGCCATTCTCGGGGCTTGACAACCGCAACATGAACGTGCATCGGCCGCCGAACGGAAGCAGGTATTCGCAGGTCGGAGCGGCTCTCCGGGGCAGAGGAAAGACGCACGTCACACCCACCCGAAGGCCGCCACGGGCGACCGAAGCTACCCAAATGTCCGGTTCTACATGCTCGACTTCCGCTACTCCGTTCGGTGCGCCGTCGGGGTTCCGGCCGAATCGGATATTGATCTTCACAGGGACCGTTGAACGGCCGGTGATCAATTCCCGCGGGACGTCAGCACATTCCTGCGGGGAAATGCCGACCGGCCGACCGGGCTATGCCACGCGCACCCGGGTGACACTCCCGGAGTAATGCGAATGCCCACCGGGTCTCACCGGGTCTCGCCGTCTCCCACGCGCCTCACCGACACGGTCACGTCCCACCTCCCACGTCCCACTGCGTCTCCCTCGTCTCCCTCGCCTCTCGCATCCCCCGATGCGTCTCACCGGTGCGTCTCACCGTTCCCCTCCCGAATGCAGCGACCGGCCCTCCCCTCAGGCGCTCGTGCCCCGGGGCCCCGGGGAGGTGCGCGGGGCAGGTCTCGCGCACCTCCCGCCTCTCCCGACGCACGAAGAGGCCCCCCACGCGGACCGGTGGGCCCGTCGGTGCCCGTCGCTCACGGGGCCCGTGGACCGCGGACCGCGGGCGGCTTCTCGGGGGAACGGGGCCCTTCCGGGGAGGGTCGGGTGCGGTCGGGCGGGGACGGCTCGGTAACCTGAGGCCGCTGACAGACCCTTAGGGCGGCTTTACAGGTCGCCACGCTCGAGTCCAAGGAGTTGCCGCCGCCGTGAGCAGCAGCCTTCGACGCGGTGCCCTCGCCGCCGCCGCCATCGCGTTCTCGGTCGTCTCGCTCTCCGCGTGCGCGTCCGGCAACAACGCCGAGACCCTCCAGGTCAAGCCGGACAACGCGGCCACGACCGTCGGTGACATCAAGGCCCAGAACGTCGTCGTCATCACCCAGCCCGACCTCGAGTCCACGGGCCCGGCCGTCGTCTCGGCCACGTTCTTCAACGAGGGCTCCACCGACCAGACCCTGGAGTCCGTCACCATCCCGGGCACCGGCAAGACCGCCGAACTGTCCCCCGCCGAGGGCGGCAGCCTGACCGTGCCGGCCGGCGGTTCGCTGATCCTGGGCGGCAAGGGCAACGCCTCCGCCGTCCTGCCCAGCAGCCGTGAGGCCGTCCAGGACGGCAACGCGCAGAAGGTCACCTTCACCTTCAGCAAGACCGGCGACGTCTCCCTCCAGGCGTTCGTCCAGCCGGCCGAGGACTTCTACGCCGAGTGGGGTCCGAGCAAGGCCCCGGCCACGCCGCAGGCGCAGCAGAGCGAGGAGCCGTCCGCGGACGCCTCGGCGTCCACCGAGTCCGGCGCTCCCTCCGACGCCCCGTCGGGCAACCCCTCCAGCGCCGCCTCCGCCAGCCAGCCGGCTGGCGACTGACCCACCGCCGAGCGTCGCCCAGGCGCACGCGGACACACGTAAGGGCGGGACCCGGGTGCTGCACCCGGGTCCCGCCCTTGCGTCGCGCCCGTTCACCGAACCGACCGGCCCACGGGACCCACAGGACCCACAGGACCCGCCGACGCGCCGTCCGCAGCTGCGGCCACGGACGGCCACTGCTACGGCTACGGCTACGGCTACGGGAGCGGCTGCGGCTACGCCTACGGCTCGAACTTGTAGCCGAGGCCGCGGACCGTGACCAGGTAGCGCGGAGCGCCGGGGTCGGGCTCGATCTTGGCGCGCAGCCGCTTGACGTGCACGTCCAGGGTCTTGGTGTCCCCCACGTAGTCGGCGCCCCAGACCCGGTCGATGAGCTGCATCCGGGTCAGTACCCGTCCGGCGTTGCGCAGCAGCATCTCCAGCAGGTCGAACTCCTTCAGCGGCAGGTCCACCTTGGTGCCGCCCACGGTCACCACGTGCCGGTCGACGTCCATCCGGACCGGGCCCGCCTCCAGGGCGGCCGGCGTGACCTCCTCCGGCTCCCCGCGGCGGCGCAGCACCGCGCGGATCCGGGCGACCAGTTCCCGGGAGGAGAACGGCTTGGTGACGTAGTCGTCGGCCCCTATCTCCAGGCCGACCACCTTGTCGATCTCGCTGTCCTTGGCGGTCACCATGATCACGGGGACGTTGGAGCGGTTGCGCAGCTGGCGGCACACCTCGGTGCCCGGCAGCCCGGGCAGCATCAGGTCGAGGAGGACGAGGTCGGCGCCGTTGCGCTCGAACTCGTCGAGGCCGTCGGGCCCGGTGGTCGCCACGGCGACCTCGAAGCCCTCCTTGCGGAGCATGTACGACAGGGCGTCGGAGAAGGACTCCTCGTCCTCGACGACGAGCACTCGGGTCACGGAAGGACCTCCGGGGAGGGAAGCGTTTCGTACGCGGATGAGTCGGAAGCGTGGGGGGTGGAGGGGGACGACATGTGGGGGGACGACTGGGGGCCGGCGGACACGGAGGCGGACGGACCGCCGCGCGGCTCGGCGGGCGAGACGGTGGACGACTCGGCGGGCGACTCCATGTCCGGCGGAGCCGACGTAGGGGACGACCCGGCAGGGGACTCGGCGGGCGACATCGTCGATCCGGCGGACGACGTCGTGGACGATCCGGCGGACGGGGCCGTGGACGACGACCCGGCGGACGGGGCCGTGGACGACGACCCGGCGGACGAGGCCGTCGGTGACGCGTCGGGCCGGCCGTCGTTGATCGTCTCGTCGTCCGTCTCGTCCGCCGTCCCATCGACCGTCTCGTCGGCCGTGCGCGAGGCGCGGTCACGGCTCGCCGGGGCTTCCGGTAGGCGCAGGGTGAAGGTTGAGCCCTGGCCCTCGGCGCTCCACACGGTGACGTCACCGCCGTGCGAGGCGGCCACGTGCTTCACGATCGACAGCCCGAGGCCGGTGCCGCCGGTGGCCCGGGAGCGGGCCGGGTCGACGCGGTAGAAGCGCTCGAAGACGCGCTCCTTGTCCTTCTCGGAGATGCCGATGCCCTGGTCGGTCACGGCGATCTCGACCATGGGCCCGCCGGCCAGGCGGACCGAGCGGGCCGCGATGCCGACCCGGGTGCGGGCGGGCGAGTAGTTGACGGCGTTCTCGACGAGGTTGCCGAGCGCGGCGGCGAGCTGCCCCCGGTTCCCCCACACCCGCAGGTCGGCCGCCCCGTCCGCCGTACCGTCGCCGTCCTCGTGGGGGCCGTCACCGGCGCCCACGTTGGTGGCCATGGTGATTTCCTTGGTGCCGGCGGCGTGCCGGCAGCGTTCGATCGCCTCGGCGACGAGCTCGGAGACCCGGACGGGTTCGGAGTCCTCCAGGGGGTCGTCGTTCTGGACCCGGGAGAGGTCGATCAGCTCCTGGACCAGGCTGGTCAGCCGGGTCGCCTCGATCTGCATGCGCCCGGCGAAGCGCTCCACGGCCTCGGGGTCGTCGGCGGCGTCCATGACGGCCTCGGACAGCAGCGACAGGGCGCCGACCGGGGTCTTCAGCTCGTGGCTGACGTTGGCCACGAAGTCGCGCCGGACCGCCTCGATGCGGCGGGCCTCGGTGAGGTCCTCCACCAGCAGCAGCACCAGCCGGGAGCCGAGCGGCGCGACCCGCGCGGAGACTGCGAGGGCCTCGCCCCGGCCGGTCCCGCGCCGGGGCAGGTCCAGCTCGACCTGCCGTATCTCGCCGTCGCGCCGGGTGTCGCGGGCCATCTTCAGCATGGGTTCCACGGCCAGCTTCCCGCCCCGCACCAGCCCGAGGGCGTACGCGGCGGAGCTGGCCTTGACGACGCCGTCGGCCTCGTCGAGCACCACGGCGGAGGAGCGCAGGACGGACAGCACGGTGTCGACCCCGCGCGGCAGCACGGGTTCCGTGTGAAGGGAGGTACGCGTGGGGCGGCGCTGTTCGCGCTCGCTCCAGCGGAACGCCAGCATCGCGATGACACCGGTGAGCACACCGGCGATCGCAGCCGCTGCGGCGACCGCCGCGTTCAGGTCCATGCCCCCAGGTTAGGCATGGGCCGCGCGGTGGCCCCAGCCGTCCGGGGGCGACCTCGAACACTCGTCGCCCAGAGTTCACCTCGGAGCCAGGGATGGTTCATGTGAGGTGGTGGAAGCGGACGCGTGACCGTCGCACCGTGGGAGCGTGGGGTTCGGACCGTCGGTGGCGCGGGCCGCGTACCGCCGCCCGCGTGACGGGCACCCGCCCCCGAACCCCGTAGGGGCCCAGGCCGCTGGACCCCTGAGACACCCAGGAGAGGAACCCTGATGCGGGACGCGTACCACGAGGAACTGGATTCGATCGGCGACGGTCTGGTGGAGATGGCCAGGCTGGTCGGGTCGGCGATCGGGCGCGCCACGACGGCCATCCTCGACGCCGACCTGAAGCTCGCCGAGAACGTCATCGAGGGCGACCTGAAGGTCGACGAACTCCAGCACGACCTGGAGGCCCGGGCCATCACCCTGCTGGCCCGGCAGCAGCCGGTCGCCACCGACCTGCGGATCGTCGTCACGTCGCTGCGGATGTCGGCCGACCTGGAGCGCTCCGGCGACCTCGCCCAGCACGTCGCGAAGCTGGCCCGGCTGCGCTACCCGGCGCGCGCGGTCCCGCGTGACCTGCACGCCACCATCCTGGAGATGGGCCAGCTCGCGCAGCGCCTGATGGCGAAGGCGGGCGAGGTGATCATCACCAAGGACGTCGACCTGGCGCTCCAGCTGGAGACCGACGACGACGCGATGGACCTGCTGCACCGCACGCTCTTCCAGCACCTGATGGACGACCGCTGGAAGCACGGCATCGAGACGGCCGTCGACGTCACCCTGCTCGGCCGGTACTACGAGCGCTTCGCCGACCACGCGGTCTCGGTCGCCAAGCGGGTCGTCTACCTGGTCACCGGCGAGCACGCGGACGAGATCCAGGCCACCGACCTCCAGCAGGAGATCCCGCCGGCGCCGGCGCCGGGGTCCGCGCCGGAAGGGGCCTGACCACGGCGGTCTGACGGGCCCCGCGGGGCCGGGGCGGGGGCGGGGTCGGGGCCGGGGCCGTCCGGGGGACGGCGAGGCCCTGGTCCGACCCGCCGGACGGTACGGGCCGGTCGGCCCGGTTCGGTACGGGACGGTCCGTGACGGTCCGTGACGTACCCCGCCGGGCGGTCCGGGGACGTCAGAGGGCCGTCGCCCCACGGTGCGAGCGCGGCTCCGGTGTGACGGGAGTCGCGCTCGCCCCTGCGTCCGCGCCGCGTGCGCATCACGCCCGCGTCCCCCTTCACCGGCGGCCCCGTCGGCTTCGCGTCGCTTCCACCGGTGTCCCCGTCGGCTTCGCCTCGCCTTCGTCGGTGTCCCCGCCCCCGTGGGCGCGAAGGGGCGGGCGGGGGTGGGCCGGGGGCTCGCCGGTGCGGGCCGGGCGCGCGTGAGCCTCAGTGCGCCGTTGATGCGCCCGGCCGGGCGGGCATCCAATGGGCACAGGCACCCGTTCCGAGGAGGGACCCATGGCCGAGACCCCCGGCACGACACCCGACCCCACGCAGGAGCGCGAGACCGAGCAGCCCGCCGAGATCAGGAACCTGACCCTGATCGCCGCCTGCGGCTGCGGCTCCGGCTGCGGCTGCGGGTGCCAGTCGGGCAGCCCCTGTCAGTGTGGCTGAGACCCTGACTCCAGGGACCCCGTAGGGACCCCGTAGGGGCCCCGGAACAGCGGGCCGTACGGACCGGGCACGCGTCCGGCCCCCGGTGAGGTGCACCGGCGGGCCGGACGGCCCGTGGCTGCCTCCCCGACACCTCAGAGCTGCCCAGCCCTGCTGAGGGTTTCCCATGCCTGCCCAGGACGGCTCCGTGCCGGCCCGTGCCGCTCACGAGGCGCCGACCTCCGGCTTCCGCAGCACCGGCCCACCGGGGGCGCCCGCCTCCGTCCGGCCGCCCGCATCCGCACGGTCACCGTCCGGCCCGGTGCCCTCGCCCACGCCCTCCACAGCGACGGACGACTCCTCGGCGGGCAGCCTCCGCATCAGCAGCGCGTACCCGAGTCCGGCCACGGTGCCGATGACGGCACAGGTCCCCCACAGCCACTCCGCGCCGAACCGGTCGATCACGAACCCGGACATCAGCGGGGCGACGAGCGAGGCGACGGCCCAGGACATGGTGTACATGCCCTGGTAGCGCCCCCGTCCGTGCACCGGTGACAGCCGTACGACGAGACCGGTCTGCGTCGGCGCGTTGACGATCTCGGCGAGCGTCCACACGCAGACGGTGAGCGCGAAGACGCCGACCGACCCGGCGAACGCGGTCAGCCCGAAGCCGTACCCGGCGAGCACCGACGAGATCACCAGCAGCCGGCCGGGGTCGCGGTGCTCGATGAACCGGGTGACCGGGATCTGCAGGACGACGATGAGCACCCCGTTGACGGCGATGGCCAGGCCGTAGTCGGCCGGGGTGAACCCGGCCGCCCCCATCGCGACCGGCAGGCCGACCGACCCCTGCATGAAGATCAGCGCGACCAGGAACGACAGCCCGACGACCCCCATGAACCGCCCGTCCCGCAGCACCGTCCCCAGGCCCACGGACGCCTCGGACACCGCCCCGGCGGACCGCACCGGCCGGGACTCGGGGATCTTCACGAAGACGACGACGGCACAGGCCATGGTCATCGCCGCTTCCAGCAGGAAACCGGCGAGGTAGCTGTACTCGGCGATGAACCCGGCGGCCATGGCGGACACCGCGAACCCGAGGTTGATGGCCCAGTAGTTGAGGGAGAAGGCGCGGATCCGGTCCTCGGGCCGGACGATGTCCGCCATCATCGCCTGCACGGCCGGCCGGGAGGCGTTGCTGGCCATGCCGACGAGGAACGCGACGGCGGCGATGGCGACCGGGTGGTACACGAACCCCAGCAGGGCCACCGACACCGCGGTGGACGCCTGGGCGACGAGCAGCGTGGGCCGCCGTCCCAGCCGGTCGGTCATCACGCCGGCCCCCAGCGAGGACAGCACCCCGCCGAGCCCGTGCAGGGCGGCGACCAGGCCCGCGTAGGTGGCGGAGTAGCCGCGGTCGAGGGTGAGGTAGAGCGCCATGAAGGTGGCGACGAAGCCGCCGAGCCGGTTGACCAGCGTGCTGGTCCACAGCCACCAGAACGCCGGGGGCAACCCCGACAGGGTCTCCCGGAGCGCGCGCCGCGCACGGACGACGGATGACATGGAACCCCCCGGAAGGACGGCGCCCCTCCCCGGAGCGCGTCGACGGCCACCAGGGGGTGTAAGCACCCCCCGCCGAGGACACACCTTACGAATGCCGCGCCCCGCCGAACCACCCGATTAACAGATCCCGTCAACCGTCCGCTGTGCGGGCGGCACGCGCGGCTCGCGCGGGCCTTCGATTACCCTCGGCCCCATGGCCGACGCACCGTACAAGCTGATCCTCCTCCGCCACGGCGAGAGCGAGTGGAACGAGAAGAACCTGTTCACCGGCTGGGTGGACGTCAACCTCACCCCGAAGGGCGAGAAGGAGGCGACGCGCGGCGGCGAGCTGCTGAAGGAAGCCGGCCTGCTGCCCGACGTGCTCCACACCTCGCTCCAGAAGCGCGCGATCCGCACCGCCCAGCTGGCGCTCGAGTCCGCCGACCGCCTGTGGATCCCGGTCAGCCGCAGCTGGCGCCTGAACGAGCGTCACTACGGCGCCCTCCAGGGCAAGGACAAGGCGCAGACCCTCGCGGAGTTCGGCGAGGAGCAGTTCATGCTCTGGCGCCGCTCCTACGACACCCCGCCGCCCCCGCTCGCCAACGACGCCGAGTACTCCCAGTTCTCCGACCCGCGCTACGCGACCCTCCCGCCGGAGCTGCGCCCGCAGACGGAGTGCCTGAAGGACGTCGTCGTCCGGATGCTCCCCTACTGGTTCGACAACATCGTCCCGGACCTCCTCACCGGCCGCACGGTCCTCGTCGCCGCCCACGGCAACAGCCTGCGCGCCCTGGTCAAGCACCTGGACGGCATCTCGGACGCCGACATCGCGGGCCTCAACATCCCGACCGGCATCCCCCTGCACTACGACCTCGACGCCGACTTCAAGCCGGTCAACCCGGGCGGCACCTACCTCGACCCGGACGCGGCAGCTGCCGCGATCGAGGCGGTCAAGAACCAGGGCAAGAAGAAGTAAGCGGTACTGATCAAGCCCCCTGCCTGCGGTTTTCTCGCGGGCAGGGGGCTTTGTCGTCGGCTGAGGTTCGTGCCACAACCGTGCCAGATGCAGGGGTCAGCCACGGTCAAGGCCGGTGCTCCGCAGTCGAGTGGCCGCCCGCTGCCTCGGTCGGCGAAGCCGCAGCTCAGCCCGCAGATCCCCTGGCCTTTCTCCTGAAGCGGGTGTGCGTGAGCCAGCACGTGAAGGCGCCATGTCACCATCGGATCATGCTGACCGAGGAGGACGCGCGCCGACTGGTGCTTGCCGAGATTGACGACGTGCGGAGCCACGTCACGTACGACCTTCAGATCCTGCGCGTGGAGGCCTTGCCGTTCGGGTGGATCTTCTACTGGGGGGCAGTCTGGGACGGTCAGAACGGACAGCGCCCTCGGTTGGGAGGCAACGGTCCTTACCTTGTGGATCGTGAAAACGAGCGGTTGATCCGAACTGCCACCAGCATCCCCATAGCTCGCCAGATCGAGGACTACGAACGCCGACTGCGACGCGAAGCTCACGCCCGAAACACGACAGCGAAGCAAGCTGCGCAGCAGCCATGAGTGCCCAACTGCGTGACGACGCCCACGAACGACGGCGGACGGGTGGGACGTCTGCGGACCATCAGCGCAGGTGAGTGCCACACCAGTCCAGGGCCGAGCCCCCAGCCAAGTCGCTTCGGGACGAAGAGGTCTTGAGCTAAAGGCCGTCGCGCTCGACCAGTGAGCCGTCAGGGCTCAGTGTGTAGAAGCGCGGCGGATCCGTGTCCTCAGCAGGTCTGCGCACCTTCGCTTCCTGCTCGGCGGGACCGAGCCCGTATGGGTCCCGCACGTGGAATCCGTACAGTTCGATGGCGTCCGCGTCGACGTCGTCGGGCTCGGGACGGCCCTCTTGAATGAACCCGCAGAGCGCCCGCAACGCGTCCTCGCCCAGGTTCAGAGGGTGGAAGGGCAGGGCGTACGGCTCTTCCTCCTCGCCGGGCCAGGGAACGATGTCGGCCGGGCGGTCGCCGGCCCAGTAGGGCAGTTCGAAGGGGAGCGGTTCGCCGATGTTCTCGATGATTCCGCTGGCCGGCGACAGGCTCAGGGAGCGGACGAGGCGCCCGTCCTCCCACACGGCGAACGCCAGCCAGTCGACGACGCTGTGCATGGCGTGCAGGACGAGCCGTCGGCCGGTACTTGCCGCCACGAGGTGTTCCGGGAGCTGAGAAGGGACGTCGATCATCACTTCCTGATCACCGATGATCTCCACATCCGGCCAGCTCGCTGCGCACACCGTCCCCTCCGGCGGGTATACGCCGTCCCCGAGATGGGAGCCCCCGCACTGTTCGATCTCCCGACCCGGGTAGAGCCGCCGCATCATGGTGACCGTCCGGTCAAGGTCCGCCGCCCCCACGCGCCGCAGCAACCCCGGCACGTCGCCGTCCGCGTACACCAGCAGCCCCGTCTTGGCTCCCAAAGCCCCTCCCCAGAGCGTTGCCTAGTAGTGGGCGCACCCTAGCCGCACGCACTGACAAGGCGGCTCAACCTGCCTGCCCGGCTGGGCCGTCTCTTGGCCGTCCGAGGCTGCTCGGCAGTGGCCGATGACGACCGACGACGACCACCAGGCGCACCATCCCACCGCCCCTGAGCAGCGGAAACGCAGGTCACCAAGATCCCCGACAGCACCCAGGGCAAGAAGAATCAGGCCCGCACGAGCAAGCCCTCTGCCCACGGGTTCTCCGCGCGCAGAGGGCTTCATCGTGGGTCCTGTGGTTCCACCGCACGGCCCGGCGCACAGGAGCCGTTTCCCGGGCGAGAGAGTCTGGTTGCCGGAGGGCCGCCGGTGACCGGCTTACCCGTCTGGCCTGTCGGAGGTGCCGGATAGTCTGCGGGGATGAGTGATGCGACGTGGGGCGCCCTGGCGGCGACGGATCTTCAGGAAGTGCGGCGCCGTGCGGCCGTCGTGCACGACGTGGTCGGTGCCGAGCCGGTGGCGGTGCCCGGTGCGCGCCGGTTGGCCTGGAACGACGGCGGCGGTCAGTCCACCGTCTGGTACTTCACGGAGGACGGCCGCGCGCTGCTGCTGACGTTCGACCACGAGTCGGACCTGAATCTGTACGCGGAGGAGGACTTCGCCCTCCAGGAGTCCTTCTTCAGGGGCGTCCCCGAATCTCTCGTCGCGCTGCTCCGCGACCGCCCCGAGAACTACGAGTCGCTGAACCTCACCGACCCGGAGACGCAGCGGACGATCCACTACGCGGGTGGGGTGTTCTGGTACGACGGCTCCCGCTGGCACATCGCCGACGGGGTGGCGGAGCACTGTCGGCAGGAGGGCCTGGACCTCTTCCGTGAGTCCGGCTTCGACTACTGCCTGCAGGTCTACCGCTTCGGCCAGAGCCTCACCCCGGAGACGTTCACGGCAGTCCGCGACGAGCGGGGCCGGTACCAGGACGAGGAGGAGAAGGCAGCAGACCTGGCCCGCCTCCAGGAGATCTTCGCCCGGCATGACTAGGCCCGCCGTGACAGCCCCGGGGGAGTCCTTCTTCGGCGCTTCCCGCGCGGCGGCGACGGGCTCTCGGCTGCTCCGACGTAGGGCCGCGGGACCGGCCCGCGAACCGGGGCTGTGCGGACACGCGCCCGGCTAGGATTCCCGCCGGACGTAGCCGTAGCGCAGAGGTTGTCGCGCGCGGTCTCCAGAACCGCGAGGACGCCGGTTCGAATCCGGTCGGTTATGTCCGTCCCGTCCCCCTGGGTGCCCGTCCCCGACGGCCGGCGAATCCCGAGGGCGTCCCCGCTCCTGTCCTGGTAACGTCCCCGGCATGTCTGCTTCTTCGAGCGCGGCCGCCTGCGCCGCGGTGACCTGGACGTCCCGCTAGCGGCGGGACGTTCGACGCACGTCACTTCTCCTGGACGTCCAGTCGCTTCGTGATCCGATCGGAGCGGCACGTTCGTGCTGCTCGGAGCCATCTCTGAGCGACGGAGCACCTGATGCTTCCAGGCATCCTCTCTTCAGGCGGGCGCTCCGGCCCGTCTTCCGTGCGCGCATGGCTGGTGCTGTGCGCGATGTCCATGTTGCAGTTCCTCGTCGCGGTCGACGTGACCGTGGTCAACATCGCCCTGCCCTCGATCGGCGCCGAGTTCGACGCCGGCGGGCATGCGCTCACCTGGGTCGTGGTCGGGTACACGGTCACGGGTGGCGGGTTGCTGATGCTCGGTGGCCGGCTGGGGGATCTGCTCGGGCGGCGGCGGGTGCTGCTGCTCGGCACCGGCCTGTTCGGGGCGGCCTCCCTGCTGGCGGGGCTGGCGCCGACGTTTCCCCTCCTGGTGGTCGCGCGTCTGGCTCAGGGGGCCGGTGAGGCCGTCGCGCTGCCCGCCGCGATGGCCGTCGTCGTCCTGACATTCCCCGAAGGGCCGCGCCGGTCACGGGCCTTGGGCGTGTGGGCGGCCGTGGCGAGCTGTGGTCTCGTCCTCGGGTTCGTCCTGTCCGGGTTCATCACCGCGCACTGGGGGTGGCGGTGGATCTTCCTGGTGTCGGTGCCGTTCGTCCTGGTGGTGATGGCGGCGGCCGTGCTCCTGGTCGAGCGCGAGCGGCCGTCGACGGGGGACGCGCCGCCGCTGGACCTGCCCGGCGCGCTGCTGCTGACCGTGTGCCCGTTGCTGCTCGCCTACGGTGTCGTGGAGGCCGGCGAGCCCGGATCGCCGGGCTGGGTCACCCCCGCGGCGCTGGCCGGTGCGGTGGCCGCCGGGGCCGTGTTCGTGCGGGTCGAAGGGCGTGCGCGTCACCCGCTGTTGCCGCCGCGGTTCTTCGCCCACCGCACGCGGGTTCGCGCCAACGTGACGACGATGCTGCTGAGCGGCGCGCTGTCGACGTCGTTCCTGTTGTTCACGTTCCACCTGCAGGACCGGTCGGGCCTGGGCCCGTGGGAGGCGGGCGTGACGATGGTGCCGCTGGCGGTGGCGTTGATCGCCTGCTCGGTGTTCGCGCCGCGCCTGCTGGGCCGATGGGGAGCGCGGGTGTGCGTACGGGCCGGGATCGGGTTCACCGCCGCCGCGATGGCCGTGATCGCCCTCGTCTCGGCGGTGGGGGCGGGTGGGGTCGCGCTGATCCCGGCCATGCTCCTGATCGCGGCCGGGATGGGCTTCGGTCTGGTGGGGTTGCAGTACGTCGCGGTCAGCGGCGTCACCGAGGACGACGCCGGGATCGCCTCGGGCGTGCAGCGCGCGGCGGATCAACTGGGCGGCGCCACCGGGGTGGCCGTCTGCGTGGGGGTCGGGTTCGCTCCCGCCCTGCACTCCGTCGACCCGTTCCTGGTCGCCACCGCACTGGCCGACGTGGGGCTGGTGGCCGGGGCGGTCGTGGCCCGGCGGCTGCCCGCGTCGGTCCCCGGAGGGGGAGCGGCGCCTCCGGGGACCGACGCGGGTGCCTGAACAGGCCGGGTGACGCGTCGTCCGTCGTCTCCTCGTCCGTTGTCTCCCCGTCCGTCGTCCGCGTCCCGTCGGGCGTGCCGTCCCGGAGTCCAGGCGGCACGGCCCGGCGGGGCGCCCCGGGACACCGAGCGGTCGGTACCGGCTGCCATCCGGTCGGGACTGCCGGGCCTGCCGGGCCTACGGCCCGATGGGCATTTGCCGGTCACCCCCTTGCCGCGGGCCGTGGGCGCCGTAGCCAACGGTTGAGCCACACGTAGGCCGCCAGCGTCAGGGCCCCGCGTGCCATGAGTTCGGTCCACAACGGCCAGGCGCCGACGGCGGCTTCGGCCGACCCCGACGCCACGCACAGGAGGGCGAAGGTGAGGGCGCCCGCCAGGGCCACGGCGAGGACGTAGTCGGCGCGCACCGTGCGGTGGCGGCCCAGCCGGGTTCCCAGGAGGCCCGAGGGGATCTGGACCAGGACGTGGAAGCTCACGCAGACCAGGACGAGGGCCAGGGGGACGGCAGCGGGTGCATCCGCCGTGGGATCGCCGCCCGGCGTCACGTCGTAGGCATCCAGGGTCCAGGTCAGGGGTACCAGGAACGTGAGGAGCAGCAGCGCCCCGCTCAGGTGCATGGCGGCGAGGTGCACTGCCGCGCTCTGGACCGCCCGCTTCGCACGGCTCCCCGCAGAAGCGGTCCGTGGTCGTCCGGCCGTCATCCGTTGTCCCCCTCGGCCTGTGTGCCTCGGCCTCCCTCCACCCGCACCGCCTCGCGATGCCGTCGTCGTCGGCCGAGCAGTACGGTACGCCTCGCCGTGCGGCAGGGGCCCGGGGCGGGGCCGCCGCGTCACCCCGGGTCCTGCGGCCCGGGCCGGGGCCCGTCCCCGCGGCGCCCTCCCTCCTCCATGGACGTGGCTCGCTGCGCTCCATAAGGTGGCGATCTCTTGACGGGGGGAGCGCACGTGAACGGCAATCCGCTGTACCACTGGGCAGCACTGGCGGTGGCCACGGTGCTCGTGCTGCCGATACCGGTGGCCTTGCTGACGGGATGGTGGACACCGCCCTGGATCGCGGAGGGGCAGCGGGCCGGAATGCGGCTCCGGGCCTACGGGACGCTCTGCATCTACGGGCTCATGCTCGTCAACGGCCTCCCCCGCATCGCCGACGCCTCCCTGGAGACGATGATGGCCTGGATGTATGTGGGCTTCGGATGCATCGCGGCAGCCGCCGTCCTGTTCCTGCTCGCCGAGCGGAAGGACGCCGGTGAGCGCCGTGCCGGGAAGGCCCCGGCAGCCGACCGGACGTCATGAGCCACCGAGCACCACCAGTTGCCGCGTCGCCCGCGTCATCGCCACGTAGTGGTCCACCGCTCCCGAGATGCCGGCGCCGGACGGGGACGCACCGTCGGCACTCCCGCCGGTGTCGGTGTCCGCGCCGAAGCGCTCCGGGGCGACCAGGACGACGAGGTCGAACTCCAGCCCCTTGGACAGTTCCGGGGTCAGGAACCGCACCCGCTCCGTCGCGCGCCTGTCCCCGGCCGGGGTGCCGATGACGCAGGCCGTGCCCTCGGGGTGGGTGGCGAGCCAGGTGTCCAGGGTGGCGTCGAGGTCGGCGACACTGCCGTGGGTGACGGGGATGCCGGTGCTGCGGACGGAGGTCGGCACGTTGGCGTCCGGGAGCACGGCGCGGATCACCGGCTCCGCCTCCGTCATGATCTCCTCCGGGGTGCGGTAGTTGACGGTGAGGGAGGCAAGGCGGACGCGGTCGAGGCCGACGCGTTCGAGGCGTTCCCGCCAGGACTCGGTGAAGCCGTGCCGGGCCTGGGCGCGGTCGCCGACGACGGTGAAGCTGCGAGACGGGCAGCGCAGCAACAGCATCTGCCATTCCGCGTCGGTGAGTTCCTGTGCCTCGTCCACCACGATGTGCGCGAAGGGTCCGGCGAGCAGGTCCGGGGTGGCGGTGGGCAGTTCGGAGGTGTCGACGAGGCTGACGTCGGCGCCCTGGCCGCGGAGCATGATGACGAGCCCCTCCCCGTCGTCCAGGTCGGCACCGGAGTGGGCGGTGGCCTCGACGAGGTTGTCGACGACCTGGTTCATGCGCTCGCGCTGGGCGGCGAGGGCGGCCTGCTGCCGGCGGGCGCGCCGGTCCGACTCGGGGTCGCCGAGGCGGTGCCGGGCCGCGTCCAGGAGGGGCAGGTCGGACACGGTCCAGGCGCGGGGGTCGGCGCGCTGGAGCCTCTTCACCTCGTCCGGGCCGAGCCACGGGGCGCACAGGCGCAGGTAGGCCGGTACCGACCAGAGGTCGGAGACGAGGTCGGCCGCGTCGAGGAGGGGCCAGGCGTTGTTGAGGGCGGTGGCCAGTTCCCTGTTCTGCCGGAGCGCCCTGCGCAGCAGTTCCGGGGAGACCCCGCCGCCCCGGTCCGGGGCGTCGCCCGCCGGGTCGTCGGGGTCGTGCTGGTCGACGATGATCGTGAACAGTTCCTCCCGGATCTGCTCCCGGGCCTCGTTGTGCGGGGTGCCCGGTTCCACGGCCGCGAAGGCCGCCTCCCAGTCGGCGGGGGTGAGCCGCACCTCGGACCAGGGCGTGGTCACCGTCGACGCCTCGGTGGGCGGGTCCTCGTAGAAGCGGACGGCGGTGTCGATCGCCCGCACCATGTCGGCGGACGCCTTCAGCCGGGCCACCTCCGGGTCGGACTCCGGTACGGCGTCGGCCCCCTCGTCCACGAGGTCCCGCAGGATGCACGTCTGCACGCCCTCCTCGCCGAGGCTGGGCAGTACGTCGGAGACGTAGTCCAGGTACGGGCGGTGCGGGCCGACGAACAGCACGCCGCCCCGGCGCCGGCCCAGCCGGGGGTCGGCGTGCAGGAGGTAGGCGGAACGGTGCAGGGCGACGACGGTCTTCCCGGTCCCCGGCCCGCCGTCCACGACGAGGGTGCCCCGCGAACCGGCCCGGATGACGGCGTCCTGGTCCGCCTGGATGGTGCCGAGCACGTCCCGCATCCGGGGCGAACGGGTGCTGCCCAGGCTCGCGATGAACGCCGACTGGTCGTCCAGGGAGGCGGCGTGCCCGGTGAGGCCGTCCGCCGTGAACACCTCGTCCCAGTAGTCGCTGACCCGCCCCCCGGACCACCGGTACCGGCGGCGGCTGGCCAGCCCCATCGGGTCGGCGTGCGTGGCCCCGAAGAACGGTTCGGCCGCCGGGCTGCGCCAGTCGACGAGGAGGCGGCGGCCGGTGCTGTCGGTGAGGCCGAGGCGGCCCACGTAGACGGGGTCGGTACCGTCGTCGGCGACCATGCGCCCCAGGCAGAGGTCGAGGCCGAAGCGGCGCAGTGTGCGCAGGCGGCCGGTCAGGCGGTGGATCTCGGCGTCCCGGTCCATGGCGTGCCGGCCGAGGCCGCCGGGCGCCCTGCGTTCGGCGTCGAGACGGGCGGTCAGCTCGGCGATCGTCTCCTCCAGGCAGGCCGCGATCGCGGCGAAGTGCGCCTCGTCGGCCGCGATCAGTGCGGGGTCGGCCTTGGCGGCGAGCCGTTCCGGAAGGCCGAAGGCCCCGGCTCCGGTTCCGACCCCGGCCCCGGCCGCATCGCCCGCGCCGTATCCGGACAGTGTCGTACTCATCACGCGAACCACCCTTTTCCGCAGCTTCCTGGCCCAGGCCGGAGATTCTGCGACACAAGGGGGGCCTTGCCGCAAGCCCCCCAGTGCGCTATACGTTGAGAGTGGCGGGCAGTGCGTGACCAGCCACCCACCGCGCTCGGACCCTCCTGTTCAGGCCCGCACGCCCCCTTCCCCCGGTTCCTCACCCTGTTCCTGGCTGTCGAGGTTCCTGGCTGTCGAGGCCGCAGGGTCACGCGCCGCCTCCTTCCCGGCCCGTAGCCGAACGAGAGCAAGCCGATCGCTCCCGGGCCCCGCGCCCGCCCCTACGGCACCGCGCCCGCACCGGGAGTGCCGGAACGGCCACCACTCCCGCCCGGCGGGCCGACCGGCACCTCCGCCCAGACCGTCTTGCCCACGGTCTCCCGAGGAGTCCAGCCCCAGCGCCGGCTCAGCGCGTCCACCAGGAGCAGCCCCCGCCCCGACTCCCCGTCGGGGCAGGACGAAGGCGCCGTCTCCGGTGGCCTCTTCGCCGTCGCCGCGTCCGACACCTCGATCCGCACCAGGCCCGACGTCCCGTCGTACTCGACACGGAGCCCGAGTTCCCGCCCTGGCACGCTGCCGTGTCGGACCGCGTTCGTGGCCAGCTCGGCGACGACGAGCGCGACGGCACCGGACGCGTCCGACTCCGGGGGGTGGCCCCACTCTTCCAAGCGCCGTACGGCGAGACGCCGGGCGGCGCGTGCGCCGCGCGCCGTCGAGGGCAACTGCATGCTGAGAGCGCGGCGTTCGATGCCGTCCCTCGTTCCTGTGAGCACGTGCTGTCCGTCCTTGTGGTGCATCGAGATCCGTGACGCCTCACAGGGTGAGTACGTCATCACGTTCCGTGCCCAAGAGTGGCCGCCGAGCCCTACGCTCAAAAGGGGGCGCAGCCTTACCTTTCGGCTCGTAAGGAACGGAAGTGACACCTTGGCCAAAGGAATTGATCCGCACTCGTCCATGGCCGCGCTGTTCGGCTCCCGGGTGCGCAAGCTGCGCACGGCGGCGGGCCTGACCCAGGCCGAACTCGGCGCCCGCACCCACGTGGTGAGCACGCGGATCACCCAGATCGAACGGGCGTCAGGCGCTCGGCCGACGCTGGCGCTGACGCAGGCGCTGGACACGGCGCTCGGGGCGGACGGACTGCTGGTCGACTTGTGGCCGTACGTCTACCGGGAGGCGTTCCCGGACTGGTCGCGCTCGTTCATCGAACTTTCGGAGCGAGCCGAGGACATCGGGCAATACGCGGCACACCTGGTGCCAGGTCTCCTCCAGACCGAGGCATACGCGCGAGCCGTTCTGCGCGTCGGTCTGACGCTCAAAAGTGACGAGCAACTCGAGGAGAGGCTCAAGGCCCGTCTGACTCGGCAGGTACGTCTCAGCGCACCCGATCGGCCCGCGCTGTGGGTCGTTCTCGACGAAGCGGTCCTACGGCGCCCGATCGGAGGGCGTGTTGTCATGCGCGAACAGCTGGAACGGCTGCTCAGCGCGGCGGACGAACCACACATCACGCTGCAGGTATTGCCCTTCGACCAGGGGGAACACGACGCGATGGGCGGCTCACTGACCATCCTCCGGCTTCCCGGTGCCACCGACGTCGTCTACACCGAGGGGGCGCACTACGGCCAACTTGTCGAAGAACCGTCCGAGGTCGCGAAGTTCAGTCTGACTTACGATCGGCTCAGGGCAGCAGCTCTGCCCCCGCTCATGTCGCTCGACATGATCCGATCCGTGATGGAGGACAACCACCGTGGAGCGAACGTCCCGTCCCGATCTGAACGGCGCAGAGTGGCGCAAGAGCAGCTACAGCAATCAGGAAGGGGGCGACTGCGTCGAGGTGGCCGATGGGGTCCCCGGCCTCGCCCCCGTCCGTGACAGCAAGGACGTGAACGGTCACGTACTGACCTTCCGAACGGGAGCGTGGGCCACGTTCATAGGCGCCCTGAAGACCGCACGCCCGCTGGGCTGAATCAGCCCTCCGAAGGGAGCCCGCGTGACACGCACGTTCCGACCCGACCCGAACGTCACAGGATGGCGCAAGAGCAGCCACAGCAACCAGGAGGGTGGCAACTGCGTCGAGGTGGCCGATGGGGTCCCCGGCCTCGCCCCCGTCCGTGACAGCAAGGACGCGAACGGTCACGTACTGACCTTCCGAACGGGAGCGTGGGCCACGTTCATAGGCGCCCTGAAGACCGCACGCCCGCTGGGCTGAATCAGCCCTCCGAAGGGAGCCCGCGTGTCGCGCACGTCCCGTCCCGAACTGAACGGCGCAGAGTGGCGCAAGAGCAGCTACAGCAACCAGGCGGGCGGCGACTGCGTCGAGGTGGCCACCGGCGCCCCCGGCCTCGCCCCCGTCCGTGACAGCAAGGCACCGCACGGCCCCGTGATCACCTTCCGAGCCCCCACCTGGGTGGCCTTCATTGGTGAGTTGAAGGCCGGTCGCCACCGGAGGTGAGGCGGCCGGGTGCCGGTAGCGCACCGTTTCCCCGGCCCGCCGGTCCCTCGTTCGCGAGGGGGCGGTGGGCCACTCGACTACCAAAGAACCGGGGGAAAGAACTACCCACCCGCCCACCCTCCCGGCTGCGTCACCCGTCCGGGTGACCGGCTTGCCTGGGCGGGTCACGGACCGTTACGTTCGCGGCGACCAGAGTAATCAGAACGGCCCCCGGGCGGGACGGGCATCCCGAGCGAGGGCCTCACCACGCAGGAAGAAGAGACCTTCCCCATGGCTGACTCGCAGTCTAACGCGCCCCTGCGCGCGGACGCCGGACCTCCGGCCACCGGTGTGACCCACGTACGCACCCGCCTCACCGCCGAGTTCACGGTGCTCGCCAACGCCCTCGCCCAACGCCGGGGCAGCGCGGTCACGATCGGCGTCGCGGCCTACATCGCCTCCCTGCCCGACGGCGCCCCCGTCAGCATCAACGCCCTGTGCGGGCACTTCTCCGAGGGCGAGATCCTGATCTCGCGTGCGCTGCGGGAGTTGGAGAACGCCGGGTACCTGGAGCGGCGCCGGGTGCGTCTGCCCAGCGGCCACATCCGGACGCGGACGTTCTTCTACGACGTACCCGGCGGCCCTCCGACACCGGACGGGCCACCGGAACCGCCGAAGCCGTCCCGTCCCCGCAGGGCGGCACCGGTTCCGCCCTCCTCCGAGCCCGCGCCCCCGCCGGCCTCCGCCACGACGGTCCCGGCGCCTTCGCCACCGCCCACGCCGGATCAACCGGCCGCCACCACGCCACCGGCATCCCTGGCGGGCGCCGATCCCCGCGCGGTCGCGGTGCTCGCCTCGCTCCGCCGGGTGGACGCCCGGCTCGTCCTGTCCGCGCAGGAAGCGGCACGCCTGGCACCGGCGGTCACCCAGTGGCTGGCCGCGGGCGTGGGGGCCACCCAGATCACCGAGCGGCTGACGGCCGGTCTCCCCGATCACTTCCGTGCCCGACCGGCGAGCGTCCTGGCCTTCCGTCTCCGCGAAACGCCGCTGCCCGCACCGCCCCGGCCCGCTCACCCCGTGGAACGCGAACGCCCCGCAGCCGTCCTGCCGTTCCAGACCTGCGACGGCTGCGAACGGGCCTTCCGCGCCCCGGCCCCGGGCCGCTGCCGCGACTGCCGCCCGGCAGAGGCCATCCGTGCGGCGGCGGGGTGAGCGCGTGACCGTGGCCGGGTGAGGCGTCACGCGACACGACACCGGAACAGGTCGACGCGCTCTGCCCTGCGGCGGTGCGCCGTGCAGCCCGACGCCCGACACCCGGGCACGCACGGCGGTGCCCTACGGACGCGCCGTCTCCTCCCGCCGGGCCACCGACGGAGGGGCCGCAGGGGCCGCGACGAGGACGAGGAAGCCCGCGACGCCGTGGAAGAGCATGGCAGCAGAGGCGAAGACGCGGGTCCGGGCCCTGGTCGCCTCGTGGTATTCCGCCTCGGTGAGCCACACGCGTTCCGTGCGCTGTTCCGGCCTCTTCCAGTGGGTGTGGTAGTAGCGGCCGTTTCCGTCGGCTCGGGCGTCCTCGGCGGCGCCCCCCGTCAGCATGGCCAGCGCGAACACGACGAGCACCAGCACGTAAGCGCACCGGAGACCGGTCGGGAGGGTCCGGAGGAAGGCGAGGAGCGGCCTGACACCGATGCTCCTGCCCATGCCACCGCCGTCACGTCGCAGCAACGTCCGGGCACGTTCGGAGAAGATCGACCTCAGCAGCGCGGCGCCGAAGACGGGGATGGCCGCGGCGAAGACGGCGACGGCAGCCGTGGTGGGGACCTTGCCCGGCCCCGGCAGCCACGACACCAGGGTGATCAGCAGCCCCGCGACGCACAGGCCCCAGGCCAGCACGAAGTGGACGCGGCTCACCGGGCCCATGCTCGGTCCGGGCACCAGTTCCCCGCGTCCCACGCGCATTCCCCTCCCCCATGACGTCTCCCAAGGTCAGCCACCGTACCGGGACCGACGACGCGGGTCGGGCACAGCATGGGGCACGACAGCCCCGGTTCTCGGCGCGTGATCGGCCTATCGGTGAGACGTTATGGGTGAGACGTTTTCGCTGGGACGTTTTCGCTGAGACGTGGGATCGAGGATGCAGGCGGAACGGACGGGCACCCCGGGAAGAGGTGGCTGTGATGGACGAGCGCTCGGCACCGCCGGAAGGCACCGTGGAGGAGATCCGGAGCGGGACGATCTCCCGTCGCCTGAACTGGCTCCGCGCGGGAGTGATGGGGGCCAACGACGGCATCGTCTCCACCGCGGCCCTGGTCGTCGGCGTGGCCGGCGCCGCGGTGAGCAACAGCGCGCTGCTGGCCTCCGGCATCGCCGCGCTGGTGGCGGGGGCGCTGTCGATGGCGGTCGGCGAGTACGTCTCCGTGTCCAGTCAGCGTGACTCGCAGAAGGCGGAGCTGGCCGCCGAACGCCGCCTGCTGAAGGCCAACCCCTCCGCGGAGCTGAAGCAGCTCACGGGACTGATCCGGGAGCGCGGCATCGACCCCGACCTCGCCCGGCCCGTGGCCGTGCAGCTGACCAGGAAGGACGCGCTGGCCGCGCACGCCCGCCTCCACCTGGGCATCGACCCGCACGAGCTGGTCAATCCGTGGCACGCGGGACTGTCGTCGATGCTGGCCTTCCTCGTCGGCGGGCTGGTACCCCTGCTCGCGATCCTGCTCACACCGCGGCCCGTCGCCGTGCCGTCCACGGTCGGGGCCGTGCTCCTCGCCCTGATCGTGACCGGCTCGGTCTCCGCCCAGGTGGGCGGGGCGAGCAAGCGTCGGGCGGTGGCGCGGGTCGTCGTGGGCGGGCTGGCGGCCATGGCCGTCACGTACGGCATCGGCCTGCTGGTCGGCTCGCAGGTCTGACCCGGGGTGCCCGCGTGCCCCTGCGTGAGGGGGCGGAGGCGGGTCAGTCGTCCGAGGGAAGCCGGTCGTCGGAGGGGCTCCGGTCGTCCGACGGGCCCCGGTCGTCCGACGGGCCCCGACCGTCCGACGGGCCCCGACCGTCCGACGGGCCCCGGTCGTCCGAGGGGCTCCGGTCGTCCGAGGGGCGTTGCAGGAGGTGGGTGAACGCGTCCAGGTTGCGGGTCGACTCGCCGCGGGACACCCGCCAGGCGTACTCCTTGCGGATCGCGGAGGCGAAGCCCAGTTCCAGCAGGGTGTTGAAGCTGCCGTCGGCCGCCTCCAGGACCTGGCCGAGCAGGCGGTCCAGTTCCTCCGGGGTGACGGCGGGCAGCGGGAGGCGTCCGGTGACGTAGATGTCGCCGAGCGGGTCGACGGCGTAACTCACCCCGTACAGCTTGAGGTTGCGCTCCAGGAGCCAGCGGTGGACGCCCGCCTCGTTCTCGTCGGGGTGGCGGATGACGAAGGCGTTGAGGGAGAGCGTGTGACGGCCCGCGATCAGGGACAGCGTGGTCGACAGCTTGCGGGTGCCGGGCAGCTTCACGACGTACGTGCCGGACGCGGGGCTCTCCCATTCGAGCTCGGCGTCCTTCAGCACGTCCTCGATGACCCGGGACGCCCTCCGCTGCTCTGCTTCCGCGTGATCAGCCATGCAGCGAGCGTACGTGACGGCGGTGCGCCTGCGTCGCCGCCGCGTACACGTCGGCGGTGGCGGCGGCCGCGGTGTCCCAGCCGAAGGACTGGGCGTGCCGGGCGGCAGCCGCGCCCATCCGGTCGGCGAGGTGGGGGTCGTCGGCGAAGTCGCTCAGGACGCGGGCGTAGGCGGCGGGGTCGTGCCCCTGCACGAGGACGCCGGTGTGCCCGTCGCGCACCGCCACGGGGAGACCGCCGACCGCGGCGGCCAGCACCGGCGTACCGGCCGCCTGGGCCTCTATGGCGACCAGGCCGAACGACTCGCTGTAGGACGGCATGACCAGCACGCTCGCCGCCCGGAACCAGTCCGCGAGCTGCTCCTGCGCGACCGGCGGGCAGAACCGCACCACGTCGGCGATGCCCAGGCGCGCGGCCAGCTTCTGCAGCCCCTCCGGCTTGGCGAGGCCGCTGCCGCTGGGCCCGCCCACCACCGGGACGCAGATCCGGGAACGCAGCTCGGGACGCTCGCCGAGGAGGACGGCGACCGCCCGGAGCAGGACGTCGGGCGCCTTCAGGGGCTGTATGCGGCCCGCGAAGAGCGGGATCAGGGCGTCCTGCGGCAGCCCCAGCCGGGCCCGGGCGGCGGCGCGGGCGGCCGACGTCCCCACCCCCTCCACCACGCGGGGCTCACCGTGGGCTTTGGGGAACGGGCGGAAGCGGTCCAGGTTGACGCCGGGGTGGACGACGGCGACCTTGCCGGGGTCGGCCGCGTAGTGGCGGACCAGCTCGTCGGCCTCCTCGGCGGTGTTGGCGATCAGCCGGTCCGCGGCCTCGACGATCTGGGTCTCGCCGATGACCCGGGCCGCCGGTTCGGGGGTGTCACCGTCGGCGAGGTTGGCGTTCTTGACCTTGGCCATGGTGTGCATGGCGTGCACCAGGGGCACGCCCCAGCGCTGGGCGGCGAGCCAGCCGACGTGGCCGGAGAGCCAGTAGTGCGAGTGGACGAGGTCGTAGTAGCCGGGACGGTGGCCCGCCCACGCCTGCATCACGCCGTGCGTGAAGGCACACAGCTGGGCGGGCAGCTCCTCCTTGGCCAGCCCCTCGTAGGGGCCCGCGTCGACGTGCCGGACGAGGACACCGGGGGCCAGCTCGACGGTGGGCGGGAGGGCGGCGGTGGTCGCGCGCGTGAAGATCTCGACCTCGATGTTGATCGCGGCGAGGCGCTGCGCCAGTTCGACGATGTACACGTTCATGCCGCCGGCGTCACCGGTGCCCGGCTGGTGCAGCGGTGAGGTGTGCACGGAGAGCATCGCCACCCGGCGGGGCTGCCGACGGTGCAGCCGCAGCCGCGCGGGCACGGCCGCGGAGCGCCGCCCGAGCCTGCCGATGTACTGGCTCACGTGGCGGTCCTCCTCGGGCTGCGGGCATGGCGGGCACGGGTCGTACGACCCTCCGGGACTGGAACACCGGAGGAGGCCGTCCCATTTCCGGGTGACCTCCCCGGGAGCGGTCTTTGCCGAATCATTACCGTCGGTCGCTCAACCGTTCGAGGCGGGGAGGCGTGGGGCGGGGGTGGCAGACGTGGCAGGCGTTGCAGGGGTCGGATGGCCGACGGGACGCTCTGGGCGCGGGCGCGGACGTGGGCGGGGCGGGGTCGGTCGGCGAGGCCAGGGGCGCCTGTACGGCCGGCGCGGGTGCCGCACACGGTCGACGGCGGCCCGAAGGCGGCACGGGCCCGTGGGCACGGGGCCGTCGGCTGCCCGCCTACCCTCGTAGGCATGACCGCCCGCGCCGCCTCCCTGCCCGACGGGCGCTCCCCGGCGCGTCCCCGTCCGAGCCGGGGAGCGCACGTCGTCGGCACGGTGACGCGCGGCACCACCAACCCGAACCGGCTGCGCCGCATGGACCGCTGGATCGCCGCCACCCACGGTGCCGCCCTGCGCCGCGCCGCCGAACCCGTCGCCGTCGACCTCGGCTACGGGGCGGCCCCCTGGACCGCCGTGGAACTCCTGCACCGCCTGCGCACCGTGGCCCCCCGCACCCGCGTCACCGGCGTCGAGATCGAACCGGCCCGCGTCGCCGCCGCCCTGCCCTACCGGCAGGACGGGCTGGACTTCCGGCACGGCGGCTTCGAACTGCCGGTCCCCGGCCGCCCCGTGCTGGTCCGTGCGGCGAACGTACTGCGCCAGTACGACGAGGGCGAGGTCGCCGACGTGTGGCGGCGCCTGTGCGCGCGGCTCGCCCCGGCCGACCCGGCGACCGGCTCACCCGGCGGGCTGCTGGTCGAAGGCACCTGCGACGAGATCGGACGCCGTCACGTCTGGGTCGCCCTCGGCCCCGAAGGGCCCCGCACGGTCACTTTCGCGACCCGGCTCGGCTCCCTGGACCGCCCGTCCGACCTGGCGGAACGCCTGCCGAAGGCCCTCATCCACCGCAATGTGCCCGGCGAACCCGTGCACGCCTTCCTGCGCGACTTCGACCGCGCCTGGGCCGCCGCCGCGCCCTACGCCTCCTACGGCGCCCGCCAGCGCTGGATCCGGACGGTGCGGGACCTCACCGCGGACTGGCCGGTGACGGACGGGCCGAGGCGCTGGCGGCAGGGCGAGGTGACCGTGCGCTGGGAGGCCCTGGCCCCTCGGGGGTGACGACAGCGGAGGGCACAGGGCAGTGACAGGGCGACCGACGCCGGTTTCCCCTACGGGGCTACAGGGTGACCGACTCCGATTTCCACCACGGGATGACCGACCCCGACCCCGACGCCGATCCCGACAAAGCCTGGAGAAGTGACACCGTCACGTCCGGGAGACACCGACGCCGCCGCCGACGAGGACGCCGACGCCGAACCCCGACAAGGCCAGGAGACGTCGACGCCGACAGGGCCGCGCAACCGGGCAGAAAAGGGGGCAGCAGGCACCCCGGGAACGATCGACGTGAGCCGTTCGTCACATCGAGGGGCGGACCGGCATGCCCGGCGGGGCGGGACGGAAAGCATTCGGGCGGGGCGGCCCGCGGCGAGGGGCCGACGAGGTGCGGGGGCCGTGCTCACCACGGACCACCCCTGTTGCTCGGCGGGCCGACGTGGCAACATCCCCCCGACGACCGCACGTTACCGACGGTTAACAAGTTGGGGGAGTGAAGCATGGGCGCGGGGCCTGGCATGCGTTCGGGGAGGGGCAAGCAGGGGCTGATCACCGTGGCCGTGGCCGTGGTCTGCGCGGTCACCGTGCTCGCGGCACCGGGCACCGCGTACGCCGACCCCGCCCCGACACCCGCCCCCGGCGCGAGTGCGAGCGCCACGACTCCCGTCCCGCCCGCCTCCAACGCCGAACTCGAAGCCGTACGCAAGAAGCTGGACAAGCTCTACCGCGCGGCGGCCGTCGCCACCGACGAGTACAACGCCGCCGAGGAGAAGACGCAGGACCAGTCGGCGCAGATCGTCCAGTTGGCGAAGAAAATCGTCAAGGGCCGGGAGAAGCTGGACGAGTTGAAGCAACGCGCGGGCGCCGCCGCGGCGGCCCAGTACCGCGGCGGCGGACTCCCGCCCGAGGCGCACCTCATGCTGAGCGACGATCCCCAGGACTTCCTCGAAGGCGCCGGCCGGGTCCGTCAGGGCCAGCACGCGACGAAGGGCCTACTGGGCGAAATGAATCGCGCGCAGGCCGACTTGAAGCAGTACGCCCGCGACGCCGACGCCCAGTGGCGCAAGCTGGAGGCGGGCCGCAAGGCCAAGGCTGCCGCCCAGCGGAAGATCGAGAAGCAGATCGCGGCGGCCGAGAAGCTGGAGTCGGAGCTGAAGGCGGAGGAGAAGGAGCGTCTGGCCGGGCTGGAACGGCAGGCCGAACAGCAGGCGCAGGCCGCCTGGCTGGGCTCCGGGATTCTCGACGACATCACCGGGGAGGCGACCGCCCAGGGCAGGAAGGCCGTCGCCTACGCCACCGCCCAGATCGGCAAGCCGTACGTCTGGGGCGCCGAGGGCCCGGCGGCGTTCGACTGCTCCGGCCTCACGTCCCAGGCGTGGGCCGCGGCCGGCCGGGCCATACCCCGCACCTCGCAGGCCCAGTGGAAGCAGCTCACGCGCGTGGCCGTCAAGGACATGCGGCCCGGCGACCTCATCATCTACTTCGGTGACGCCAGCCACGTCGGCATGTACGTCGGCGACGGAACCATGGTGCACGCACCCCGGCCCGGCCGGTCGGTGACGCTCGCGGGCGCGGGTTCGATGCCGATCCTCGGCGTGGTACGCCCGGACCCCGGCACGAAGACGCCGGCCCCGGAGAAGAAGTCCGGGAAGACCCCCGACAGGGCCGCGGACAGGACCGCGGACAAGACCGCCGACAAGAAGACCGGGGCTCAGGGCACGTCCCGGGCCGAGGCGGAGAGCGACCCGAAGAAGGCGACGAACCGGGAGCAGGACGAGAAGAAGGCGACGGAGGCGAAGGAGGGGACGAAGGCGAAGGCCGGTTCGGACGAGAGCTGAAGCAGGGCCGCACTCCCCCACCCCCACCGCCGGCCAGCAGGAGGAAAGGTCACCGGGGCCGCCCGCCACACACCGGGAAGACCTCTACCTCCGGACGTACCGCCACAAGCCGGACCACGCCCCACCCCGCACCGTCGCCCGCCTCAACACCCCGGTGACGCAGGCCCTGTGACGCAGCACACGCCGGTCGGACCGCCTCCCGCCCGCTGACGTGACGTTCGTCATCCCGGCAGCATGCGCGAGCTGTCCAACTGCGGGCGAAAACGCGGCATATGACACTGGCTCTTGGCCGAACCGCGTGCGCCACACCATTCCGCTGCGGCGCCGCCACCCGCTATCGTCCCCGTTCGAAGGGGCTGCCCCTGCTCGCACGGAACCGAACCGTGCACCGGGGGGCGGGCCGAGAAGCCCGGCCCCGCACCACGCCCTCGGGGGGAGGGAAGGAACCCGGAACAATGCCCGCACCCGTACCGCGGCAGAGAGCGATCCCGGCCGCGGAAAGTGGTCAGGCGCCCGCCGCACCAGTGAACAGCGGCCCCATCCAGGACTCCTCGGAGTACCGGACAACGGGCCCGCGCACGGCGGACCGGTCCGCGACCACCGCGGCACAGCACGCGTCCGCGCCCGGCCGGCCGGCCGAGGCCCCCGCCCCCGCGCACCAGAACCAGAACCAGAACCTGACGCTGCTGCTGATCGAGGACGACCCGGCGGGTTCGGCGATCGTCCCGGACCTGCTCGACCAGGCCGGCAAGCCGATCCGCGTCCGCACCGCCCGCAACCTCACCGAGGCCGAGCGGCTGCTGACCGACGACGTGCACTGCATCCTGCTGGACCTGGCGCTGCCCGCGCCGGGCCGGGTGGGCGACGCCGACGACGAGCTGGCGGTCCTCAAGTACGTCCTGGAGCTCGCGCCCCGGCACGCCGTGCTCGCGCTGACCGCGTCCGGCGACGCCGAGCGCGGCGCGGAGGCGGTGCGCGTGGGCGCCCAGGACTACCTCTTCCGCGACGAGCTGGACGGCAGGCTGCTGAGCCGCGCGATCCGCTACGCGGTGGAGCGCAAGCGCTCCGACTCCGCGGAGCGACGGCTCGCCGAGGGCAGGCTGCGCGCGCAGGAGAACGCCCGGCTGGAGCGCGGCCTGCTGCCGACCCCGCTGCTGGACGGCTCGCCGCTGCGCTTCGCCGCCCGCTACCGCCCCGGCCGCTCGCGTGCCCTGCTCGGCGGCGACTTCTACGACGTCGTCCGCACCCCCGACGGCACCGTGCACGCCATGATCGGGGACGTCTGCGGCCACGGCCCCGACGAGGCGGCGCTCGGCGTGGAGCTGCGCATCGCCTGGCGGGCCCTCACGCTGGCCGGGCTGTGCGGGGACGAGCTGCTGGGGACGCTCCAGCAGGTGCTGGAGCACGAACGCGCCGACGACGAGATCTTCGCGACCCTCTGCACGGTCGACATCGCACCGGACGGCCGCCGGGCGGGCCTCTGCCTCGCCGGACACCCGTCGCCGCTGCTGCTCCGCCCCGGCTCCCCCGCGCGGCTGCTGCCCTTCGACAACAACGGTCCGGCCCTCGGCCTGCTGCCCGGCGCCCGCTGGCCGCGGACCCAGGTGGAGCTGGGCGGGGAGTGGAGCCTGATGCTCTACACCGACGGCCTGATCGAGGGCCGCGTCGGCGAGGGCGGGGAACGGCTCGGTCAGGACGGCATGGTCGAGATGGTCCGCCGCCAGCTCTCCGAGGGCCTGCGCGGCGAGGAACTGCTGCGGGCGGCGGTCAACGAGGTACGGGACCTCAACGGCGGCGACCTGACGGACGACGTCGCCGTCCTGCTCCTGGACCGCACCGGCTGACGGCCACCACCTGCGGCCCCGCGCCCGCCAACGGCCCCGGCCTGCTCGGCCGGCGCGCGACGAGGACGCCCCGGCACAGCCGGTTGATGGCTGCCGGCTGCCGGCTGCTGGCTGAGCTGTCGACTGTCGACTCTCGGCAATCCGGACTACAGGCCGCCGTGGGCCACAATCACCGGCAGCCGTAGGGCGTCGGCCACCGCAGGTTGTGTCGGGATCACCGGCCGCCGTTGTACGGACCGTAGGGTCCGTCGCTGCTCGATCCCCCGTACTTGCGGCCGCCGCCGGACAGACCGCGCAGGGCGGGCCGCACGTCGACCATGTACACGATGGTCGCGATGAGACCGATGATCGGCAGCAGCGACAGGATGTCGAAGATCAGGTTCACCACGAAGGCGAGGCCCAGGATGATCAGCCAGAACGGCTTGGTCTTCTTGTCCGCGGCGCGGTAGGCGTCCTCACGGCGCACGGCGGCGTCGATCAGCGCGAAGCCGCTGAACACGATCAGGGCCATGCTCAGCAGCCACATGAACCCCGCGAAGCCCTGCATCAGCACTACGTCCACCACCCGACTCGGCTCGTCCTTACGCGGTCACCGTACCCGCAACCGCCGGCCGGCTATCCGGAGAACGGGCCGGACACCGCAAAGGTGCCCGGCCCGCCGGACCGACGGTGCGGCCGGCCGTGCGGCCGTCCGCTCACTTGGCGGGCGGAGTCGTCCGCTTCGCCGTGCTCTTGCGGGCCGGGGCCTTCTTCGCGGCGGCCTTCTTCTCCGCGGCGGCAGCGGCCGAGGCGGGCGTCGCCACCGGCGTCTCGGCCGGGGCGGCGGCGGGCTTGTCGTCCTTGACCTCGACCGGCGTGGGCGTGGACGTGGGCTCGGCCTTCGGCTCCACGGCGACCGCGATGTCCTCGATGGTCTCGGCGGTCTCGCCGCGCCAGGTCTTCACGGCCTGCTCGCCGTGCTCGGCGACCTTCTCGTAGGTCTCCCGGGCCTTGACCGCGTACTCGGCGGCCACGCCCACCCCGCGCAGCGCGAGGTCCTGGGCGTTCTCACCCAGCTTCTTCAGGTCGGTGTCGAGGGAACCGAAGAACTCGTTGACCTTGGCCTGGAGGGTCTCCTGGGTCTCCTTGACCCGGTGGCCGGCCTTCTCCTGCACGGCCTTGGGGTCGGTGTTGCGCACGGCCTCGAACCGCGCGGGCGCCTCAGCGCGCAGCTGCTCCACCAGGGCGGGCACCTTCCGGGCCTGCTGCAGCGCCAGGTCGGCGGTGCCGGCGGCGAAGTAGAGCGGGGTCGGGTTGCTGAGGGACTTGCGCAGGTCGTCGGTGATGGCCATGGTGAGGGTCCTCCCGGATGTCGTTGTCGGCTGAGGGTTGGTGTGGTCCGCGGCGGACGGCCGGTGCCCTGGTCCGGCTCAGCCGGCCGTCTGCTGCGGACCGCTGTCACTGCCGCCGGCCTTGCGGGGCCGGCGCTCGGCGGAGGTACCGCCCTTGCTGGTGGAACCGCGCCGCCCGGCGGACTTCCCGCCGTCGGCCGCACGGCTCCGACGTATCGACTCGGCACCGCCGTCGGTCCCGCCGGCCCCGTCGACCCCACCAGGGTCGACGGTGTCGGCTGTGTCGTCGGCGCCCACGGCGACCCGGCTCCCGAGCCCGTCGGCCCCGGTCACCCCTGTCGCCTCGCCGTCCTCGGCGCCGCCGAACCCGTTCTCCTTGCGGAAGGACTCGTAGATCTGCAGCAGCACCTGCTTCTGACGCTCGGTGAGCGTGGGATCGGCGAGCAGCACGGCCCGCGTCTCCACCTCGTCCCGGTCCCGCTCGGCGTCGAGGATCCCGGCCCGCACGTACAACGTCTCGGCGGAGATCCGCAGCGCCTTCGCGACCTGCTGCAACACCTCCGCGCTCGGCTTGCGCAGCCCGCGCTCGATCTGGCTCAGGTACGGATTGGACACCCCGGCGGCATCCGCGAGCTGCCGCAGCGACAACTGCGCGCTACGGCGCTGCTCCCGCAGGTACTCACCGAGATTGCCGACGTTGAGCGATGCCATGCCCCCACTGTCGCGCACAGCGCTAACTATTGCAAGCAAGCCGCTTGCAGGAGTGTGCCGACTCACGCTCCGGTGAACGTGAGCCTGAGTGTTGTCCCTGTCCGTTCTCAGTAGATGTGGCGAGTCCCAGTGGTTCTGGCGCACGACCTGGCGGAGTCCCGGCGAAGCTGGCCGGCCTGTACGGTCCACCGCATGGTTGACGAGTTCGATGTGGCTCAAGCTCTGCAGGGTGGGATACCCGACAGGGCGCGAGCCTGGACCTTCGTTCGGGACTTTGCCGCAGCGTGGGCGGAGCCGCTCGCCGACAGCGCGGGTACGCGACCGGAGGAGCTGGAGCGAGCCGAGGAGACGCTGGGGCTCGCGCTGCCGACCGCGCTGCGCGAGGCGTACTCGCTTCTCGGTACGCGTCACGACCTCACCGGCAACCAGGACCCGCTGCTGCGGCCTTCTGAGCTGTTCGTGCACGACGAGTTCGGTGGAGTGCTCGTCTTCCGCAGCGAGAACCAGGGGTGCGCTTTCTGGGGAGTACGGCGGCGGGACCTCGGTCAGGACGATCCGCCGGTGTTCGTCCAGTCACGGGATGGTTGGGTCCGCTACCTGGACAGGGTCTCCCTGGCCTGCGTCGAGCTCGTACTCAGCGAGACGCTGCTTGGCAGCGAAGGACGGCTCTACAACGCCTGCGAACTTCCCGCCAGCCTGATTCGAGAGCTGCCGAGCCGGTTCGCGCCGGTGGACTTTCCCGATTACCCGATGTGGACGGGGAAGGAAGAGTCACCCGTGTGCTGGTTCTCCGCGCCGGGGAAGCTCTTGCGGCTCGACGGACTGAGTGACCACAGCTGGCTGCACGTTCGGGGGAGTACGTTCGCCGACCTGGAGTCGCTCTGCACCGCCCTCCCCGGCCACTGGGTACGTGGGTACTCAGAGCCGTTGGAAGCCGACGAACTGCCTTTCTAGGCATCCGAGGGTCTGCTTGGATGACCGGGAAAGTCTGTGAATCGAGCGCAACGGGGGCGTGAGGATGGCTGATCCGTACATCATTCTCAACGAACTCGCCCAAGAGCTTCGGCCGATGCCACAGGGAATCGAGTGGTTCGAGGGCCTCTCGACCGAGGAGCAGTCCAACACCCTGCGCCTCCTGTCACATTTCTGCATTCAGGCCCGCGCCACCGCCGAGGACGGCCCGGAAAGCATCCGACGCGCCGGACTTCGCGCCACGCACACACCGGCAGTTCTGATCACACGAGGGCGGATCGACCAGCAACTCGGAAAAATCGCCAGTCTCACCCCGCATGACGAGCGCCTCAAGTCATTCCGGCTACTGATCGCAGTGCTGGCCATCGCCGACGAACGCCGACGAGAGCGCTTCTGCTCCGACGGTTGCGGCCACGCGTGGCATCGCCTGCCTGTCGACACCCCCGAAGCCTCAGCCTGATCCCTCGCACTTTCGCGCCTACCGGACCAGTGGCCGAAGGGGAAACATCGCGCTCAGCGTCGGCAGTTTGCGCATCGCCTCGTCTTCGCATCGCACATCCCACTGCTCGCCGCGCGGCCCTCGATTGCCGCCTACAGCGCCCTGCTCGGCTTCGACGGCTTCATAGAATGCGTCGCCGCAGTCCTCATCCGCGCGGGTGAGTAGTCCATACGCCTCCCTGGCGACGTAGTCGAGAGACTCCCACTCCGGCCAGTCGTCGTTCCAGAGCTCCCGAGGACGACCCACCAGGCACTGAACCTCTGGAGTGTCGGCCAGAGCGTCGGGATCGATCACTGCCCGCGCGAAGGCTTCCCGACCGATCCCCACCATCCACAGGCCGAAGTAGCAGAATTCGTCGTCCGAACACCAGCCGCCGAAGATCCGCTCCGCTGCAGCCCATAGATCCCAAGTGAAGGCTTCACGCGTCACTTCGTCCAGACGAACCTGGAACTGCACGATCTCTGTCAGGGGCCTCCGCGACAACTCGTCACGCAACCACGCCAGCCGTTCGTCCCGGCCCTGCGTCTGCCGTCGGCACTCTTCGATGAGCTTCCAGAAGGAACCGATGTCCACGGCGGCACTGTGCCAGGCACCTCTGACACCGCAGGGTCGGCGAACATGTTCGAGCAGTGAGAAACACTGAGATCATCATCAAGCTCACCTCTCATGAGGCGCTGGTCCTGTCGGACTGGCTGGAGCGATCAGGTCGACGCCCCGGACAACCTCGGTCATCGGCGGTCGGCAGTCGGCAGTCAACGAGTGGCTGTGGCCAGGCGGCTCAATGCGGGAAGCACGCCCCGCAGGTCGTCGTCGTCCACCGCGACGGTCGCCGCTCCGCGCGCTCCGGCCGATGCGTTGAACGCCACGCTCAACCCGACGGACGCGAACAGCGGGAGGTCGGATCGGCTGTCTCCGACCGCACCGCACGATCGGGGAGGCAGCCCCAGCTCACGCGCCTGTGCGAGGGCGACGTCCCGTTTGCCGTACTCGTCGAAGTGACGGGCGACCCGCCCCGTGAACCGGCCGCCGACGGTCTCCAGCTCAGGACCGCTGAACGCATGGAATCCGAAGCGGTCGGTCAGGTAGCGGCCCACAGGCGACCAGGCGAGGGTCGCCAGCACGGGCACCAATCCGTTGTGCCGACACCAGGCCACGGTCTCCGCGATGCCCGGGACCAGGGGAAGCCCGTCGAGCCAGCCGGAGACCTGGTCCTCGTGCACCCCCGCCCAGCCCGCTGCATCCAGCTCGGAGACCTGCCGGTTGTCCAGGTCACCGGCGGCGTAGGCGTCCTCCGCCTCGGCCAACTCCTCCCGGTGGCCGAGGAAGCCGGCCAGGTGGACCGAGGAACTCGTGCCGGGGACGAGGGTGCCGTCGACGTCGAAGAACACGGCGCCCGTGGGATCGGATGAGAACATCGGCCCAGGATGTCACCACCCGCGCAATGACGGATCGGGTGTCGCCCAGACCGTGCGGCAGTGTGAGTCCCGTCCCGTGCCTCCCCGCGTCCGGCTCTCTACCGTGGGCACGAACGGTGACGGCGCACCACGCACTGCGCCACGCCCTGCGCGACGCCCTGTCACGGCCCGGAACGGGCCACGAGGGAGACACAGAACCATGACCCGCTGGACCGCCCGCCCCGAAACCGCCGACGACGCAGCCGCCGTCCGCGGCATCCTGCTCGCGGCCTTTCCCACCGACGCCGAGGCCGGCATCGTCGACGCGCTGCGGGCCGACCCGGAGGCGTGGATCGACGGCCTGTCGATGGTCGCCACGGGCCCCGACGGCACCCCGGTCGGATACGCGCTGCTCAGCCGGTGTCACGTCGACAGCCACCCCGCCCTCGCCCTGGCCCCCTGCGCGGTGCTGCCCTCCGCCCAGCGCACCGGCGCGGGCTCGGCCGCGATCCGCGCCGCCCTGGACGCCGCCCGGGCGCAGGGCGAGAACCTCGTCGTCGTCCTCGGCCACGCCGACTACTACCCGCGGTTCGGCTTCGTCCCGGCCTCCCGCCTGGGCATCCGCGCGCCGTCCGAGGTGCCCGACGAGGCCATGATGGCACTGGCCCTCGACGACAGCCGCCCCGTGCCGTCCGGCACCATCCGGTACCCCGCCGCGTTGAGCGCCTGATCCCTCCTGCGGTGCAGGTACCGGGGGCTCCCGCCGGTGCAGCCCAGAAGCACCTCCCGGGGCCCTCCCTGTGCGCGTGGCCCGCGAACGCCACCCGAGACCCGCGTGGTTGACCTTCACCTCGGGGGAGCCCTCAGCATCGGTGGGGCCGGGCGACGTGCCCGGAACGAGGAGGGACGGGCATGGAGTCGGAGCTGCTGACCATCGGGGCGTTCGCGAGGGCGTCCCGGCTGTCACCCAAGGCACTGCGTCTCTACGACGAACTCGGCCTGCTGACTCCCGCCCGCGTCGACCCGGTGACCGGCTACCGCCTCTACACACCCGGGCAGTTGGACCGGGCACGGCTGGTCGCGTGGCTCCGGAGGCTCGGGATGCCGCTGGCCCGCATCCGGCGGGTCTGCGCGCTGGAGGCGGGTCCTGCGGCCGACGAGGTCCGCGCGTTCTGGGCGCAGGTCGAGGCCGACACCGCCGCACGGCGGGACCTGGCGACCTTCCTCGTCGACCACCTCTCCTGGAAGGACCCCGCCATGCACCCGTCCCCCGCTGCTCTGGGCATCCGTTACGCCGCGCTCTCCGACACCGGCCTCGTCCGGGACAGCAACCAGGACACCGCCTACGCGGGGTCCCGCCTGTTCGCCGTCGCCGACGGTTATGGCAGCGTGGGCGGCCCGCGAGCGCGGCCGCCGTCGACGCGCTCAAGCGCCTGGAGTCCGACACTCTCCCGGCGGGCAACCTCCTCAACGTTCTGGCGGACGCGGTCGACCGGGCCGAGCAGGCCGTGCAGGGCGTCGCCGGCGCCGACGCGTCCGCCGAGGACGCCGGGACCACGCTCACCGCGCTGCTGTGGACCGGGTCGCAGCTCGCCCTCGTCCACATCGGGGACTCCCGCGCCCACCTCCTCCGGGAGGGGGAGTTGTTCCAGATCACCCACGACCACACGCGGGTGCAGTCACTGGTCGACGAGGGACGCCTCAGCCCGGCCGAGGCCGCCTCCCACCCCCAACGGTCCCTGCTCGTACGCGCCTTGGCCCCGGGTGCCGACTCCACCCCCGAGATGCGGCTGCACGATGCCCGGCACGGGGACCGGTATCTGCTCTGCTCGGACGGCCTGTCCACCGTCGTGCCGACCGACGAGATCCACCGCGTGCTCACCGACATCGGCGAGCCGGAGCACGCGGTCCGCGAACTCGTCGCCCTGGCCAATGGTTCCGGCGGTCCGGACAACGTCAGTTGCGTGGTCGCCGACGTCGTCGAGCTGCCGTAGGGGCGTCGGAAGCGGGGCCCCTCAGCCCGGTGCGGGTGCTGCCGCCGTCCTGTTGCCGCTCATGGCCGGACGGCGGTACCGGCGGGCTTCGGGACCCGACCGGTTCTCGCGCGGTCCGCCGCCGGCCTCACCCCCCGTAGCGCAGCTCGCGGCGGGTCCAGAGCGTCACGTCACTGCTGGTGGCGACGGCGAGGGTCAGGCCGGAGGGGGAGAAGCCGGCGGCGCGGAGTTCCGAGTGGTCGGAGTGGAAGACGTGCCACCACGTCCCTCCCGCCGGCCCCGTGTTCATACCGCCGTCGGCGGAGAGGATGACGCGGTGGTGGGGCCAATCCGGGCTGACGACGTCCAGGGTCCAGCCGTCGGGCGTGGTGCTGTGCAGGCCCCCGCCGAAGAGGCCGGCGATGCGCACGGGGGTGCCCGCGACCGGGCCCAGCCCGGGGCAGGTGAGGTCCGGGTGGGCGTCGGGGGTGCTCGTCCCGGGGTCGGGGTCCCGGTCGCGGGCGATCTTCTCGCCGGTGATCGCGTCGAGGAGTCCATGGCCGTCACCGGACACGATCATCACGAGGTCGTGGCCGCTGTCGGGGTGCACCGCGAAGCCGATGCCCAGCAGTCCCCCGACCGGGATCCGCCGGTCCCCCACCGACCGCCACGGCTCGGGCGGCGGCAGGACGGGTGCCGCGAGGTAGCGCTCGCGCAGCTGCTGCTGGTACGCCGTGATCACACTCGTCTCCTCCGTCGGAGCACGTCGGGGCGGGCAGCCGGACGCACCCGGGCCCGGCAGGGGTGGGCTCAGGGATCCGGGGCCCGGGAGGCCCGGGACACTCGGTGGTCCCCACGGCTGGGGTGCGCCGGGACCGAGGTCCCCCTACCCCGCGTCGGGTGGGCGGACCGCCGGACGCGCGCCTGCCCCGGCGCCCGCGGCCGTCCGGGCCCGGTGGGCCCAGTCGCGCAGCACCGGGACGCAGTGCTCGGCGAAGTGCTCGTAGTCCTCGGCGGTGTTGTAGACGTGGGCGGACAGCCGCAGGTAGCCGAGTCCGGCGAAGCTGGTGAAGGCGGCCTCCACGCCCATCTCGCGGGCCGTGCGGTCGCGCAGCGCGTCGGCCTCGACCCGGGTGCCGGCGAGCCCCTCCGGCAGCCGCACCAGCCGCATTCCGGGCACGGGCATGCCCACGTCCACGGGACCGCCGTCGGTGCCGGTCAGGTCGGCGAGGGCGGCGGCGATGACGCGGGCGCCGTGGTCGGCGAGGTCGTCCATGTAGCGGCGGGCCGTGGGCCAGCCCCAGGTGGAGCCGATGAGGTCCAGCGCGGTCGCGGCGGCCAGGTGGCCGGTGGCGTCCTGGGTGCCCTGCTGGTCGAAGCGGTCGGGATACGGGTCGCCGGCGCCCCAGGAGTCGATCAGCGGGTACAGCGTGTCCCGCAGCGGCCCGCGCGCCACCAGCGCCGCCGTACCGCGCGGCGCGCAGCCCCACTTGTGGAGGTTGCCGACCCAGAAGTCGTACGGCTCGCCCGCCAACGGCGCGGCGATCAGGCCCGGCGCGTGCGCCCCGTCGACCAGCAGCGGCACACCGCGCCGCCGGGTCTCCGCGGCGATCCGCTCCACGGGCAGCCGGCGCGCGGTCGCGGAGGTGATCTGGTCGACGACGAGGTCGGTGGCCTCGCTCAGCTCGGCGGTCACCGCCGCGCACGCCCGGTCCGCGTCCGCGTCGAGCGGCACCCGGGCGGTGCGGACCCGGCCGCCCCAACGGCGGGCCAGGCGCTCCGCGCCCATCGTGACGGCACCGTAGCCGTGATCGGTGACGACGATCTCACCGCCGCGGCGGCGCTCCAGGGCGGCGAAGACGACGCTCGCCCCGGCGCTGGCGTTCGGCACCAGGGCCAGGTCGTCCACGTCCGCCCCCAGGAAGGCGGCGAGGTCGGCACGGGCCGCCGCGAGCCGCCGCGGCAGCGCCGGGAACCACACCACCGGCGCGCTCTCCATCTCCGCGCGCAGCCGCTGCTGCCGCTCCTGCGCCACCCGTGGCACCGCCCCGAAGGAGCCGTGGTTGAGGTGGCGCAGGGACGGATCCAGTGACCAGGCGTCGGCCGCCGGCCGGCCGTCGGCCAGCAGCAGCGGGCGCGGTGCGGTGGTGACCTCGGTCTCGCTCACCTGACTCCCCTCATGGCCCCGGTGCCCGGAACAGACCTCCGACGGCGGCACGCCAGCAGACCCTACCCATCCGGCCGGCCGGATGGCCGCCCAGGAGTCCTGACGGTGACGGCCGACGACGCTGCCTGCCCACCGGCGGCCATCTCGCCGGGCGGGGCTCAGCGCGGTGGAGTGGTCGGCGACACGCTGCCGCACGCCGAGGCGTGTCCGCTCCCGGACCGTCCCCGCCCGCCCCACGACACCTGCCGCGACACCCCCACGACACCCGCCGACCGAGTCCGCACATCCCCGCTCCACGCACCCCAGCCCCGCACGCCCCCAGCCCCGCCCGCCCCGCTCCCCTCCCCCGCACGCACCGTCCCCCCGACGCCCCCCACGCCCCATGCCCCACGCCGCCCGAGCCGCCCCCCAACCCGGGCCGCCCCCGCCCCGAGCCACCCCCACCCGCAGCCCCGTCACGCCCCCCGGATCACGTCCCGCAGTCTGAGGACGGCGGACGGCCACGCGGCGTCGTCCGTGTCGCCGCACGGCAGGGCCCGCAGCAGCAGGGAACGGCCGGCGGCCTCGCGGTGCGGGAGGCCGAGGCCCTCCTTGGCGCGTTCCAGGGTGCGGGCGTAGGAGGCGACCGCCCGGGTCACCTTCGGCGCGTCGAGATGAGTGCGGGTGACCATGCGGTCGAGGTCGGTGTAGGCGGAACGCACCGTCTCCAGCAGCTCGTACGTCCTGCTGTCCTCCTGCCAGCCGCGGGTGTGTCCGGGCGGCAGGGCCCGCTCCCACCGGGCGAACATCCGGGTGCGCAGGCGTGGCCGGGTGGGCGTGAGATGCAGGTGGCGCACCAGGTCGAACAGTGGGTCGCCCGCCCGGGCGAGCTCCCAGTCGACCAGCACCACGGCGGCCCGGTCCTCCGGGCGCCGGACGAGGTTCCACGGATTGAGGTCGCCGTGCAGCAGGGCGGGGGAGCGGTCGGTGACCCGGCGGGAGCCCAGCAGGCCGTGCAGCGTGCTGGCGTCCGGCAGGCCCAGTTCCTCGGCGAGCCGCAGCGTCGCGGGTGACATCGCGCGCACCCGCCGGACCAGCCGGCGGGTCAGCCGGCTGTAGAAGTCGGGTGTCTGGGTGCGGACGAGGTCCTCCCGGTCCAGGTCCATCAGCTCGGCGACCGAGGCCAGCACCCCGGGGTCGGTCAGCGCCGCGAGCTGGTCCACCAGGGCGTCCGCCTCGCCGGGGAGCAGTCCGTGCACGGGGTGGTCGGGGCGCCCGGTGCGGCCGGCCGGGCCGACGTAGTCGTGCAGGGCGAACCCGCCCTGGCCGTCGCTCTCGCCGATGGCCAGCACCCGCGGTGCCCGGACCGGGCGGCCGTTGCGCTGCAGGCTGCGCAGCACGTGGTTCTCGTCGAGGAAGCGCCGGCCGTGGCCGGGCCGGACGTGCAGCCGCCGGCGCACCACGGCCTCACCGCCCCGCACGACGGTGACCCGGTGCGCGGTGCCGTCGATCACCTGCTCGGGCGGCGCGCTGCGCTCCTGGTCCAGCGCGTCCTGCACGGCCTTGCGCCCGTACGCCCCCGCCCCGCGCCCGCCGGACTCCCCCGTCCGGGCGCGGGGCGGGGGGAAGTGGACGGTGAAGTACGAGCGGCTGTCGGCGGGAGTACCCCCGGTCTTCACCCGCCACTCGGCCAGCGCGGTGCGGATGCGGTGTTCGTCCGGGACCTGGGCGAGCTTCAGCGGACCGGCGGCCGCGGTGAGCGCGCGGGCGACGGTCACCGCGGCCTCGGCGATGTCGCGCTGGTCGAAGTAGTCACCGAGGCCGTGTGCGGCACGGATGACGTCCGGGTACACCGACTGCGCGCGTTCGAAGGAGAGGTAGTGGGGCAGGTCGCGGCTCAGGCCGTGGGCCGCGGCGGGCCGGTGGCGGCGCAGCGCGGCCCGCCACGCGGTGATCACCTGGTGGCACTGGACGCGCGGGTACCGCATGCGCACCAGGTGAACGGCGAGATCGGACAACGGGTCCCCGTACCCGGCGAGTTCCCAGTCCACGCAGACCGGGGTGCCGTCCGCCGCGTAGGGCAGGATCAGGTTGCCCCGGTGCAGGTCGCCGTGGAGCAGGCCGTACGGACGGCGGGTCAGCACCGGCACCCGGTCGGCGTAGCGGAGCATGGCGTCGCCGGGCACGCCGAGCTGCTCGAACAGCTCGTGGTGGGCCCGGTTGGGCAGCCACACCTTCTCGTGGACGAGCAGGGCCTGGTGCCGCAGGTACGCCTGGCTGTCGTCGCCCTCGGCGGGCGGACCGTCCGGCAGGGGCGGCAGCACGTCCGCCGGCACGGTGGCCATCAGCCCCATGAACCGGGTCAGCGCGACGACCAGTGGCCGCTCCACCCTGGTGCCCTCGGGGCAGACGGTGTCGAGCGAGACGCCCTCGACGTGGCTCTGCACGTTGACGTTGCCGCTGCGGCCCAGGAACCGGGGCAGGTGCGGCAGCCGGCCGCCCAGCGCCCGGAGCACCCGCCCCTCGTCCTCCCAGGTACGGACGACGACCGGCACGGCGTCCCCCCGGCGGAGGCGGACGGTGACCGGGGTGCCGGCCGCCACGCCGAGGCAGTCGGCGACCTCGTCGGTCACCGGGACCACGAAGTTGACGTTGTGATGGCCGCTGTGCGCCGGCGGCCGGCGCAGGGCGTCGGCCACGAAGGCGCCGAGGGGGTCGGACGGATCGTCGGGGTGCCTGACCCACAAGGGGACGGAGGGGCGGGAGGGACTGCCCACGGGCGGCGCTCCTCGGGGATGAGGACGGCGGGGGGGGGACGGAACGCTACTGCACGGCAGGGACATCCCTACCCGCACGGGCGGCGCGTGCCTCAGTGCGCGCCCCGCACGGGGGACTCCCGGTGTTCCCAGTACCAGCGGGTGAGGGCGGAGGTGATGTCGCGCGGATTCGGCACTGCCTCCAGACCGAGGGGATCCGCGGCGGCGGTGAGTACATGGTAGAGCTGAACGGCCGTGCGGTCGTAGGTGTCCGGGTCGTCGTCCGGGGCGGTCTCCAGGGACAGGCAGGCGCGGACGGCGTCGGTGAACACCGACTGGGCCCGCTTGTAGGCGAGCAGTTTCGGCAGGTCGTCCTCCCATCCCCGGGACGCGCCGGGCCGGACGGACTCGACGGCCTCCCGCCATCGCGCGGTCATCTCCTCACCCTGCGTGGCGGGGTACCGCATCAGATGCAGGTGGGTGGCGAGGTCGTACAACGGGTCGCCGACCATGGCGAGTTCCCAGTCGATGGTCCACAGCCCGCCGTACGCGTCCACGATGAGGTTCTCGCGGTGCAGGTCGGCGTGGAGCAGGCAGAAGGGCCTGGGGGTGAGGTTCCTCAGGCGCAGCCTGAGCCGGTCGAAGCACGGGGCGTCCACGCCCAGGCCCCTGAAGAGCGTGTCGAAGCGCTTGCTGTTGTGCCGGTAGACCCGGTGCTCGGTGAAGAGCAGCAGCCGGTCGAGGAAGCCGGTGGTGTCCCCGTCGGCGGGCCGGTCCTCGGGTCTGCAGCGGCGCCCGGCCCGCACGTCGCCGACGCCCAGGGCGGCCAACTGCCGGAACAGGCCGACGATCTGATCCGTCAGATGGTCCGGGACGGCGCTGCCCGCCTCATGGAGGGTCCCCAGCGTCACCCCCTCGACGAAGCGCTGGAGGAGGGTGCTGCCCGCCCGGATGATCTCGGGGACGCCCGTGACGCGGCCCTGCAGGGACCGGAGCAGCAGTTCCTCCGAGACGAAGCAGCGGCGGTCGAACCACAGCAGCCCCCGGCGCGGTTCCCGGCACTTCCAGCGCACCTGCGGACCGGTGCCGGTCGGGTCGGGCAGGGGGAACACGTACGTCTCGTGGTGGTATCCCGTCAGGGGCCCCACCACCACGCTCGCGTCCCCGCTCATGGCAACGGCACGCCGTCGGGTCGTGGAAGCCGTTTCGGGTGGCATCGCCCGTTCTTTCACCGAAGGCCGCAGCGCGGGACGCGGAACGAGGGGGAGGCGGGAGGGTGGGAGCGGGAGAGGCGTGGGCCCCGTCTCCACCGTGCCGGTGCATCGTGTGCGAGTGCATCGTGCCAGAAGCGGGCTCTCCCGGGGACGTTCCTCCCTCGCTCGCGCGGACGACGGAACGTCCACCAGTACGAGCGGGCGCGTTCCGCGGTTCACGAACGTCCGGTGCGGCCCGGTGCACAGGTGCGGAGCCCGGCCGTGCGCCGGGTGTGACACGCGTGCGAGGAGTTGACGATCCGGCTGCCGACACGATCCGGATCGTGCATCCTTGCCCAATGACATCGACCCTTCCGGCGGTCGGGGACCGTGCACGGGGCACGGCACTCCGCGACCTGCTCGCCGGGACCGAGGCGGTGCTGCTCGACTTCGACGGCCCCGTCTGCGACCTCTTCGGACCGGTCCCGACCGCACATGTGGCCGCGGAGATCAAGGCCATGGCGCGCGGTCACTGGGGCCGGCTGCACCGCGAGGTGGAGGACTGCCACGACTCGCACGGGATCCTGCCCCGGCTGGGTGACATGGCCGACAAGCACCGGGCCGACGGACTGAGCCGCGAACCCCTGCGCCGGGCCCATGCGATCGTCACCGGGTACGAGTACGACGCCGTGCGCACCGCCCGGCCCACCCCGCTGGCCGGTGAGCTGCTGAGGCAGTTCCGGCGGTTGCGGCTGCCCGTCGTGGTGGTGACCAACAACGCGGCCGGACCGGTGCGCGTCCACCTCGAACGCGAAGGGCTGACGGGTCTCGTCGCCGACGTGTGCGGGCGGGACGCGGACGAGCCGCGCCGGATGAAGCCGGACCCCTACCTGGTGGACTGCGCGCTGGTGCTGCTCGGCGGGCCGGACCCGTCACGGGTGCTGCTGATCGGGGACCAGCTGACGGATCTGGAGGCCGCGCGGCGGGCCGGGGTCCGCTTCCTGGGGTTCACGGCCGACCCGGACAAGCGGCGCCGCATGGAGGAACTGGGCGCGGACGGGGTGGTCGGCTCGCACGCGCCGGTCATGGACGCGGCACGGCGACTCCCCGCGCCGTGAGCCCCTCCACGGTGTGCAGGTCCCACCGTGCGTCGAACCAGGACTGCTTGTCCTGCACCATGTAGGCGTCGACGGCGTGGGCGTCGTCCCCGCTGAAGTACATCAGCGCCGCGTCCAGGCCGAGTACGTCGATCACCTCGACCGACTCGCCCGAGGTGAGTCTGATCTTCCGCTGGACGGCCTTGTAGGTGCCGTAGAGCATGCGGCGCTTGTTGAGCAGGTACACCTTGATGTCCGGCACCATCAGGGCGTGCCGGATCTCCAGGTCGACGTCCGGCACGAACTCCTCGGTCTTCAGTTCGTCCAGGGCCTGGGTCAGGGTGGCCGTGCTGCGACGCGCTATCTCGCGCAGCCGGGCGCGGGGCCGGTCGTCGTCGGGGTCCCTGACGTTGATCGGGTACGGCCAGGTCGCGGACTCGGAGGGCAGCATCAGCCGGACCCTGATGCTGCGCGGGGAGCTGTGTTCCGCCTGGCCCGGGTCGCTGCTGCGCTCGGCCCGGATCCGGTCCAGCATCAGCCGGATGTGGATGCCGAGGGATTCCGAGGTCAGCGTGCACACGTCGAGCGTGACCTCGTCCTCCTCGAACGCGTCGCCGATGACCCGGCCCAGGGTCATTCCCTGCTCCCCCGCGGGCGGCACGGACGTGCTCCGGATCCGCTGGGTCGTGACCACCTTGGAGCCGCTGCCCTGCCGCGTCGAGATCCACCCCTCGTCGGACAGCTCGCGCACCACCCGGCGGACCGTGTCCCGGGAGACGTCCAGCTCCTGCGCCAGTTCCCGCTGCGGCGGAAGGTAGGTGTTCAGGGGATAGGTGCCGTCGAGCATGCGGGACCGCAGGGTTTCCAGGACCCGCCTGAACTCCCTGCCGCCGCCCTCCCCGGTGTGCTCCGCGTCCACATGCGGACCGTACCGCTCAAGGCACCGGACCAAACCGCTTTCCGTCAATTTGGGCCGATGCCGTCCGCCTGGTTAGGGGATCTCTCCGTCAGGGGACAACCACTATTGGTCAAGCAGCCCAATTGGACGGGTGAGGGGCGGCCGTCACCCGGTGAGGGACGCGGGTGGGGACATGCTTCTTTTTCACGCGACGTGTGCGGCCCTGGAGTTCTCGGTCGGGCTGCTGGCGCAGAGCAGACTCGGCTTCGTCGGCCTGGTGCTGGTGTGCGCGGGCGCGGTCGCCGTCCGGGTGCGCCACGACGGGTACGCGGTCGGGGCGGCGGTGGTGTTCACCTACCTGCTGCTTCAGGCCTGAGCGGACCTCAGGACGTGCAGCACCGTCTCCAACGAGTCCACGACGACCCGGGCGCCCGCCTTGCGCAGGGCGGCGCCCTTGTCCCCGTCGCGCGCGTAGCCGAGGAAGGCGACCCCCGCCCGCTCGGCGGCCTCGCGGTCCTCGGGGCTGTCCCCGATCATCAGCGCGGAACCGGCGGCCGCCCCCATGGCGTTCAGGGCCCGCAGCAGACAGTGCGGATCCGGCTTCAGCAGGTCGAGCCGGATCGTCCGCCCGTAGAGGTGGGGGGAGAAGCAGCCCAGCAGGCCCCGGCCGCCGAGGTAGTCCCGCACCGTGCGGGCGGAGTTGTTGGTGGTCACCGCGAACCGGCCGCCCAGCGCCGACCAGGTGCGGATGAGCGGGTCGGCGTGCGGGGTGGGCTGGGCGGAGCCGACCGCGTGCCGCTCCCGGTCGGTGAGTCGCGCCTCCAGCTCGGTGACCAGGTCGCTGCCGGGATGGCGCCGGTCCACGGCCCGCAGCACGACCTGTGGGTCGGGGTGCTCGCGCTCCTCGTCGCTGAGCAGTCCGCTCAGGCCCTGCTGCTCCAGCCACTCCACCAGCTCACGGGCCACGCGCTCCGCCGAATGGCCGGCGAACAGGCGGCAGATGGGCCCGTCGAAGTCCCACAGCACGACACGGTCGGGGGTGACCACATCTCTCAGTGCGGCGGCCAGTTCTCTTCCGGTCCCGGACGTCACCGCATCGGTCTGCGTCGTATCAGGAGTCACTAGGAGAGTGTCAGGTCGGTCGTGATGGTTTCCCAGAGGGCGTCGAACCACTTCTGCGATTCCTCCACGAACGCCTCGTCCCGCCGGCCCACCCGGCGGTCGAAGCAGAACAGGAGGGACTGCGAGCCGAGCACGTCGTACATGTCGAGGGTGTGCTCGCCCCACTCCTCCTCGCGCCGTTCCAGCCGGTAGTAGCCGTAGAGCGCCTCGGCGCCGTTGAGCAGGTAGAGCTTCATCGGCGGGGTGAACGGCAGGGCGCGGAAGCGGACGTGGACGTCGATGCCGTGGGTGGCGCGGACCGCCTGGAGGTTGTGGCGCAGCACCTGGGCCTGGGCGTTGCGCATGGACAGCCACCGGTCGTGGACCGGGTCGCCCGCCTCGTCGTCGGCGCCGTCCTCGACCAGCACCGGGAACGCCAGGTTGATCTTGCGGGAGGGCAGCAGGATGCGGAACTCGACGGACTGCGGGCGGAGGGCGTCCTCGTGGATCATCCGCAGGGGCTCGCCGACGGCGACCATGAGGGTCTCGGACGTGTGGCAGACGACGTCGACGCGGACGTGCTCGGCGCGGAACGCCTCCGTGAGGCGGGGCGCCAGGGCGACCATCGTCGGCCGGGGCTCCTCCGGGGCGGACGCCGGTTCGGCCACGGTGGGCGGTGCGCCCTTGGTGACGTTGGTGAGCAGACCGGCGTCCTGGAGGGTGCGCAGGGCCTGGCGGACGGTGCCGCGCTCCACGCCGAACTCGTCGGCCAGCTCGGCCTGGGTGGGCAGCCGCTCGCCCGCCCTGAGGTCACCGCTGCGGATGCGCCCGCGCAGCGTCTCGGCGATCTCCTGGGCGGAGAGCTTGCTGCTGCCGTTCACGGCCACGTTCTCCTGGGTCACGACCGAACGCTACAACTCTGATCCATCTTTGGGGAGTTGCCGGGGAGTTGTTTATTGATATCCACCAAGTGGGGACAACTTCATCAGAGTTGGCAGCCAACTCGGTCGAGTTGGCACTCACACCATTCACCGGGGGTCGCCGTGCATGTCCTCGCTCTCCTCTCCGCCGTCCTCGTGGTCACCTTCGAGCAGCTCGTCGAGTGGCGGTACGGCCCCGCCGGCCTGCTCGGTCTGCTGCTGCTCACGATCGGCATCAAGGCCGAGCGCCCGTCCGTCAGCTCCGCCGGGGCGGTCCTGCTCGCCCTGCTGGTCGCGCGGCCCGCCTTCTGAGGTACGGACCGACGCCCTCAAGGGGCCGTGGTGCGACGCAGACGGCCCGGTGCCCCGGTGCCCCGGTGCCCCGGTGTCCACGTTCCGCGTCTGCCTCCGGACCGTCCGGGACCGGCCCGCCCCTTCGCCCCCACCCGTCCGGACCCCGCTCGGCCCCCGCTCGGCTCCGCCTCCACCCCTGGGAGACGTCAGCTCGTGAGCTCCAGCTCCGAACTGATGGTCTCCCACAGTGCGTTGAACCACAGGCGGGACTGCTCGACGAAGGTGGTGTCCCGCTGGTCCGTGCCGTGCGCGAAGGAGAACAGCATGGACCGGATGCCCTGGGCGTCGTACGTCTCCAGGCTCTCCTGGTCGATGCGCGTCTCGTGGCGGGACAGGGTGTAGTAGGCGAACAACGCCTCCGTCCCGTTGAGCAGGTACAGCTTCACCGGCGGCGTGAACGGCAGGGCCCGGAAGGCGACCCGCACGTCGATCCCGTGCGTGGCCCGCAGGGCGAGCAGGTTGTGCCGCAGCACCTGCCCCTGGGCGTTGCGCATGGCCAGCCAGCGGTCGTGCACGGGGTCGGTGTCGCCGTGCCGCTCGACGGGCACCGGGAAGGCCAGGTCGATGCTCCGGCTGGGCAGCAGGACCCGGACGTCGACCTTGGCCGGTTTCTGCCGTCCGGCGTGGATGCGGCGCAGCGGTTCACCGATGGCCAGCGTCAGCGACACCGCGGTCAGGCAGACGGCGTCGATCTCCACGTGGTCCGCCTCGAAGGCCGCCGTGACGCGGGAGGCCAGGGCGACGGTCGTGGGCTGGGGCGGTGCCGCCGGGCCGACGGGGGCCGGCCCGGGGGGAGCCTCGGCGACGGTCGCCGGGGCGCCCTTGGAGACGTTGGCGAGCAGCTGCTCGGACTGCAGGATCCGCAGCGCACGGCGCACCACGCTCCGCTCCACCCCGAACTCGTCGGCCAGCCGGGCCTGGGTGGGCATGCGGTCGCCCGGTCGCAGCGCTCCGGTCCTGATCCGGGCGCGCAACACGTCGGCCACCTCACGGGGGGTGGGCCGTGGCCGTTGTGACCTCGCCCGTCCGGGGACGGAGCCGTGTTCCGGGTCCACATCCCGACCCTACAACTTCACGCCATCTTCGGGGGGTTGCCGGGCAGGTGGTTATGAGCCGAGTCCAAGTGGAGATAACTCAGGAGAAGTTGGTAACCAATTTGAACAACATGGTCGACGCGACGGAGGGTTGGCCACCAGGGTGACGGTTGGGGACCACGACGTGAGGGGGACCGTCATGCCGCTCGTCGCCATCGTCCTCGCCGCCTTGGCCGTGGGGTTCGAACAGGTCCTGCAATGGCGTTTCGGCACGATGGGCATCATCGCCTTCGTCGCCCTCACCGTCGGCATCAAGGCGAGGAACGGCCTGATCAGCGGCATCGGCGCGGTCGTCCTCGTCCTGCTGCTCGCCCAGCCCGGCTGAGCGGGCACTCCACCGGGCCGTCGAGCGGGCTCCCCTCCGGAGGGGAGCCGGGAGCCCGTCGAACGGCACCGGTCGCGCCGACGGCGCGACCCGGCACCACCACAACCGAACAGCTCGCTACGGATGAGCACCCACCCGCACCCGGACGAAGGAGGCGAGCGGACAGCGCCGACAGAGGGCATCACCAGGGGCGCGGCGGCCGAAGCCGCCGACGCTCAGAACATGTCCGGGCACCACGGCCGCCTGGACGTGCGCAGCAGGGCGTCGGCCTCACGGGCGGCGCCCGCTCGTTCTTCCCGGACCCGGCCGAGGGCCGCGAGCCGCACCGCCGACTCGTCCCCCAGCCAGAGGGTCGCCAACTCGGCGACGTCCAGGGCGAGATCGGCACGGTCGGTGGTCCGCGTACAGCTGCCCGCGCCGTCCGCGGACGCCTCCAGCCGGTAACGGCCGCCGGTCAGGCCCGCAGCGTCCGCCACCTCCAGCACCAGCGTGCCCACCGCCCCGTACGTGCGCGCCTCCAGGGCCCGGACGACGTCCAGGATCCGCACCCACAGCCAGTCCACGTGACTGGTGACCGCCGCCGCCCGCGGATCGGGCAGGAAGTGCGGGAGCAGGTCGTCGGGGGCCCGCCAGCTGCTCTTGACCCGCACCACCCAGTCGATCGAGCACAGGTACCGCCACAGCGCCCGCTCGGCGGCCGGGGTCACGGCGGTCAGCCATTCGACGCTCACCGTGTTCAGCGGCTGCTTGGCGTCGCCCCAGTGGTCGTCCGCGCTGTAGGAGACCATGCCCTGCACCTCGCCGTCCGCCGAGCGGTACACGGCGAAGAACGGTTCGCTCCAGGACGTGTCGAGGCGTACGGCACCGGTGACCAGCTGCCACCACAGCTCGTCCCGGCTGACCGCGCCGGGGAGCGTCCGCCGCAGCCGCTCGTGCAGCTCGGGGCCGAGCTTGCGCACGTCCGTACCGTCCACGAGGTCGATCCGGCCGCCGTCCTCGGGACCCGACCACCGCGGGTCGAGACCGCTGCGCGGCACGTCGACCGTCCACTCGGTGGCGGAGGTCGCCGGGCCGAAGCCGTAGCGGCCGTAGATCGGGTACTCGGCGGCGATCAGGGTCGCCACCACGTCCCCGCGCTCCTTCGCCGCGGCCAGGTCCTGCGCCATCATCCGGCCGAGCAGGCCGCGCCGGCGGTGCGTGGGGGACACCGCGACGTTCGAGACGGCGTCGGCGGCCACCACCGCGCCGCCGACCACGGTGAGTTCCTGGGCGAACGAGCGGAGCGTCGCCACGCAGCGGCCGGCGTCGAAGGCGCCGAGCGAGCGGCCGGGCCGGAACCGCAGGCGACGCGCCTCCAGGACGTCGTCGGACGAGGTGGGCTCCCGCAGGAACCCGGTGTTGAGCACCCGGACCCAGTCGGGGAACTCGGCCTCGGTGATCGGCCGCACGTCGAGGCCGGAACGGGGGGACGTCATGGGCCCACGGTAGGGGGAGGGGGAGCGGGGTGTCGTGGGGTTTTTCCGGTGCCCGGAGCCGCCGGACGACCGCCCGGGGCGGCAGGGGCGACAGGGGCGCTCGGGCGCCGAGGGCCGACGGTCACCTCGGGGCCGTCGGTCACCTCGGGGCCGTCGGCCGCCGCGGGGCCGTCGGTCACCTCGGGGCCGTCGGCCGCCGCGGGTCCACGGCACAAGGACGGCCCCGGACCGCCCGGGTCCACGGACCTCCCGGGCCCACGGACCGCCCCGAGCGGGCCCCTCGCTCCCCGCCCGCCACCGGCCCCGGCCCGCCCCCCACGGAGAACCGCCGGGACCCGCCCCGGTCAGAACACCGCCCGGGCCTGCCCCGCTCAGAACACCGCCCGGACCTCCCCCACCACCTCCGCGCCGCCGGTGAGGGGTGCGGCGCCGATCCGGTCGACCACCGGTCCGTCCACCCCCATCAGCCGCAGCGCCCTCGCGAGGACCGGGCCGAGGGCGCGCAGGGAGCCGTCCTCCACCTTGAAGGCCAGGGCCCGGCCGTCGGGCAGGGCGACCGCCTGCACGGCCTCCGCGCCCATCTTGGACAGGGCCCCGGGGACCTCCCGCATCAGCCAGGTGTCCGCCCGGCGGGTGCCCGCGACGTACTCGGGGTGGGCCCGCATCGCGTCGGCGACCCGGCGTTCGGGCGTGCCCGGCGCGGCCAGGACGAAGGAGCGGTAGGCGCGGGCGAGGCCGGTGAGGCCGATCGCCAGGAGGGGTGCGCCGCAGCCGTCGGTGCCGACCGCCGCGACCCGTTCGCCCGCCGCGTCCTCCACGCCCCGGTGGATGAGCCGCTGGAGCGGGTGGCCGGGGTCGAGGTAGCCCTCCAGCGGCCAGCCGTTGCGCGCGCAGGCCGCCAGCATGGCCGTGTGCTTGCCGGAGCAGTTCATGGTCACCCGGTCGCGCACCCCGCCCGACGCCAGGTAGGTCTCCCGTTCCTCGGGGTCCAGCGGCAGGTCGGGCGGGCAGGCGAGCTGATCGGCGCTCAGTCCGTGCTCGGCCAGCATGGTGCGGACCAGATCACGGTGAAAGGTTTCTCCGGAGTGGCTGGCGGCAGCGAGCGCCAGCCGCTCGCCCGACAGCTCCAGGCCCGCCCGCAGCACCCCGGCGGCCTGCATCGGCTTGTTGCTGGAGCGCGGGAAGACGGGCGCCGTCACCTCGCCGAGCGCCAGCTCCACCGACCCGTCGGCGGCCAGCAGGACCAGGTTCCCCCGGTGCCGGCCTTCGAGGAACCCGGAGCGGACCACCTCCGCCAGCACCGGTGGCGCCGACGGCCCCGCTCCGAACGAACCGGGCGCCGGAGCGGACGACGGACCGGACGACGGGCCGGGCTCCGGAGCGGACGAAGGGCCGGACGCCGGACCGGACGACGGCGCGGAGGCGTGCGAGGCGGCGGGCGAGGAGGGGGACGACGGTGCGGGCATCGGCGGTGGCCTTCCGGGGCGCGGGACGACCCGCCCACCGCGAGGGCCCGGGATCACCGGGCCTGCCTCGCCTCACACGAGCAGGTCGTCGACTTGAGCTTCCCCCTCACGGTACCTGCGGGCGATCTCCGCGCTGCACCCGTCGGCCGTCCGCTGCAGGCCCTGCCGCCGCCGGGACACCCGCTCCTCGTACCGCACCAGCCGGCCCATCGCCGCGTGCAGCTCCGCGTCGGTGCGTGCCCGGAGGTCGGACAGCTCCACCTCGGCGAGCATCTCGGCCGCCAGCCGCCCGTACTCCTCGCTCTGCGGGGTGCCCAGGGTGACGTGGCGGGCGGAGGAACGGTGCCGCGTCGGCGCGTCCCGCAGGATCTCCGGGAGCCGCTCCACCACGGAGGCGGGCGGCATCTCCGGGGGCGCGGCGGTGGCCGTCGCCCCCAGCGGGGTGCGCCGGAGCAGTTCGGCGTTCAGGATGTCGATCCGCCCCTGGAGCAGCCGCCGCACGTAGCTGAGGTCGGCCTCGTCGCGCTGCGCCTCCCTGCGCAGGGCGCGCAATTCGGGCAGGCTCAGGGCCGTCAGATCGTGTGCGGGCTGTTTGTCGGGCATCACGGGGCTGTCCGTTCGCTGCGTGGGCGGCCGGTGGAACGCCGGTTCGCCGGCGCCCGCTCCGATGGGCGTGCCGGCCCCCGCCGGACACCCGGTCCCTGGTGTGCTCATGTGCCTCTACCGTCCCCTCGACCGGCGTGTGCCATGCATCGTGCCACCCCTCACGGCCCCCCGGTGACCGAGTGGTCCCGAACAGCCCCAGATGGGGTGTTAAGGAGTAAAAATAGCCCGACCGGAGACCCCCGGCCGACCCGCTCGGGGGGCGCTCGGACGGCCTCGGGGCACCCGGCATCATGGTCGTATGCGTGCAGTGGTGCAGAGGGTGGACGGCGCGAGCGTCGTCGTGGACGGCGAGACGGTGGGCTCCATCGAGGGCGAGGGCCTGTGTGTCCTGGTCGGGGTGACCCACGAGGACACCAAGGAGAAGGCGGCGCAGCTCGCCCGCAAGCTGTGGTCGATCCGGATGCTGCAGGACGAGCGGTCCTGCAGCGACGTCGGCGCGCCCCTCCTGGTGATCAGCCAGTTCACCCTTTACGGCGACGCCCGCAAGGGCCGGCGCCCCACCTGGAACGCCGCGGCGCCCGGTGACGTGGCCGAGCCGCTGGTGGACGAGGTGGTCGCGCAACTGCGCGCGCTGGGCGCGACGGTGGCGACGGGCCGCTTCGGCGCGCGGATGCGGGTGTCGCTGACCAACGACGGCCCGTTCACCGTCCTGCTGGAGATCTGAGGGAGGACTCAGGGTCCGGCCCGGGAGCCCGGTCAGGGCTCCCGCGCGGGGGCCGGGCCGGTCAGGGCTCCACCACGGTCTCCTGCGCCGCGGCCGTGTCGCCGGCCAGCAGCCGGGCGTCGACGGGCACGTTCCGCTTGACCAGGGCGAGGGCGACCGGTCCCAGCTCGTGGTGGCGCACCGACGTCGTGACGAAGCCGATCCGCCGCCCCTCGGGGCCGTCGTCCGCGACGCGGATCTCCGTGCCCGGCGTGGGCAGGTGGACCTCGCTGCCGTCCAGGTGCAGGAAGACCATCCGGCGGGGCGGCTTGCCCAGGTTCTGCACCCGGGCGACAGTCTCCTGCCCCCGGTAGCAGCCCTTCTGCAGGTGCACCGCGCCGCCGATCCAGCCCAGCTCGTGCGGGATGGTGCGGTGGTCGGTCTCGAAGCCGAGCCGGGGGCGGTGCTGTTCCACCCGCAGCGCCTCGTGGGCGAGGATTCCGGCGGGCGGGCCAGCCTGCGCGGCGAACCGCTCCAGGTCGGCGCGGGGCAGGAACACGTCGCGGCCGTACGGCGTCTCCCGCACGGCGGTGCCCTCGGGGACCTCGGTGATGGAGCCGGCCGGCAGGTGCACCACCGCGAAGTCGGCGGTGCGGTCGGCGACCTCGACCCGGTAGAAGAACTTCATCGACTCCAGGTACGCGATCAGCGCCTCCTGGGTCCCGGGCTCGACGTGGGCCCAGGTGGTCTCGCCGTCGTCGACGAGGTAGAGCGCGTGCTCGATGTGGCCGTGCGCGGAGAGGATCAGCGCCTCGGTGGCCCGGTGCGGCGGGAGATCGCTGACGTGCTGGGTGAGCAGCAGGTGCAGCCAGGTCAGCCGTTCCGCCCCGGAGACGGCGACGACTCCGCGGTGGGACAGGTCGACGAAGCCGGTGCCTTCGGCGAGGGCGCGCTGTTCGCGGAACAGGTCGCCGTAGTGCGCCGCCACGCCTTCGTCCACGCCTTCGGCGGGGACGGCGCCCGGCAGGGTCAGCAGGGGGCTCTTCATGCCTCCAGCCTACGACCCGGTGGTCGACGCCTTCCGGGTGCAGGTCTCACACCGGCCGAAGATCGCGAAGTGCTTGAGGTCGGTGTCGAAGCCGAAGGTCCCGCGCAGCTTGGCGGTGAACTCGGCGGCCACCTCCACGTCCGCCTCGATGACGTCGGTGCAGTCGCGGCACACCAGGTGCAGATGGTGGTGCCGGTCGGCGAGGTGGTAGGTCGGCGCTCCGTGCCCGAGGTGGGCGTGGCTGACCAGGCCCAGTTCCTCCAGGAGCTCCAGCGTGCGGTAGACGGTGGAGATGTTCACCCCCGACGCGGTCTTGCGCACTTCGACGAGGATGTCGTCGGGGGTCGCGTGCTCCAGGGTGTCCACGGCTTCGAGCACGAGTTGGCGCTGCGGCGTCAGCCGGTAGCCGCGCTTCCTGAGGTCGCTCTTCCAGTCGGTGCTCACCACAGTGACGAGTCTAGAGGGGACCCGGCCCGATCGGACCGGGCCCGCCGGAAGGCCCGGGAGGGGCGCCGGAAGGCCCGGGAGGCCCGGGAGGCCCGGGAGGGATGCCGGAAGGCCCGGGAAGAGCGCGGGCCGGCCGGCTCGGAGTACTCGGAGAAGGCGACCTACTTGAAGAAGGCGATGCCGTCGTCCGGCATGTCGTCGGGCAGGGCCTTGGCCCAGCGCTCGACCTCCTCCGGGGTGACGACCTTCTTCAGGTGCGCCGACATGTAGGGGCGCAGCTCGACCTCGGGGGTCTGCTTCTCGCCGACCCACATCAGGTCGCTCTTGACGTACCCGTACAGCCGCTTGCCACCGGTGTAGGGGCGGGCGGCGGGCGTGCGCGCCACGGCGTCCGTGACGAGGTCGATCTGCGGCTTCTGGTCGGCCATCTCGCCGTACCAGATCTCGATGACGCCGTCGTCCCGGGTCATCGTCACCTCGACCTTGCGCTCGGCGTCGATCCGCCAGAAGCCGTGCTCGGACTCCAGGGGGCGGACCTTGTTGCCGTCGCCGTCCAGCACCCAGGTGTGGGAGGCGTACTCCAGGAAGTCCCGGCCGTCGTGGGTGAAACTGACCTCCTGCCCGAAGTTGCACTTCTCGGCGCCGGGGAAGTCGTGCACGCCCGCACCCGCCCAGTTGCCCAGCAGGAAGGCGAGGGGGACGAGGTCCTTGTGGAGGTCGGACGGGATCTCGATCATGAGAGGCAGTTCCTGGACGTGGTCGGGCAGGTCAGCGCTGGCCCTGATACAGCTTCTTCACGGTCAGCCCGGCGAAGGCGAGAACGCCGACGGCGACCAGGACCAGCAGGGCTTCGAAGAAGATAACCACGGGGTGCTCCTTGAGCGGGGGGTGCGGTAGTGCACAGGGCCGGGCCCCAGCTTACGCGGCCGGGGCCCGGCCCTCCGTACGAGGTCGCTCCTCGCCTCCGGTCAGCTCAGGAGCTGGCCCTGCAACGTCACCGTCTGCTGGAACGGGACGGCGTCCGCGGTGCCCTTGCGGGACTGCACGACCAGGGCCACCACCTCCCCGGCGCGCAGGTACACCTGCCGCACGTGCTCCGCGCCGCGCGGCTTGAGTTCGTCGTAGGCGTACCGGGTGACTCCGCCCGGGTCGGCGGCCGACGGGAAGCGCTCGTCGAACTCGACACGCTCCGCGCCGGCGAGGGCGTACGTGGCGCCCCCGTACCCGGTCAGCCCGCCGTAGACCGTGTCCCCCACCTCGGCCGTCGCGAAGCGGAGCAGGAAGATCCGGGTACGGGTGCCGTCCGGCGTCGTCCAGCCGCGGGCCGCCAGGTGCCGCAGGCCGTGGTCGGTCAGCAACTGCTTCACCTCGGCCCGGTCCTTTTTCTCCGCGAACACGGAGAGGAAGTCCCCGGTGGGCAGCCAGCCGTCCTCGCCCTTCAGCGCCTTGTCCTCCGTGGCCCCCGCCGGTGCGGGCAGCAGCAGGGCCCGCAGGTCGGCCGCGTGGACGCTCGCCGGGTCCTCGTGGTCGTACGGGGCGGCGCCGGCGGGCAGGGGCGGCCTGGTGATCCGCGGGTAGTCCCAGCGGCCGTCCGGTTCGGTCGCCAGTCCGGGGACGTCGGTGCGCTCCATGCGCGTGATCCCGTAGGCCGTGCCCGCCCCGAACGCGGCGAACACGGTCACCACGGCGGTCCAGCGCAGGGCCGCCCGCAGCCGGTGCCGGTCCCGGAACCGGACCCGGGTCGGGGCCGGGGCCGGGTCCGGGACTTGGGCTTGGGCGGGGTCCGGGGCTTGGGCGGGTACCGCCGGGGTCACGGAGGCTCCCGGAGCGTCCGGGTCCGGTGGGGTGACGGGGGCCGGTGGTGCTGCCGGGGCCGACAAGACTGGCGGGTCGGACGGGGCCGACAGGACTGCCGGGTCGGACGGGGCGGGCAGGGCTGCCGGGGCGCCGCTGGTGTCCGGGGCGGGCGCCCGGTCCTGAGCAGCCGGCTCCGGTGCCACGGACGGTGCCTGATCCGGAGACCGCGGCTCAGTCCGCGGCTGCTCCGTCCTCAGCGCCTCGGCCTCGGCCCGCGGCTGCTCCCCGGACTGCGGGCCCACCGCTGCCTGCGGCCCTTCAGCTGTCTGCGGCTGCTCCGAAGGCCGCGCCTCGGCCCCCGACGGCGGCTCCGCCCCGGTCCGCACCTCCGCACCGGCCGGAGGCTGCGCCCCGGTCTGCGGCTGCTGGGCAACCCCCTCGGGGGCGGGCGTCGGGTCGGCCGGGGCCGTCGTCTGTGCGTGCTCGGTGGTCATACGGCCAGCCCCGGGTTGTCGATGCGGTCGAGTTGAGCGGCGAAGAACGCCGTGACGCCCTTGCGGTCGACCGGCCCGGGCGAGTCCACGACCATGTTGACCAGGACGTCACCCACGTGACTGACGCAGAACACGCCCTCCAGCCCGTCCTTCTTCGCCTTCGGCGACAGATAGCACCGGGCGTTCCGGTGGCCCTTGACCTTCGGCGCCTCGCGGAACGCGCCGCTGCTCTCCATGAACCGCTGGGCGGTACCCGCCGTGTTCCGCACCGCGGACCGGTTGCCCATGCGCTGCAGGGTGACCTCGGCCGTGAAGGCCTCGCCCTCGTAGTCGCCGTCGTGGACCGCGTAGCTGCGCAGGGCCATGCCCTTGATGTCCTGCTTCTCGATCAGCTTCCCCAATTCCCGCCTGACCGGACCGGGAAGCCCCTTCAAGGACTCCTTGCGCAGGGCCGTGGCCTCGGCGCCGCTGAGTTCGGTGTCGTGGCCGAAGTTCCGCACGTCCGGGCCCGGGAAGCGGGCCCCGTCCTCGAACGGCAGGAGCAGGGCGCGCAGCCCCTGCTCGTCCGCCCCGCCGTCGGGCGTCCCGGCCCCGACGTCGGCCGGCGGGAGCTTCCAGACCGGCTTGCCGGCACTGCGGTCCGCGTCCTGCACCGTCACCGCGGTGTACGCGACGCCGCCGATCATCGCACCGGCGAGCAGAACCGATCCGGCAACGGTGGCCACGCGGCGCACGCGCGCGCTGCGGGCGACCCGCGCGGCCACGCCGTCGACGGCGGGCTCCGCCACGGTCCCCTCGATGACCTCGGGGGTGGGTTCGGAGTTCTCGGTCACAGCTTGCCCACCTGCCGCTTCGCCAGGTCCATGATCTTCGCCTTGGGAACCGGCTTGGTGTCGAAGACGAAGATCTCGACGTAGACGTCGCCGCGCCAGGCGTGCGCCTGTGCCGAGTACAACGGGAGGTACCCCGCTTTCCGGTCGGGGGTGTCGTGGACGTACGCCGTCCCGGAGTGCTCCCCGGTGCCCGGGATCGGCCAGCTGCGGGTGCCGGCCTCGCGGCCGGCCCAGTGGAAGCCGTTCTCCGCCCAGATCGACGCGCCCAGGGTGCTCACCTGGCGGAACTGCGTCAGGTTGATGTAGACGCCCCCGTACTGGTCGAAGCGCCAGGACACGCTCGCGGAGCGGCGGAAGTCGTCGGCGACCAGGCCGGCGAAGGTCGACGCCGGGTCCTCGTACCGCTTCGCGTACTCGGAGATTCCCATCCAGCCGTCGTCGTCCGGCACGTCGTCGACGTCCCGGGCGTTGCGGGGCCGGTCGATCAGCAGCTCGCGCAGGTCGCCGTCCAGCCGCACCTGGCGGTCCTGGGACGCCGGCAGCGGGTACGCCTCGCCCTTCGCCCGCGGGACGACGGGCTGGGACAGCGACGGGAGCGCGGTGGGCGGGCGTTCGGCCTGGATCAGGTAGCCGGCGCAGGTGCCGGCGACCACGCCCAGCACGGCGGCCGCCGCGATCATCAGTGTGGTGCGGCCCCGGGGGCGCCGGGCCGCCCTCGCGACGTCACCCGTCTCCCCGGCGGTGCCGGGCTCCTGGTGCTCCCCGGCGAACTCGATCTCCCCGATCTCGCCCACCACAGCCGTCACCGGGCCGGATCCGGCCTTCCCGGGTGCAGATCCGGCTTTCCCGGGTCTATCGGCGTCTTCCACTCAGTCCCCCTCAGAACGTGAAGGGCGCGTTCCGTATCGCGCCTCCCAGGAGACTCATACGTCACACCGGTGGTTGTGGGCGAGGCGATTACGATTCAGGCATGGCGAAGAAGCTCGTGATCAAGGTGACCGCGGGGGCCGATGCCCCCGAACGCTGCTCGCAGGCCTTCACGGTGGCGGCGGTGGCCGTGGCCAGCGGGGTGGACGTCTCCCTGTGGCTGACCGGGGAGTCCGCCTGGTTCGCGCTCCCGGACCGGGCCGCCGAGTTCGAGCTGCCGCACGCCGCTCCCCTGCCCGACCTGCTGGACTCGCTGCTCGCGGGCGGCCGGGTCACCCTGTGCACGCAGTGCGCGGCCCGGCGCGACATCACGGAGGAGGACGTCCTGAAGGGCGTCCGCATCGCGGGCGCGCAGGTGTTCGTCCAGGAGGCGCTGGCCGACGACACCCAGGCGCTCGTCTACTGAGACGCCTGCCCACGGCTGCCGAGACGCGTGCCACGGCTGCCGAGGCCTGCCCCCGGTTGCCGAGTCGCCTGTCCCGGACCGGGCGGCGGCTCGGCCGCTCAGCGGGGCCGCTTCCTGCCGTCGAGTTCGTCCCACCACTCGTCCGACTGCGGGTCGCCCGAGGGGTCGTCCCACCAGCGGTCGTCGGGCCCGCGCCGGTTGGCGAGCACCGCGGCGACCGGCGGGATGACCATGGCGACGACGCACATGCCCACGGCCACCGGCACCGACCAGAGCCGCACGACGGCCCAGGCGAGGACGAAGAGCGCGATGCACGTGCCCATCAGGGCGAAGTAGACGTGCCGCCTGCGCGCGTACATGCCTCCAGCGTAGGTCCGATCGGCCCGCCCGGCGCAGGGCGGACGGGCCGGTCGGGCGAGGCCCGCACGGTGCCCCCGGCACACGCCGAAGGGCCGCGTCCCGGGTGTCCAACCCGTGGGACGCGGCCCTTCGGCCGTCACGAGCCCGTGAGGTGCGCGGCCGGGCGGCCGGGTTCCTCGCCGGAGCCTCAGACCGCGATCGCGACCTCGGCCAGTCCGCCCTGCTGGGCGACGACCGTGCGGTCGGCGGTGCCGCCGGGCACCAGCGCGCGGAGGGTCCAGGTGCCCTCGGCCGCGTAGAAGCGGAACTGACCGGTGGCGGAGGTCGGGACCTCCGCGGTGAACTCGCCGGTCGAGTCCAGCAGACGGACGTAGCCCGTCACCGGCTCGCCGTCGCGGGTCACCTGACCCTGGATGGTGGTCTCACCGGGCTTGATCGTCGAGGCGTCCGGGCCGCCGGCCTTCGCACCGCACATGTAGCTGCTCCTGTCGGGGTCTGAAGAGGTCGGTCGGGGGACTTACTTGGCGGGGCCCAGCTCGATCGGCACACCGACCAGCGAGCCGTACTCGGTCCAGGAACCGTCGTAGTTCTTGACGTTCTCCACGCCCAGCAGCTCGTGCAGCACGAACCACGACAGGGCGGAGCGCTCACCGATGCGGCACAGGGCGATGGTGTCCTTGGCGAGGTCGACCTGCTCGTCCTCGTAGAGCTTCTTCAGCTCGTCGTCGGACTTGAAGGTGCCGTCGTCGTTGGCGTTCTTCGACCACGGGATGTTGCGCGAGGTCGGCACGTGGCCGGGACGCTGCGACTGCTCCTGCGGCAGGTGGGCCGGGGCGAGCAGCTTGCCGGAGAACTCGTCGGGCGACCGCACGTCGACGATGTTCTTCTTGCCGATGGCGTCCACGACCTCGTCGCGGAAGGCGCGGATGGAGGTGTCCTGCGGCTTGGCCTTGTAGTCGGTCTTCGGGCGCTCGGGCACCTCGTCGCCGGGGACCAGCTCGCGGGCGTCGAGCTCCCACTTCTTGCGACCGCCGTCGAGCAGCTTGACGTTCTCGTGGCCGTAGAGCTTGAAGTACCAGTACGCGTAGGCGGCGAACCAGTTGTTGTTGCCGCCGTAGAGGACGACCGTGTGGTCGTTGGCGATGCCCTTGTCGGACAGGAGCTTCTCGAAGCCCTCCTGGTCGACGAAGTCACGGCGGACCGGGTCCTGCAGGTCCTGGGTCCAGTCGATCCGGATGGCGTTCTTGATGTGGTTCTTCTCGTAGGCGGACGTGTCCTCGTCCACCTCGACGATGGCGATGCTGGGGTCGTCCAGGTGCTCCTGGAGCCAGTCGGCGTCGACCAGGACGTCGCTGCGGCTCATGCTTTTCTCCTCCGGGGCAGTTGCGGCGGGGTGTGCGGGGTGGGACAGGGCGCACGGCGCTACGGCGGCCAGGCGCGGGGTTGCCCTTCAGCAGGGCGAGGGGAAGGCGGACATCGTCGTCGTCATCGACGACGTCGGCTCAGAAGGCGCGACAGAGCATGGCGGCGACACGGCACAGGTCTACTGCCCGCCGCTTCGTGAGATCCGCCTGTCGCTTCATGGCCCCGATGGTAAGGAGAGCGGGGCGGGCGTGTCACCGGTGTGTCGGATGGTGAGACGCGATCGTCCGCATAGCGGGATCAGGGACCGTTCGGCGGCTGTCGGGCCCCGTGCGGAACGCTCCTCGGCCGGATGTGCCGGGCATCACCTTTGTCATGCGGACGACGCCGTCTCGCTCCTCGGACGGAGATGCGGGGACCCGCCCGCGGGACGCGGTTCCGACGCCTGGTCCTCCCGCCCGAGCCGCCGGACGCGCTGCGCCGGTGCGGGCGAGGGCCGTCGACGCCTCGGCCCGGCCGGTCGGCGTCCGTCGACCCTCGCCCCTCGCCCCAGCCGGTCGGCCCCTCGACTCGTCGCCCCTCGCCCCCAGCGGGTCGGCCTCCCGGTTCGTCGGCTCCTGCCTCACTCAGCCGTTCGGTCTGTCGGCTGCCGGGCTCTTGGACGCTCGTCCCCAGCGGCTCCCGGCCTCCCGGGCCCCGGCCGTTCGGCCTTGCGGCTCCCGGCAGTTGGGCTCCCGGCGCCTTCGTCCCGTCGTCTCGGCCTCCGACGTCGGTTTCGAGCCCCCCTGCCCTTCGGTCCTCGTCCCCGGCCTCCGGCCTCGCCGGCTGTCCGGCTATCCGGCCAGGCGGACGTCGGAGCCCTTCACCGTGATGCCGACCCCGGCCCGGGAGGTCTCGACCTTGTCGAGCCGGATACCGCCGGGCAGACCGTCGATCTTCTGCTCGAAGTCGGTGATGCTGCGCACCCGGGACTCGGCGATCGTGACCCCGCCGAACTTGGGCAGCGCGTCCGCCTTCACGCGCACCGTGTTCCCGTCCACCACGGTCACGGAGCTGAGCACGGAGACCGGCTCGGGCAGCTTGGCTCCCAGCACCGTGGCCTCGACCTCGACCTTGATCTTCCCGTTGCCGCCGTCGGAGAGCCCGACGACCTTCGCGGTCACCCCCGGGGCCACCTGCTGGGGCTCCGACTGGGCGGTCTTGAGCAGTTCGTCGTAGGAGATCGACGCGGTGCCGGTGGCGCTGGCGGCGGTGGCCGAACTGAAGGTGCCGGAGAACTCGACGCCCTTCATGTCGGCGTGCAGGTCGGCGATGCGGATCTTCCGGCCGTCGTCGCCGGTGGTGGCCTCGTAGTCCTGGATGCCGATCTCGATGTCGTCGAGGGTGCCGGCCGCGACCTGGGTGAGGAAGGGGAAGCCCTTGATGGACACGTCGGGTGTGGAGGACAGGTTCTCGCCGGCCTTCAGGCGGTCGGCGGCCTCGCCCTCGGCGAAGTTCACCGCCACGCGGTCCACGATGACGAAGAGCCCGCCGAGTATCACGACGACGACCAGCAGTATTCGCAGTGCGCGCATGCGGTGTTCCCCCACCTAGACGTTCCGACGGCAGTCCCCGACGACCGGGGCGGCCGTCCAGCGCGAGCGTAACCCGCAGGGGAGCGCTCTCCCGAGGATTGTGGATCACCTGTGACGCGCGGGGGCGGCCGGGGCGGTGCCGTACCGGCCGCACCCCCGCACCCCGCCGCCGTGGCTGCGGGGTGCGGGGGTGCGGGTCGGGCGACCACGCGGTTCAGACGGCCACGCGGATCAGGCGGCCACGCGGATCAGGCGACCATGCGGCCCAGGAGGTACGCCGCCGGGGCAGCCGCGGCCAGGGGCAGCGCCACGCCGGCCGTGAAGTGGACGAAGCGGGACGGGTAGTCGTAGCTCGCGACCCGGTGGCCGATCAGGGCGCAGACCGCCACCCCCGCGCCCAGCAGGGCACCGGCACCGGCACCCGGTCCGCTCAGCCCGCCCAGCGCCGCTCCCGCGCCCGCCGCGGCCACCAGCGCGGCAGCCACCGAGGCGGGGGTGGGCAGCGGAAGCGCCCGCACCACCGCCGCCACGGCCACCGCGCCCGCGCCGACCGTCACCGCGTCCGCGTCGGCCGCCAGGTAGCCGCCCGCGAGGATCGCCAGTGCCGCCGCCGCGACCGTCGCCGTCAGGCCGTACATCCGCTCGTCGGGATCCGCGTGCGAGCGCAGCTGCAGCACCAGCGACAGCAGCACCCAGACGCCCAGGGTCCCGAGGAGCGCGCCGGGGGACCGGTCCGACGCCAGCAGGGCCACGTCGGCCACCAGCGCGCCCAGGAAGCCGAGGGCGATGCCCTGACGGGCCGGCCACATCCCGTTCAGCCGGAACCAGCCGGCCGCCGTGAGGCCCTGGAGCGCGATCAGCGGCAGGAGCAGCGCGTACGTGCCCAGCGCGGCACCGCCGGCCAGCAGCAGGCCCAGCGCCGCGGTGAGCGCGGCCGGCTGCATGCCGGGCTCGATGATCGGCGACCGGCCCTCGGCGCGGGCGCGCTGCGCGTCGGTGACGCGCGAGTTCCCGGCCAGGGTGGCCGGGCCGTACGCGGGCCCGTGTCCCTCGGCGTCGGGCGCGACCTCCGGAGCCGCCGGGGCGGGCCCGGGGGCGGGCGTCGGGGTGGACGCGGCCGGGTGCGGGAGCCCGCCGTACCCGCCGGCGAGGCCCGGCGCGGCGGGGGCGTGGGACGCCCGGGCCGCGGGCGGGGCGGGAGAGGCGGCGGGCATCGGCTCCGGCCGGGGCAGCGGACCGGGCGGGGACGCCCCGTACGGCGTGGCCCCGCCGTAGCTCCCGGCCCCGCCGTAGCTCTCGGCGCCGCCGTGGGCCGCGTGCGGGGCGGGTGCGTCCACCGGTCCGGCGGGCCCCTGCGGCGGCAGGTAGGCGGTCTCCTCGGCAGCGGCCGGCACCGGCGGCTGGACGGACGTCTCCCAGGTCTGGCCCTGCCACTGCTGGGTGTGCTGCTCGTCGAAGAACCGGTCGGCCGCCGGCCCCTGCTCCCCGGGCCACGCCTGCGGCTGCGCGGGCGGCGGATACCCCTGCTGCTGCCCCTGCTGCCCCTGCTGCCCCTGGTACGGCTGCTGTGCCTGCTGCCCCTGGTACGGCTGTTGTGCCTGGTACCGCTGCTGCGGGTGCGGCGCGGGCGGCGCGTGTCCCGGCTGGGGCTGTGGGGAGTGAGGGTGCGGGTGGGGGTACCCGTGGGGCTGTTGGTATTGGTGCTGCTGGTACTGGTGTTGCTGCTCAGGGGCGGCCTGGTGCGGGTACGGCTGTGACGGCCCCCGGGGTGGGTACGGGTCGTGGCCCTCGTACGGCTGATCGGTCATCGCTCACCCTCCTGCGAACGGCGGGAGCACCTCGACCGTGCCGCCGTCGGCCAGCCGTACCGTCTCATGCGCGCGGGTCCCCACGGGGTCACCGTCGACGAGGAACGAGCATCGCCGCAGGACGCGCGGGAGTTCACCGGGGTGCCGCTCGCGGGCCGCGTCGAGCGCCTCGGCGAGCGTGTCCGCTTCGTGCGGCTCCTCGGCCACCCCGGCCGCGGCCTTGGCTGCGGCCCAGTACCGCACCGTGACCTTTGCCATCTGCTGGTTCCTCAATCGTTGACGGTGGACACGGTCAGGCTAGCCCGCCCGGGAGACCGCCCAGTCCCCGATCCGGTGCAGCAGGGCCTCGGTCACGGCGTTCTCCGCGTGGCCCATGCCGGGCTCGATCCACAGCTCGCCCTGGTCACCGGCGGCCGCGGCCAGCATCCGGGGGTGGTCGAGCGGGAAGTAGCCGTCCCGGTCGCCGTGCACGATCAGCAGCGGCGTCGGCGCGATCCGCGGCACCGCCTGGACGGGGGACAGGGGCACCGGGTCCCACTGGCGGTGGTGGATCCGCGTGCGCAGCCCGTACCGGCCGACCAGCCGCCCCTCGGGCCGGGTGACCAGCCAGTGCAGCCGCCGCATGGGCGCCGTGCCCCGGTAGAACCAGCGGGCCGGGGCGCTCACCGACACCACCGCGTCGGGACGGCCCTGTCGATCCGGCAGCCCAGACAGCCCTGACAGCCCCGCCGGCCCTGACGGCTCACCCGGCCCCGCAGCCCCCGTCGGCCCTGACGGTTCAGCCGGTCCCGCAGGCCCCCCGCCTCCGCCCGCCCCCGCGCCGAGCGCGGCGTGCCGCAGGACCACCGAGCCGCCCATGGAGAAGCCGACCGTCACCACCCGCGTGTGCCCCAGTTCCCGGGCCCGGCCGACCGCCGCCGCCAGGTCCAGCACCTCGCGGTCGCCGACCGTGGACCGCCCTCCGGAGGCGCCGTGCCCCCGGAAGGAGAACGTCAGCACCGCCCCGTGCCGGCGCAGTGCCCGCGCCACCCGGCGCAGGTGCGGCCGGTCCACGTCCCCCGTGAAACCGTGCGCGACCACGAAGACCGGGGCGCCCTCCGGGGCGTCGGCGCGCACCCCGTGCGGGCCGTCCTCCCGGTCGCCCGCCGCCGTCCCCGGGAGCCCCGGCCCCGGTGTCCCGCCGGGCTCGTAGCGGCAGTCGATCCGGACGCCGTCGGCGGTGCGCAGGAACGTCCGCACCGCCGTACCGGCGTTCGCCGTCCCGGGTGCTCCGTCGTACGGACGAGGGGTGGTACGTGCCACACGACCTGCCGAACCGCTGCTCATGTCCGCTATTCTGCTGGGAAGAGGACTCGGGCAGCGAAGCCCCCGGGTCCTTTTGTGCTTTCGGAAGCGTTGTATACGACGCGGGAGACCGCCGACGTACGGGGCCGTCGAAACGCACGGAGCAATCCATAAACGTCCTCGCAGGGACCGCCGAGGAGGAACAGACGTTATGGGCGAGCGAAGCGTGCACGAACGGAAAGCCCCGGGCCGGGGAGGTGGGGCGCGATGAGCTCCCTGCTGCTCCTCACCAACGCCCTCCAGCCGTCGGCGGAGGTGCTCCCCGCCCTCGGTCTGCTGCTGCACAACGTCCGGGTGGCGCCGGCGGAGGGCCCCGCCCTGGTGGACACCCCGGGCGCGGACGTGATCCTGGTCGACGGCCGCCGCGACCTCCCGCAGGTGCGCAGCCTGTGCCGGCTGCTGCGCTCCACCGGCCCCGGGTCCCCCCTGCTGCTGGTGGTCACCGAGGGCGGTCTGGCCGCCGTGACCGCCGACTGGGGCATCGACGACGTCCTCCTGGACACCGCGGGCCCGGCCGAGGTCGAGGCGCGGCTGCGGCTGGCGATGGGCCGCCGGCAGATCACCGAGGACGACTCCCCGATGGAGATCCGCAACGGCGACCTCTCCGTCGACGAGGCGACCTACAGCGCCAAGCTGAAGGGCCGCGTCCTGGACCTCACGTTCAAGGAGTTCGAGCTGCTGAAGTACCTGGCCCAGCACCCCGGCCGGGTCTTCACCCGCGCCCAGCTGCTGCAGGAGGTCTGGGGCTACGACTACTTCGGCGGCACCCGCACGGTCGACGTCCACGTCCGGCGGCTGCGCGCCAAGCTGGGACCCGAGCACGAGTCCCTGATCGGCACGGTCCGGAACGTCGGTTATCGATTCGTTACACCGGAGAAGGGCGACCGTTCCCCGGACGAGACGAAGGCCACGTCCACCCGGTCCGCCGCCCGGAAGCGGGCGGATGCGGACGAGACGGCCGCCCGCGACGCCACCGGGGTCCGGGCCGAGGCGTGAGGGGCGCACGCATGAGCGCACCGCGCCCGCGGACGAGCGCCGCCCCCGGACGGACGCACCCGTCCGGTGGACTGCGGAGCCGTCCGCACGCCCTGCCCGCATTCGGTATATCCGCGTAGACTCCGCGCGTGGCCAAGGTAACCAGGGATGACGTGGCGCGGCTGGCGGGCACCTCCACCGCCGTCGTCAGCTATGTCATCAACAACGGACCCCGGCCGGTCGCCCCGGCCACGCGCGAGCGTGTCCTCGCCGCGATCAAGGAACTGGGGTACCGGCCCGACCGCGTGGCCCAGGCGATGGCGTCCCGGCGCACGGACCTCATAGGTCTGATCGTGCCGGACGCCCGGCAGCCCTTCTTCGGGGAGATGGCCCACGCCGTCGAACAGGCCGCGTCCGAGCGCGGGAAGATGGTGCTGGTCGGCAACTCGGACTACATCGGCGAGCGCGAGGTCCACTACCTGCGCGCCTTCCTGGGGATGCGCGTCTCCGGGCTGATCCTGGTCAGCCACGCCCTCAACGACCTGGCCGCGGCCGAGATAGACGCCTGGGACGCCCGGGTCGTCCTGCTCCACGAACGCCCCGAGGCGATCGACGACGTCGCCGTCGTCACCGACGACCTCGGCGGCGCCCAGCTGGCCGTGCGCCACCTGCTGGAACACGGCTACCCCTACGTGGCCTGCCTCGGCGGCACCGCGGACACCCCCGCCGTCGGCGACCCGGTCTCCGACCACGTCGAGGGCTGGCGCCTGGCGATGAAGGAGGCCGACGTCCCGACCGACGGCCGTCTCTTCGAAGCCCCGTACAACCGGTACGACGCCTACCGGATCGGGCTCGACATCCTCTCCGGCCCGGACCGCCCGCCCGCCATCTTCTGCTCCACCGACGACCAGGCGATCGGCGTGCTGCGGGCGGCGCGCGAACTGCGCATCGACGTCCCGGGCGAGCTGGCCGTCGCCGGCTTCGACGACATCAAGGAGGCGGCGCTCACCGACCCGCCGATGACCACGGTCGCCTCCGACCGCTCGGCGATGGCCCGGGCCGCGGTCGACCTCGTCCTCGACGACGGCCTGCGGGTGGCCGGGTCGCGGCGCGAGCGCCTCAAGGTGTTCCCCTCCCGCCTGGTGGTCCGCCGCTCCTGCGGCTGCGGGTAGCGGCAGCGGGCGGGGCCGGGCCGACGGCGGGCTCCGGGCTGGCCGGGCAGGTGGCGGGCTCCGGGCGGGCCGAGCCGACGGCGGACTCCGTGCTGGGTACGCCGACACCGACGGCGGCTCCGGGTGAGGTGACACCGACGTCGGCGCCAGCCGGGTGCTGGGCGCCGGCCGCCGGACAGTCCGCCGGGTGGCCCGCCGGGCGGCCTTTATATCGGGCATACGAGGTTCTGCCGGACTTCTCAGTCGTTCCTCAGGTCGTTCTCATCGACGGACACGAACCTCGTTGACATGAACGAGACCTTTCGCAGCCCGAGCGACCCGTACGAGACCGAGCGGCCCGCCGACCCGCGCGCCCCGCAGCCGTACCCGCACGCGCAGCAGCCCCCGTCGCCGGCGCGGCAGCGCCCGAGCGGCACGGAGGACCCGCACGGTGCGGAGTTCCTGCCGACGGACGGTACGGAGGGCCCGCGGGGCGCGGAGGACCGGTCGGCGGGCGGTGCGGCGCACGCGGCGTGGCCGCCCGTGCCCCCGCACCCCCCGCAGCCCCCTTCCGGCGAGCAGCGGAGCCCCCGGCCCACGGGGCGCGGGCGGCGCCGCGGTCCGGCGGCCCTGCTCGCCGCCGTGGCGATCGTCGCGGCGGCGGTGGGCGGCGGCACCGCCTACGGCATCCAGGAACTCACCGGCCCCGACACGGTCGCCACCGGCAGTGCCTCGTCCGCGAACGCGGTCCCGGCCGGGCAGAAGGGCACCGTGTCCCAGGTGGCCGCCGCGGTCGGCCCGAGCATCGTCGAGATCAAGGCCGCCACCGGCTCGGGGACCTCGACCGGCTCCGGTGTGGTCATCAGCGAGGACGGCGAGGTCGTCACCAACAACCACGTCGTCGCGGGCGCCTCCTCGATCACCGTCCGGACCAGTGACGGCACCTCCTACACCGCCGAGGTCGTCGGCACCGACAGCGGCAAGGACCTCGCCCTGATCCGGCTCCGGGACGCCTCGGGGCTGAAGGCCGCCACCCTCGGCGACTCCGACGCGGTGAAGGTCGGCGACCAGGTGGTGGCGATCGGTTCCCCCGAAGGGCTCACCGGCACCGTGACCAGCGGCATCGTCTCCGCCCTCGACCGGGACGTGACCGTCGCGACGGAGGAGGGCCGGGGGCAGCAGCAGTGGCAGCAGGGCGAGGGCTGGCCCTTCGAGTACGGCGGCCGGGAGTTCAACGGCGACACGGGCACCTCCACCACGACCTACCGGGCCATCCAGACCGACGCCTCCCTCAACCCCGGCAACTCCGGCGGCGCGCTGATCGACATGAACGGCCACGTGATCGGCATCAACTCCGCGATGTACTCGGCCGGCGGCTCGTCCTCCGACGCGGGCAGCGCGGGCCTGGGCTTCGCCATCCCGGTGAACGACGTCAAGGCGGACCTGCCGGCGCTCCGCTCGGGCGCCACCGGGTGATCCGGGACGGCCGGCGGACGTGCGAGGCTTGACACCCCGGGCCCCCGGACCACGGGTACGGCACCCGCAGAGGGACCCCGAACGGAACCCGGACGGAACCCGGCCCGGAACCCGTACGGGACCGGGATCCGGGCCACCGGACGCCCGCCCCCGGGACCGTCCGCACCCCCGCACCTCACACCCCGCACCCCGCACCCGACCGACAGAGGAAAGCCGACTCCATGAGCTCCCTGCCCGCCGACGGCGACCGTGACCGGGACCGTGGTCCCCAGCGCATCCTGATCGTGGACGACGAGCCGGCCGTGCGGGAGGCGCTCCAGCGCAGTCTGGCGTTCGAGGGGTACGACACCGAGGTCGCCGTCGACGGCGTGGACGCCCTGGAGAAGACCGCGTCCTACCGGCCCGACCTGCTCGTCCTGGACATCCAGATGCCCCGCATGGACGGCCTGACCGCCGCCCGCCGCATCCGGGCCACCGGCGACACCACCCCCGTGCTGATGCTCACCGCCCGCGACACCGTCGGCGACCGGGTCACCGGACTGGACGCCGGGGCGGACGACTACCTGGTCAAGCCGTTCGAGCTGGACGAGCTGTTCGCCCGCATCCGGGCCCTGCTGCGCCGCAGCTCCTACGCGGCGGCCGTGGCGGCCTCGGCCGAGACGGACGACGTCCTCACCTTCGCCGACCTCAGCATGAACCTGGTGACGCGGGAGGTCAGCCGGGGCGGGCGGGCGGTGGAGCTGACCCGCACCGAGTTCACCCTGCTGGAGATGTTCATGGCGCACCCGCGCCAGGTCCTCACCCGCGAGCAGATCCTCAAGGCCGTGTGGGGCTTCGACTTCGAGCCGTCGTCGAACTCGCTCGACGTCTACGTCATGTACCTGCGCCGCAAGACCGAGGCGGGCGGCGAGCCGCGTCTGGTGCACACCGTGCGGGGCGTGGGCTACGTCCTGCGGCAGGGCGGCGCGGAGTGAGCGGTCCCCTCCACCGCTTCCGCACGCTCCCGATCCGGGCCCGGCTGTCCCTGCTGGTGGCGGCCGCGGTGGCGTTCGCGGTGGCGGCGGTGTCGGTGACCTGCTGGTTCATCGTGCAGGGGAGGCTGTACGAGCAGCTCGACGAGGATCTGCAGAAGGCCACCGTCCTGCAGGGCCCGCAGCGCGAGGGCGAGATCCGCAGCGCCCTCAACACCTGCACGGACACGCCCCGCGACACCGTCGACGGCAGCTTCCAGGACACCTACTCCCAGGTGGTCGGCGCCGACGGCACCGTCTGCCTGTTCCCCAGCTCCGCGGGCCGGATCGACGTCACCGGATCGGACCGGAAGGTCATCGCGAGCGCGGGCACCGCCTCCACCGGCGTGCACCGCGACGGCACCGACCAGAACGGCGACCCGGTCCGGGTGCTCACCCTCCCCCTGGTGATCAACAACCCGTCCACGCTGACGAGTTCGAAGGCGGCCGTCCTGGTGGCGGTCCCCCTGAAGGGCACCGAGGCGACGCTCGACGACCTCGCCCTGATCCTGCTGCTCGTCTCCGGCGTGGGCGTGGTCGGCGCGTCCGCCGCCGGCCTCGCCGTCGCCCGGACCGGGCTGCGCCCCGTCGACCGGCTCACCGAGGCCGTCGAACACGTCGCCCGCACCGAGGACCTGGGGGTCCGCATCCCGGTGGACGAGGAGGCCGACGACGAGATCGCCCGCCTGTCCCGCTCCTTCAACTCCATGACGTCCGCCCTGGCCAGCTCCCGCGACCTGCAGCAGCAGCTCATCGCGGACGCCGGGCACGAACTGCGCACGCCCCTGACCTCCCTGCGCACCAACATCGAACTCCTCACCCGCAGCGAGGAGACCGGCCGTCCGATCCCGCCGGCCGACCGCGCGGCCCTGCTCGCCTCGGTGAAGGCCCAGATGACCGAACTGGCGTCGCTCATCGGCGACCTCCAGGAACTGTCCCGCCCCGACACCGGCCAGCACGCCGGCCGGACCCGGATCGTCGCCTGGCACGACACCGTCGAGGCGGCCCTGCGCCGCGCCCGGCTGCGGGGTCCGAACCTCACCCTCACCGCCGACCTCCACCCCTGGTACGTCCGCGCCGAACCGAGCGCGCTGGAACGGGCCGTGGTCAACGTCCTCGACAACGCGGTGAAGTTCAGCCCCGCGGGGAGCACCGTCGACGTCCGGCTGGCCGACGGCGTCCTCACCGTCCGCGACCACGGCCCGGGCATCCCGGCCGACGAACTCCCCCACGTCTTCGACCGGTTCTGGCGCTCCCCCACCGCCCGCGCCCTCCCCGGCTCCGGCCTGGGCCTGTCCATCGTCGCCCGCGCCGTCCAGCAGGCCGGCGGCGACGTCACCCTCACCCCCGCCGAGGACGGCGAGGGCACGGTGGCGACCCTACGGCTGCCGGGGGCACCGACGCCTCCGCCGGAGGTGCCGTAGGCGGGGCGGGTGATGGCCGCCCGGGCGTGCGGTGCCCGGAGCGGCGGTCGCGCCTGCGCGCGTGCCCGGCACGGACGGGTCCCTGGCCCCCGGTCCCTGATGGTCCCGGGTTCCTACTCACCCCGGTTGAGTAGGAGCACTCGGGCGGGGAGGGCCCCGGGGCCCCTACCGTCGTGATCATGAACGCGGTGATGCGGACACGCCTTCGTCGGGCCCTCGCGTGGACCGTCGGCGGGCTCCTCCTGGCCGGCGCGGCGGTGACCGCCCGCGGTCTCTGGGAGGGGGAGCCGTACCCGGCCGCCGACCCCGACCGGGTCGCCGTACGGCTGAAGGACCACGCCCAGCAGGTGCTCGACGAGGCGGCACTGCCCCGGGACCGTCCCGCACCGGCACGCGTGGACACGAACACCTGCCCCTACCGTGGCCTCCGGGCCCTCGCCCACGTCACGGAGAATCGGGACGACGTGTACAGCTTCACCCTGAGGTGGCGGGTGACGGGGGTGCCGGAGGCGGCAGCCCGACGTGCACTGGAGCCGGCCCGGCGTCGACTGGAGCGGGACGGCTGGACGTTGACGCACGAGCACAACCCGCGCGCGGGCGTCGGCTTCGTCTTCGCGCACCCCCGGACCGGGGAAGCGGTCGACGTGGCCTGGTACCGGCCCACGGGAACCTACGCGGTGTCCGTCAGCGCCCCCTGCGGCACGGTGCCGGACGGCTTCGACGCGTACGACTGGCCGGCGGCCGCGTGGGCCCCCGCGTGAGCCGATCGGCCCGCGCGTGCCCGGGGCGTCCGGCCCCGCACGGGCTTACGCACGGGCTCGCGGCCGGGGTGCGCTCGGATGAGCGCCCGGCGGACACCCGGGGCGTGACTGCTCACGGAGCCGGGCGGTGAAGTCCTCCGAAGACGGCCCCCGGCGCACGGGAACCGTCCGGGGCGTGCCGTGCACCGGACGGACGTGCCGCGGGGCCGGTACGGGCGCTGGACGCGTCCCGTGCCGGCCCCGGGCGGGGTCAGGCGGGGTCAGGCGGTCACCGCGACGATCGGACGGTCACTGCACGATCGTGATGCGGTCCGCGGCCGGCGGGGCCAGCGGGGAGGAGGCCGAGGAGTTGGCCGTCAGGTACTGCTCCAGCGCCGTCAGGTCGTCGGCGCCGACGAGGTCGTCGGTGCCTTCGCCCAGGGTCGGGAACCCGTCGCCGCCGCCCGCGAGGAAGCTGTTGGTGGCGACCCGGTAGGAGGCGTCCGGGTCGATCGGAGCGCCGTCGAGCCGGATGGAGTCCGTCACGACACGGTCCGCGCCCGACTTCGTCAGGTCCAGGGTGTAGGTGAGCCCGGCGGAGACCTGGAGGATCTTCGGGGCGGCCTCGTTCGGTCCGCTGACCTGCTCCTGGAGCGCCTGGATCAGCTGCGCGCCGGTGAACGTCTGGAGGTTGACCGTGTTGGCGAAGGGCTGCACGGTGAAGGCCTCGGCGAAGGTGACCACGCCGTCGCCCTCGCCGCCGCTCGCCGCGTGGGTGAGGGAGGCGCGGATGCCGCCGGGGTTCATCAGGGCGAGGTCGGTCTCCGGGTCCAGCGTCCTGGCGTACTGGAGCTGGGCGTCGGCGATGAGGTCGCCGAGCGGGGACTCGATGCCGTCGCGCACGATGTCACCGGAGATGTGGCCGATCGCGCGGTTGCCGATGGGGGCGGCCAGGGTGTTCCACTGGGCGATCAGACGCGTCATGTCGGGCGCCTTGGGGACGTCCCGGGTGACGACGTGGTTCGCGGACTTCACGGCCGTACGGGCGATGTCCCCGGTCCGGCGGTCGTAGGTGAGCGTGGTGTCCGTGTAGAGGCGGCCGAAGGACGCGGCCGAGGTGACCGTGCGCGGCTTGCCCGACGGGTCCGGGATCGTGCACGCGTACGCGGCGTGGGTGTGGCCGGTGACCAGGGCGTCGACGTCCGGCGTGACGTTCTCGGCGATGTCCGCGATCGGACCGGAGATGCCGTCACCGGCGCCCGGGGAGTCGCAGTCGTAGTTGTAGTCCTGGGAGGCCGGGAAGCCGCCCTCGTGGATCAGCGCCACGATGGATTTCACGCCCTTGCGGCGCAGTTCCCGGGCGTACTTGTTGATCGTGGCGACCTCGTCCTTGAAGGACAGGCCCTTCACGCCCTCGGCGGACACGATGTCCGGGGTGCCCTCCAGGGTCACGCCGATGAAGCCGACCTTGACGTCCCGCTTCTTCCACACCCAGTACGGCTTCAGCAGCGGCTTCCTCGACCTGTCGTCGACGACGTTCGCGGCCAGGTAGGGGAAGTCGGCGCCCTTGAACTTCTTGTCCGTGTAGCAGCCGTCGGTGGGGTGGCAGCCGCCGTACTGCAGGCGGCGCAGCTCGCGCGCGCCCTCGTCGAACTCGTGGTTGCCGACCGAGGTGACGTCGAGGTCCAGCTTGTTCAGCGCCTCGATGGTGGGCTCGTCGTGGAAGAGGCCCGACAGCAGCGGGGAGGCGCCGACCATGTCGCCGCCGGCCGCGGTGATGGAGTAGCGGTTGCCCTTGCGGGCCTCGCGCAGGTGCGTGGCCAGGTACTCCACACCGCCCGCGTCGATGGTCTTCTGCGTGCCGTCCGGCCGGCGTTCGGTGACCCGGCCGGACGACCCCGTCGGCGGTTCCAGGTTGCCGTGCAGGTCGTTGAAGGACAGCAGCTGGATGTCCTGGTAGCGGTTCGGGTGGTGGTGGCCGTGGGAACCGCCCTTGCCGCCGTGGTGCTCGCCGGCGCTCGCCGCCCCCGGCAGCGCCGCCGCGGCCAGCGCCCCGGCGGTGAGCACACCGGCGGCGGCGAGAAGACGGGTGGTACGGCGTCTGCGGCGCGGCTGGTGCGCCGGGGATGTGGCTGGCATGCGCCCCCCTGTGGGTCGACGTGGGTCCGGGCGGGGCCGTGGGACACGGCGGGCCGCCCGGCGCAGCAGCCTAGGGTCAACGCGCGTAGCGCGACAGGGGTTTCCCGGTTACAGCCTGGTTTATCTTTGCCGCGCCCGAGGGCAGCGGAGGGCGGTCCGCTCCCCTGGCCCCGCCCGCACGGGCGACCCGTCCGCCGCCGCCCGCCGGATCGCCGCCCCGCCCCTTACCCTCGTACGCATGACCAGCGACGACATCGCACGGCCCGGAAGCCCCCGTTCGCTCCAGACCCTCGACGCGCTCTCCCCCGAGCAGACCGAGGCGGTGCTCGCCCTGCTCGCGGAGGCCGCCCGCACGGACGGGCAGCAGGCGGTGTCCGAGCAGGGACGGCTCCAGCTGCGCGGCGGACGCCGCGAGGGCGTGTCCCACCTGCTGCTCACGGTCGACGGTGAACTCGTCGGCTACGCACAGCTGGAGGACACCGACCCGGTGGAACCGCCCGCCGCGGAACTGGTCGTGCACCCCTCGCACCGCGGCCGGGGACACGGCCGGGCCCTCGGCACCGCGCTGCTCGCCGCCTCCGGCAAGCGGCTGCGCGTCTGGGCGCACGGCGGTCACTCCGCGGCCCGGCACCTCGCCCAGGTCCTCGGGCTCACCCTGTTCCGCGAACTGCGCCAGATGCGGCGGCCGTTGACCGGCTTCCCGCTGCCGGACCCGATGGCCCCCGAGGGCGTGACGGTGCGTCCCTTCGTCCCCGGGCAGGACGACACCGCCTGGCTGGCGCTGAACGCCGCCGCCTTCGCCCACCACCCCGAGCAGGGCTCGCTCACCCAGCGGGACCTGGACGACCGCAAGGCCGAGCCGTGGTTCGACCCCGAGGGCTTCTTCCTCGCCGAACGGGACGGCCGGCTCGTCGGTTTCCACTGGACCAAGGAGCACCGGGAGGAGGGCCTCGGCGAGGTGTACGTCGTCGGGGTCGGACCGGACGAACAGGGCAGCGGGCTCGGCACGTACCTCACCACGGTCGGCCTGCGGCACCTCGCCGAGCGCGGACTGCCCACGGCGATGCTCTACGTCGACGCCGACAACAAGGCGGCCGTGCGGGTCTACGAACGCCTGGGGTTCACGACCCACGAGACCGACCTCATGTACCGCACGGAGAGCTGACCGGCGGCCGGGCGTCCACGGTCGTCCCGCGGGGGCACGGCGGGGGCACCCCAGGGGCACGGCAGGCCGTCCGTCCCGAAGGCCGTCCGTCCCGCGGGTCGGACGGGCCCGCACCTCACGCCGACGGGTACGTCCTGCCGGCGGCCACCCCCGTCCCACCGGGCGCCCGTCTCCGTCCCGCCGGTCCCCGAGAAGGCCATTCACGGCCGCACCTTCGGCCGTGAACCGCCCGTGAACCCGCCGGCGCGGGGCGCGGCGCGGCCCGCTACGCCCTTGCGCGGACCCCGGCGCCGCAGCGGCTCCGCCGAGCAGACCGCCCACAGCAGGACCGCCGCGCCCAGCAGCACCGCCCACCGGTCGTGCGCCGCCGCCCACCGGTCGTCGCCGGGGGCGACGAACAGCGGCCATCGTTCCGGCCACAGCAGCAGTGCCACGACGGCCGAGGCGATCAGCGCCCCCGCGACGGCCTGCCCCGGCCGGGGGCTGTCGGAGCGGTGCACCGCGCAGGCGGCGCCGGCCAGGGCCAGCGCGACGGCGGTGGCCGCCTCCAGGGTCAGGTCCCCGGCCGGGGGCCGGACGGACGGCGGGACGAGCAGCAGGGCGGCCGTCCACCACAGGGCGGCGACCGGGGCGACGAGGACCAGCCGCAGGGTGTGCCGGACGGCACGCCGGGTGGGGACGGCGGCCGTGGTGTGCCGGGCCGGGTCGTCCAGCAGGAAGGCCAGGCCCACCGCGAACGCCACGGCGGACGCCCGCAGCGCCTTGACCGTGGACCACGGTGACGGGTCCTGCGTCATCCGGGGGATCGCGGCGAGCAGCAGGCCCACCGCGCTCCCCGCCCCGAGCGCCCGCCAGGGCAGGGTCCGCGCGACCGGCCGCACCAGCGCGGGCACCAGCCGCCGCAGGCCGGCCGGCCCCGCCGCCGGCCCGCCCGCCGGGGCCGGAACCGGATCCGGAGCGGTCACGGGTGCCGGCCCCGGTGCCGGCACGGGCGCCGGGGCCGGCGAGGGCCGTCGTCCGCTCACAGGCACGAGTCCTCACCCTCCGGCGCGTCGAGTCCCAGCACCTCGGCGACCCGGTCGGTGGTGACCTTCGGGGTGGTCAGCTCCCGCCAGTTCGCCCGGACCTTCGCGGCCACCTCGGCGCGGGGACGGTCCAGCAGTTCCCGGACCACCTCGGTGTGCGCGGCCGTCATGTACGTCGGCTCGGTCTGCGAGATGACGAGGGCGCTGCCCGTGTCGCTGTCGTCCAGGCGCACCCGGCGCAGGTCGGCCACCGGGTCGGGCCGTCCGGCGAGCGCCAGCCACATGACGGTGACCGTCCGGCCGTCGCACACCGTCGCGGCGTCCTCCTCGCTGCCCGCGACCAGCACACCGGCCACGGCGGTGGTGAACTCCGGGACGTGGTTGCCTCCCCAGGACGTGCCGACCGTCACCTCACCGGGCGCGCCGAGCGGGGGGATCGCGGAGTCGCTGGACAGGCCGTGGCGGGCCTCCACCCGCTGGCGCACCACCAGCGCGCGGTCGCCGGCGGCGTCACCGGCGAGGGCGGTGACCCCCTTCAGGGCGCGGTCCCAGTCGGCGGTGCGCGGGGTCCACTCGGGGAAGGCGCAGTACCGCGCGCCGTCGTGGTCGGTGCACTCGTGCACCTCCTGCGGGGTGGCCGAGTAGCGCACCCGGGCCTGCTCCGTCGCCGGGGGGAGCCCGCCGGACTGCCCCACCGCCCCGACCACCGTGAGCACCGCCGCCCCCGCGCAGGCGACCCGCACGGACCACAGCCGCGCGGCGCCGGACAGCAGCACGGCGGTCAGGGCGAGGGTCAGCGCGAGCCCCGCGAGGTAGACGGCGTGCCAGGCGGCGGGCCGGCCCAGCAGGACGGACGGGTAGGTGTGGCCGCCGGTCTCCCGGACCAGCGGCAGCAGCCAGCGGCTCGCGCTGTCCTCCCCGGTCTCGGCGGACGACAGCAGGACGTAGAACAGGCACAGGACGATCGCCAGCGGGGCGGCGAGCCCCGACCTCACCAGCCGGGCCAGCACGGCACCCGACGCGCCGAGCAGCAGCACGCACAGCGGGCCCACGAGCAGCTCGCCCGGCGCCCCCTGCCCGACCGCGCCGGGCTTGAGGGCCTCCCAGGTGAACTGCACCGCCACGCACACCGCCGTGAGCAGCGCCACGGCCGCCACGGACAGCAGGTGGGCGGTGGTACGGCACCACTGGGGGAGCACCAGCACCCCGAGGTGGCGCTCGGTGTCGTGGCGCCGGGACCGCAGCATGGCCTGGTTGACGCCGAGCAGGACGGCGAGGCCGACGAGCAGCGGGGCGCCCTGGGTGGCGCGGTCGGCGTCGTGCAGCGCGGGGTAGCCGTCCCAGGACGTGCGCGTGTGCCACACCACGTAGGCCGCGTACAGGGCGAAGGCGACGAGGACGGGCACCCGCAGGAGCAGCCGGCGGGTCTCGAAGGCGGCCAGGGCGAGCACGGCCGCCAGGTGCCCGCCGCGTGCGGCGGACACGGCCTGCGGGGCGGGGGCCGGGGTACGGGTCGCTGTGGTCACGCCGTCACCTCCGCGCCGGCGCCGTCGAGGGTGAGCAGGTAGCCGTCCTCCAGGGTGGGGTCGAGGAGTTCGGCGCCCGGCGGCGGGTCACCGACGTTGCGGTACGAGCCCTGACCCGTGCGCCAGCCGGCCCGGGCGCCGGGGGCGCGCTCGGCGCTGCTCCACACCCGGCCCTCGGCCCGGGCGGTCAGTTCGGCCGGGGTGCCCTCGAAGCGGACGGTGCCGGCGGCCAGGACGACCACCCGGCGGCAGAGCATCGCCACGTCCTCCGTCTGGTGCGTGGACAGCAGCACGGTGCGGCCCTCGCCGGCCCGCGCGATCACCTCGCGGAACCGCATGCGCTGTTCGGGGTCCAGACCGACGGTCGGCTCGTCCAGAACGAGGAACCCGGGGTCGCCGACCAGGGCGGCGGCCAGGGCGACCCGCTGCCGCATCCCGCCGGACAGCTTCTTGATGCGCTTGCCGCGCACGTCGCCGAGGCCCACCTCGTCGAGGACCCGCCGCACCTCGCGGTGCCGGGCGGAACGGTCGGTCAGCTCCTTGAGGATCGCCACGTAGTCGACGAACTCGAACGCGGTGAAATCGGGGTGGAAGCCGGGCGTCTGCGGCAGGTAGCCGAGGGCGCGCCGGACCTCCTGGCGTCCGCGCGAGGTGGCCGGGTCGTGACCGAACACGGTGAAGGCGCCGCGGTCGGCGGGCACGGCGGTGGCCAGCACCCGCAGCAGCGTGGTCTTGCCCGCGCCGTTGGGCCCGAGCAGCCCGGTGACGCCGGTGGACAGCGTCAGCGACACGTCGTCGAGGGCGCGGGTGCCCCCGTAGCGGAGGCTCAGCCCGGAGGCGGAGACGGCAGGGGTCATGCGGAACTCCCGTGGATCGCGCGGCGCGGGGCCGCGAAGGGACGGTGGGAAGGGCAGGGGTGGAGCGCGCGGCGCGGGGCCGCGCACCGCGGAGGCAGGGGAAGGGCGGGGTGGGGCGGGGCGGTCACGCCGGCCCGGGACGGTGTGTCACGCCGGCCGGGACCGGCCGGGCCGGTGGCGCCGGTCAGCCGGCCGCCGGGCCGCCGCCCAGGTCGAAGCGTTCGCGCAGCAGCAGGATGAGTGCGGCGCCGACCGCCGCGACCAGGGCGGACGCGCCCTGTCCCACCGCGGTGAACGGGGCCAGCGGGTCGTCGGCGCCCGTCCGGACGGCGTCCGCGGCGACCAGCACCGCGACCCAGCCGCCGCCGACGAGCAGCGGCGCCAGGGCCGGGCCGAGCCGGGGGGTCAGGGCGAGACACGTGGCGGTGAGCGCGAGCGCGGGCAGCAGCCAGGCCAGGGCCCGCGGCCCGTACCCGGGCAGGGCGAGGGTGGCCAGCCCGTTGAGGCCCAGCGCCACGGCCAGGACCGCCACCGTGCGGATCATCAGCAGCCGGAACCCGTGCGTCGGGGAGACCACCGCCATCTCGTACGTGGGATCCAGCGCCGGGCCGTAGGACAGCGCCACCCCGGCGAGCGGCAGCAGCGGCGCGAGGACCAGGAAGAGGGTGGGCGAGGCGGTGTCCCGGGTGGCGTGCGTCGCCAGCACGGTGAGCGCCAGGACGACGACGACCGCGCCCAGCCAGGAACGCCGCAGCACCGGGGTGGCCGCGAGCAGCCGCGCGGTGTGGTCGGCGACGCCGGCCCGCACCAGCAGGGACTCCAGCAGGCCCGTGCGGGGCGCGTCCAGGGCGGCGTCCAGCCGCTCCCAGCCGGCGTCCAGGGCGACGGGGTCGGCGGCCTCGGCGAGCACGGCCCGGCAGGCCGCGCAGGCGGTGAGGTGGCTGTCGGCCGACCAGAGCATCGGCGCCGCCAGCTCGCCGCGCGCGTAGGCCCGCAGGTCCTCCTCGGGCACGTGCCAGCCGGTCGCCGCACCGGAGGAACGCCCCGCGCGGCTCCCGGCGGGGTCCCCGCCGGAGGGGCCCCGCACACCGCCGTCCCGGTCGTCGCCGGCCGGGTCGTGTGAAGGTGTGTACGTCATGCCAGCGCCTCCCGCAGTTGCTTGCGGGCCCGCATCGCCCGCGTCTTGACCGTGCCCGGCGGGATGCCGAGCAGCACGGCGGCCTCACGGGTGGTCAGCCCGTCCAGCACCGTCGCCTGGAGCACCGCGCGCAGTTCCGGGGAGAGCCGGACCAGCGCACCCGCCAGGTCCCCGTGCTCCACCCCGGCGAGCACGCGCTCCTCCGCCGACGCCTCGTCCCGGTGCCGCAGCCGGGCCAGCGTCTGCCGCAGCCGGCCCCGGGCACCGGCGCCGCGCAGGGCGTCGACGAGCCGCCGGGAGGCGATCCGCCACAACCAGCCCGCGGCGTCCGCCCCGGTCTCCCGGTAGCGGGCGGTGCCGCGCCAGACGGCCAGGAAGGTCTCCTGGACCACGTCGTCGACGACCCCCGCGTCGGAGCACCGGCTGCGCATCCGGGCGGTCAGCCACGGCGCGTACCGCCGGTACAGCTCCTCGAAGGCGCCCCGGTCCCGCTCCTCGGCGACGGCGGCCAACAGCTCGCCGTCGCTTCTCGTTTCGCTCACGTCCCCCTCATCGCGCGAGCGGGGCCGATCGGTTCACTGCCGCCCCCGGACATTTCCGTTGACTTCTCCGGCCCCCTCCACCACCCTTCCACTACTCAATGAGGGAAAGGGTGGGGGAAAGGGTGGTGGATCGCGTGGTCGCCTACCGCATCGACCGGCACTCCGGCGTCGCCACCCACCTGCAGATCGTGCAGCAGACCAAGCAGGCCCTCCGGCTGGGACGACTGCGGCCCGGCGACCGGCTGCCCACGGCCCGGGAGGTCGTCGAGGCCATTGCCGTGAACCCCAACACCGTGCTGAAGGCGTACCGCGAACTGGAACGCGAGGGCCTGGTGGAGGCGCGGCGCGGCCTCGGCACCTTCGTCCGGCGCGGTCTCGGCACCGCCGCCGGCTCCCCGCTGCGCGCGGAACTGGAGGACTGGACGGCCCGGGCCCGGCAGTCCGGGCTGGAACGGGAGGACGTCGCCGCCCTCTTCACCGCCGTCCTCGACACCCACTACCCGGACCACCGCACGACCCCCGGACCGGACCCGTCCTGACCGGCCCGGCCGCCCGGCGGACCCGCTGTCCCGGCGGACCCGCTGTCCCGAGGGCGCCCGGGCCGGGGCGCCGGGCGGAACCGGAACGGCCGGGCCTCACCGGCTCCCACCGCCCCCTCCCCGGCCGCCCCGGCCCCACGCACGACGAGCCTCACACCCCGGCCACGACGGGCTCCGCGCCCCTGCCCCACGCACGACGGTCCCCCGCTCCCTCCCCCACGGCGGCCGCCGCACCCCCGCGGGCCCCGAAGGCGGCGCCCCGCGCTCTGCCTCGCGCTCCCCCGGACGTCATGTCGCCGTAACCGTCGATTCAGACGGGCTTGGGACCCTCGGCGCATGCATCCCGTCGCGTCAGAGCCGGCGCCGCCCGCGGGGCGGAACGGGCGGAACGGGCACGCCCCGGCGGCCCCACGGTTGTCGCCCGCGGTTTCCGGCGCGCCCCGGACGGGGTCCGCGCGGAACAATGGGTCCATGAGCCAGCCGAATGCCCAGGCACAGGTACAGCACGCGCAGCCCTCCGTGGGCTCCATCGCCGCGCACCGTCCGCACACCGTGGCGGGCGTGGTCCCCGATCTGGAACCCGACATCGACGCCGACCTCGACGGCTACGACGAGCTGCCGGACGCGGGCGCCGCCGCCCTGCCGCAGGACCGCTTCCTCGACCGGGAACGCAGCTGGCTCGCCTTCAACGAGCGCGTCCTCGAACTGGCCGAGGACCCCGACACCCCGCTGCTGGAGCGCGCCAACTTCCTCGCGATCTTCGCCAGCAACCTGGACGAGTTCTTCATGGTCCGGGTGGCCGGCCTGAAGCGCCGCATCGCCACCGGGGTCGCCACCCGCTCCGCCTCCGGGCTCCAGCCCCGCGAGGTGCTGGAGATGATCTGGGCCCGCTCGCGCGAGCTGATGGCCCGGCACGCCGCCTGCTACCACGAGGACGTCGCCCCCGCACTCGCGGAGGAGGGCATCCACCTGGTCCGCTGGAACGAGCTGACGGAGAAGGAGCAGGCCCGCCTGTTCACCCTCTTCCGGCACCAGATCTTCCCGGTGCTGACCCCGCTGGCGGTCGACCCGGCGCACCCCTTCCCGTACATCTCCGGCCTGTCCCTGAACCTGGCCGTCGTCGTCCGCAACCCCGTCACCGGGCACAAGCACTTCGCCCGGGTGAAGGTGCCGCCGCTGCTGTCCCGCTTCCTGGAGAGCTCCCCCGGCCGCTACGTCCCGCTGGAGGACGTCATAGCCGCCCACCTGGAGGAGCTGTTCCCCGGCATGGAGGTGCTGGAGCACCACGCCTTCCGGCTCACCCGCAACGAGGACCTGGAGGTCGAGGAGGACGACACGGAGAACCTGCTCCAGGCGCTGGAGAAGGAACTCATGCGGCGCCGCTTCGGGCCCCCGGTGCGCCTGGAGGTGGAGGAGTCCATCGACCGCGAGGTGCTGGACCTCCTGGTGCGCGAGCTGAAGATCAGCGAGGCCGAGGTCTACCCGCTGCCCGGCCCGCTCGACCTCACCGGCCTCTTCCGCATCCACAGCCTGGACCGGCCGGAGCTGAAGTACCCGAAGTTCATCGCCGGCACCCACCGGGACCTCGCGGAGGTGGAGTCCGCCTCCGCCCCCGACATCTTCGCCGCGCTGCGCAGCCGCGACGTGCTGCTGCACCACCCGTACGACTCCTTCTCCACCTCCGTGCAGGCGTTCCTGGAGCAGGCCGCCTCCGACCCGGACGTCCTGGCGATCAAGCAGACCCTGTACCGCACCTCGGGCGACTCCCCGATCGTGGACGCCCTCATCGACGCCGCCGAGTCGGGCAAGCAGGTGCTGGTGCTGGTCGAGATCAAGGCCCGCTTCGACGAGCACGCCAACATCAAGTGGGCGCGCAAGCTGGAGGAGTCCGGCTGCCACGTCGTCTACGGCCTGGTCGGCCTGAAGACCCACTGCAAGCTGTCCCTGGTGGTGCGTCAGGAGGGCGAGACGCTGCGCCGCTACAGCCACGTCGGCACCGGCAACTACCACCCGAAGACGGCCCGCCTCTACGAGGACCTCGGCCTGCTCACCGCCGACCCGCAGGTCGGCGCGGACCTCTCCGACCTGTTCAACCGCCTCTCCGGCTACTCCCGCCGGGAGACCTACCGGCGGCTGCTGGTCGCCCCGAAGTCACTGCGGGACGGCCTGGTCTCCCGGATCGACAAGGAGGCCCAGCACCACCGCGCCGGACGCCCCGCCTACGTGCGCATCAAGGTCAACTCGATGGTCGACGAGGCCGTCATCGACGCCTGCTACCGGGCGTCCCGGGCGGGCGTGCCGGTGGACATCTGGGTGCGCGGCATCTGCGCGATCCGGCCGGGCGTGCCGGGGCTGTCGGAGAACGTCCGGGTCCGCTCCGTCCTCGGCCGCTTCCTCGAACACTCCCGGGTCTTCGCCTTCGGCAACGGCGGCGAACCCGAGGTGTGGATCGGCAGCGCGGACATGATGCACCGCAACCTCGACCGCCGCATAGAGGCCCTGGTGCGGGTCACCGACCCGGCCCACCGGGGCTCCCTGAACCGTCTCCTGGAGACGGGCATGTCCGACGCCACCGCGTCCTGGCACCTGGACGCGGACGGCGAGTGGACCCGGCACGCCACCGACGCCGACGGCCGGCCCCTGCGCAACATCCAGGAGATGCTCATAGACGCCCGGAGGCGCCGGCGTGGCACAGCGACACCCTGACCCGACGCACCCGGCGACCGGCCCCGTGCCGGTCGCCGCCCTGGAGCGCCACCTGCGCGCCCAGGCCACCGCCTTCCTCCGCGCGCTGCGCCTGCACCGGGAGACCGGCCCGGGCGCCACGCCGGAGGAGGCGGCCGAGGCGGCCCGGGCGCTGCGCCGCTCGGCCCGCCGCATCAGCGCCGGGCTGCACACCTTCCAGCCGCTGCTGGACCGGGACTGGGCCCAGTCCCTCAGCCCGGAACTCGCCTGGGTCTCCGGCACCCTGGCCGTGGAGCACGGCTGCACGGCCCGCCTGGAGCGGCTGCTGACGGCCCTGCACCGCCTCTCCGGCGCCCCCGTGCTCCCGGCCCAGGCGGCAGCCGCCCCCGCACCCGTGGCGGCCCCGGCCCGTGCCGTGGCCCCCCGGGCGCCGGTCGCCACCCCGTCGCCCGCCCGCCCCGGCACCGACGCGCCGGCCCCGGCCCGGCCCCGCACCGCTACGGCGACGGCCCCGCCGCCGTCCCCGGCCACCACCACGGCCCCGCCCCCCGGCACCGCCCTCCCCCTCCCCGACCGGGGCAACCTGACCGTGGGCGCCGTCAAGGCGGGCGCGCTGCTGGAGCGGCAGCTCACGCTCGCCCGGACCCGGGCCCACTCCACCGCCCTCCAGGCGCTGCGCTCCTCCCGCTTCCACGCGGTCGCGGACCAGGTCGCCGTGCTGGCCAGCGAGGTCCCGCTGGCCCCGGCCGCGCACCGGGCCGACCTGCGGGACCCGGCCGCCGCCGCCCGGGACCGCCTCGCCGACGCCGTGGCCGCGCTGCCCCTCGTCACCGCGGGCAGCCCGTACAACGCCCAGGCGCTGATCCACGGGCTGTCCCCGGACCCGGCCCCCCACCCGCAGGACGCCCCCTGGCACCAGGTCCGCCTGCTGCTGCGCCTGCACCGCTACGCACGCGAGGTGCTGCGCGACCACGACGACAGCGACGGCCACGGGGACGGCGACGGCGGCCACAGTGACGGCGGCGACCACGGTCACGGCCTCCCGGGCGGGGCCGCGCCCGCCTCCGCCGACGCGGGTCTGCCGGCCGCCGCCGCGGCCCTGGACCGGCACCGGGACGCCGCCGAGGCCGCGACCGCCGCCGCGCAGGCGGCCCGCACCCCGCGCATCGCCCCCGCCACGGCGTACGCGCTCGGCGTGCTCCACGCCGACCAGCGGCACGAGGTGGAGGCCGCGCGGTACGCGTTCCAGCGCTGCTGGCGCAAGGATGTCCTCGGGGCGCCGTAGGCACGCGGACCACAGGCCGGAAGCGGAAGCCCCGGCCCCGCGGACAGCGCCCCTGCCCCGCGCGGGCGGAGCACCGGCCGAGGTCCAGGAAGGCGGCACACCCATGGCGCACGGCACTCTCACGGTCCAGGCGGCGGGCTGTGTCCTGTGGCGGTACTCGCCCGTGACGGGTGAGCTGGAGCTGTGTCTCGTTCACCGTCCCAAGTACGACGACTGGTCCTGGCCCAAGGGCAAGCTCAAGCGCGGCGAGGACCCGCTCGCCGGCGCCCTGCGCGAAGTCGCCGAGGAGACCGGCCACACGGCCGTCCCGGGCGCCGAGCTGCCCTCCGTGCACTACCTGGCCGACGGCCGGCCCAAGCGGGTCCGCTACTGGGCCGCGCGAGCCGTCTCCGGCGGCTTCACCCCGAACGACGAGGTGGACCGCGTCCTGTGGCTTCCCCCGGACCGGGCTCGCCCCCGCCTCACCGCACCGCGGGACGCGGACCTCGTGGACGACCTGCTCGCTCACCTCGCCACCTCCGGCGACCGGGACGGCCGGCCGCCCGCGAGCCCCGCGTAGGGCCTCCTCGGCCCTCACCGCCACCGGGCGCGGTGCGCCCTGCGCCCGGCCCCGGTACGGCCCCGCCCGTACGGCTCCGCTACGGCCCCGGTGCGCCCCCGGCCGTACGGCCCCGGTGCGAACGCCCGGCCCGGGCCACACGGCTGCCCGGCCGGGCGACGGCACGCCTCGCACCGCCTCGCACGGACCCACCGGGCGCACCGGACCCACCGGACCCGCCGGGCGCACCGGACCACCGCACCCGCCGACCCGCCGGACGGACCCGCCGGACCGGGTCGCCACGGCGGGCGCGGCAGCCCGGACCCGACCCGGTCCGACCCGACCCCCATGCCCGGCCGCCGTGCCCGGCCGCCGTGCCCGACCCCCGCGCCGCCCCCCGTCACGGCGGCGTCCACCGGACCGACCCCTTCCGGCCGGTACCGGCCCGTGTCCGGGACGTGAGCGTTCCGTGACCTCACCGCACCGTCCTCAGGGGTTCACCCCTCGTTCATGTACGGCCATCGGCGGCTTCACCTGTTCTGCCTAATTTCGGCCGTGCACGATGCGGCCCGTCCCCCGGCCCGGCGCCCGGGCGTCCGCATCACCCACACTTCGCGCACGCCGCCGAAATCAGGACGGCGGCACCTGGAAGGAATTCAAGTGAAGCTTCAGCGCAAGAACCGGCGGGCCCTCGCTCTCGGCGCTCTCGCCGTCTCCGGCGCCCTGGCCCTCACGGCGTGCGGCTCCGACGACACCTCCGGCGGCAACGGCGGCGACGCGTCCGCCGCCGCGCAGGCCGGGAACATCAAGTGCGACGACGCCCGGGGCCAGCTCCAGGCGTCCGGCTCGTCCGCGCAGAAGAACGCGATCGACGCGTGGGTGAAGCAGTTCACCGCGGCCTGCAAGGACGTGCAGGTCAACTACAACCCGACCGGCTCCGGCGCCGGCATCACCGCCTTCACCCAGGGCCAGACCGCCTTCGCCGGCTCGGACTCCGCGCTGAAGCCCGAGGAGGTCGAGGCGTCGAAGAAGATCTGCACCGACGGCCAGGGCATCGACCTGCCGATGGTCGGCGGCCCGATCGCGGTCGGCTTCAACGTCCCGGGCGTCGACAAGCTCACCCTGGACGCGGCCACCATGGCCCAGATCTTCGACAACAAGATCACCAACTGGAACGACGAGGCGATCAAGAAGCTCAACCCCGACGCCAAGCTGCCCGACCTGAAGATCCAGGCGTTCCACCGCTCCGACGAGTCCGGCACCACCGACAACTTCACCAAGTACCTCAAGGCCGCCGCGCCCAAGGACTGGACGTACGAGCCGGGCAAGTCGTGGGAGGCCGAGGGCGGCCAGTCCGCGCAGGGCTCCTCCGGTGTGGCCCAGCAGGTCAAGCAGACCGCGGGCGCCATCTCCTACTTCGAGCTCTCCTACGCCAAGGACGGCATCAAGACCGTCGACCTCAAGACCGAGGCCACCGAGCCGGTCGCCGCCACCGTCGAGAACGCCACCGCGGCCATCGGCGCCGCCAAGGTCGTCGGCACCGGCAAGGACCTGGCGCTGGAGCTGGACTACACCCCGAACGCCGAGGGCGCCTACCCGATCGTCCTGGTCACCTACGAGATCGTCTGCGACAAGGGCAACAAGGCGGAGACCCTGCCCGCCACCAAGGCCTTCCTGAACTACATGGCCTCCGAGGACGGCCAGGGCCTGCTGGCCGACGCCGGCTACGCCCCGATGCCCGACGAGATCATCACCAAGGTCCGCGACACCATCGCGAGCCTGAGCTGACCCCGCGTGTGCGGACCGGCCCCCCACCGGGTCCGGTCCGCACACCGTCCGGTGCACCGCCATCAGGAGCCCCCGGCCCCCGGACGGCTCCGACCGAGCCGCCCGCCACGGACGGCTCCGCAGACCGGAGAACCCGATGGACACCACGACACAGACACCCACCGCCCCTCCCACCGCCCCCCTGCCGGCCACGGCCGAGCAGAAGCGGGCCGCACGGGCCGCCACCCGCCCCGGTGACCGGATCTTCCTCGGGCTCTCCCGCGGGTCCGGCATCTTCGTGCTGGTGCTCATGGCCGCCATCGCGGCCTTCCTGACCTACCGCGCCTCCCTGGCCATCAGCAAGGACGAGGCGAACTTCTTCACCACCTTCGAGTGGAACCCCACCGGCGTCCCGCCGGAGTTCGGCATCGCCGTCCTGGCCTTCGGCACCGTCGTGTCGTCGGTCATCGCGATGATCATCGCGGTGCCGATCTCGGTGGGCATCGCCCTGTTCATCACGCACTACGCGCCCCGCCGCCTCGGCGGCACCATCGCCTACGTGATCGACCTGCTCGCCGCGGTCCCGTCGATCGTCTACGGCCTGTGGGGCGCCCTCTTCCTCGTCCCGCACCTCAACGGCCTCTACGGCTGGCTCGACGACTACCTCGGCTGGACGGGCGTCTTCGCCTGGAACGACGGCGCCCCGCGCTCGCTGTTCACCATCGGCATCCTGCTGGCGATCATGATCCTGCCGATCATCACCAACGTCAGCCGCGAGGTGTTCCGCCAGGTGCCGCGGATGCACGAGGAGGCCGCCCTGGCCCTCGGCGCCACGCGCTGGGAGGTCATCCGCATGTCGGTGCTGCCCTTCGGCCGCTCCGGCGTCATCTCCGCGTCGATGCTGGGCCTCGGCCGCGCGCTCGGCGAGACGATGGCCGTCGCGATGGTGCTCTCGCCGTCCTTCGACATCAACCTCAGCCTGCTCGACACCGGCGGCGGCACCTTCGCCCAGAACATCGCCAGCAAGTTCAACGAGGCCAACGTGATGGGCCAGGACGCACTGATCGCCTCCGGCATGGTCCTGTTCGTCATCACCCTGCTGGTCAACGGCGCGGCGCGGCTGATCATCGCACGCCGCAAGGAGTACTCGGGGGCCAACGCATGAGCCACGCAACCCTGTCCCCGCAGCGCAGCTCCCTGCGCGGCGCGACCCTGCCGAAGTGGTTCCCCTGGGCGGTGGCCGCCGCGTCCGCCGCGCTGGGCTACGGCATCAGCGCCGCCGCCGGGCTGCAGAGCGACATCCAGTGGGCCCTGATCGCGGGCGTGCTGTTCGTGAGCGGCTCGTTCGCCGTCGCCGCCAAGGTCGAGGGCGTCCGCCAGGCCAAGGACCGCCTGGCGACCAGCCTGGTGTGGGTCGCCTTCCTGCTGGCCGTGATCCCGCTCGCCTCCCTGCTGTGGGAGACGGTCGAGCAGGGCGTCAAGGTCCTCGACGGCTACTTCCTCACCCACTCGATGGGCACCGTCGCCGACGCCGAGCCCGGCGGCGGCATCTACCACGCCATGCTCGGCACCCTGCAGCAGGTCGGCCTCGCCGCCCTGATCTCCGTGCCGGTCGGCGTGCTCACCGCGATCTACCTCGTCGAGTACGGGCGCGGCCGGCTCGCCCAGGCGGTGACCTTCTTCGTCGACGTCATGACGGGCATCCCGTCGATCGTCGCGGGCCTGTTCATCCTCAGCCTCTGGGTGCTGATCCTCGGCATGGGACCGTCCGGCTTCGCCGGCTCCATGGCCCTGTCGATCCTGATGATCCCCGTGGTCGTCCGCTCCACCGAGGAAATGCTGAAACTGGTGCCCAACGAGCTGCGCGAGGCGTCCCTGGCGCTCGGCGTGCCGAAGTGGCGCACCATCCTCAAGGTGGTGCTGCCCACGTCGATCGGAGGCATCACCACCGGCGTGATGCTGGCCGTGGCCCGCATCACCGGTGAGACCGCGCCCGTGCTGCTGCTGGTGTGGGGCACCGACTTCATCAACGCCAACCCCTTCCAGGGACCGCAGGAGTCGCTGCCCATGTACATCTACCTCCAGTACGCCAACAGCGGAGGTTCCGGCGCGGCCTACGACCGTGCCTGGGCGGCGGCCCTGACGCTCATCGCGTTCATCATGATCCTCAACCTGGCGGCCCGCGGCATCGCCCGCTGGAAGGCCCCGCAGACCGGTCGCTGACGCGGCCACGGCGACGACCGCCGGCGACCCGAAAGAAGCAGTGATTCCCATGGCCAAGCGCATCGACATCAGCGGCCTCAACGCCTACTACGGCTCCTTCCTCGCCATCGAGGACATCTCGATGACGGTCGAGCCCCGCTCCGTCACGGCCTTCATCGGCCCCTCCGGCTGCGGCAAGTCCACGTTCCTGCGCACCCTCAACCGCATGCACGAGGTCACGCCGGGCGGCCGGGTCGAGGGCAAGGTCATGCTCGACGACGAGAACCTGTACGGCAGCGGCATCGACCCGGTGGCCGTGCGGCGCGAGGTCGGCATGGTCTTCCAGCGCCCCAACCCCTTCCCCACCATGTCGGTCTACGACAACGTGGCGGCGGGCCTCAGGCTGAACGGCAAGTACAAGAAGTCGCAGCTGGACGACATCGTCGAGAAGTCCCTGCGGGGCGCCAACCTCTGGAACGAGGTCAAGGACCGCCTCAACAAGCCCGGCTCGGGCCTGTCCGGCGGCCAGCAGCAGCGGCTGTGCATCGCCCGCGCCATCGCGGTCGAGCCGAAGGTGCTGCTGATGGACGAGCCCTGCTCCGCCCTGGACCCGATCTCCACCCTCGCCATCGAGGACCTGATCGGCGACCTGAAGGAGCGGTTCACCATCGTCATCGTCACGCACAACATGCAGCAGGCGGCCCGGGTCTCCGACCGCACCGCGTTCTTCAACCTCGCGGCGGTCGGCAAGCCCGGCAAGCTGATCGAGATCGACGACACCGAGCGCATCTTCTCCAACCCGTCGGTCCAGGCCACGGAGGACTACATCTCCGGCCGCTTCGGCTGACCCGCGGTCCCCTCACGGTGCTGCATGGCGGTGCCACCGTGAGGAGCACAGGGCCCGCCCCCGAGAACCGGGGGCGGGCCCTTTCCCTGCTCCTGCGCGCGTCCCCACTCCTGCGCACGTCCGCCGCGGATCCCCGCCGCGCCCGCACCCCGCGCCGGAGGCCGGGCCGTACGTCCTCCGACGCACGCCCTCTGCCGTAGGTCGTCCGCCGTGCTGCTCCGCCGTACGTCTCCTGCCGTGCCGCGGGCACCCCGCGCCGCGCACCGCTACAGGAACGCCAGCTGCACCACCCAGAACGACAGCGCGGCCACCAGGGCGGCCGCCGGCATGGTGATGAACCAGCCCATGACGATGTTCTTGGCGACGCCCCACCGGACCGCGTTGACGCGCTTGGTCGCCCCGACACCCATGATCGCCGAGGTGATCACGTGCGTGGTGGAGATCGGCGCGTGGAACAGGAACGCCGAACCGAACATGATCGTCGCGCCCGTGGTCTCGGCCGCGAACCCCTGCGGCGGGTCCAGCTCGATGATCTTCCGGCCGAGCGTCCGCATGATCCGCCAGCCGCCCGCGTAGGTGCCCGCGGACAGCATCACCGCACAGGCGATCTTGACCCACACCGGGATCGGGTCGCCGTAGTCCTCGACGTCGGCGATGACCAGCGCCATCACCACGATGCCCATCGTCTTCTGGGCGTCCTGCAGACCGTGCCCGAGCGCCATCCCGGCCGCCGACACGGTCTGGGCGATCCGGAAGCCGCGCTTGGCCTTGTGCGGGTTGGCCCGCCGGAAGATCCACATGATCGCCGTCATGACCAGGTACCCGGCGAGCAGACCGACCAGCGGCGAGACGAACATCGGGATGACGACCTTGTCGACGACCCCGTTCCAGTACACGGCCGTCCCGCCGGCCAGCGCGGCGCCCACCATGCCGCCGAACAGGGCGTGCGAGGACGAGGACGGCAGCCCGAAGTACCAGGTGATCAGGTTCCAGACGATCGCACCCACCAGGGCGGCGAACAGGATCCCCATCCCCGTCGAGCCCTCGGGCGTCTGGATCAGCCCCTCACTGACCGTCTTGGCGACGCCGGACCCCATGAACGCGCCGGCCAGGTTCATCACGGCCGCCATCGCGAGCGCCGCCCGCGGGGTCAGCGCGCGGGTCGACACGGAGGTGGCGATCGCGTTCGCCGAGTCGTGGAAGCCGTTGGTGTAGGTGAAGAAGAGCGCGACCCCGATGGTCACGACCAGTGCGAACGTCTCCATGGGTGGTGTCAGGACTCCTTGACGGAGATGGTCTCCACCGTGTTCGCCACATGCTCGAAGGCGTCCGCCGCTTCCTCCAGTACGTCCACGATCTGCTTCAGCTTGAGCACCTCGATGGCGTCGTACTTGCCGTTGAACAGGTGCGCCAGCAGCTTGCGGTGGATCTGGTCGGCCTGGTTCTCCAGCCGGTTGACCTCGATCCAGTACTCGGTGAGGTTGTCCATGGTCCGCAGGTTCGGCATCGCCTCGGCCGTCAGCTCGGCGGCCCGCGCCAGCACCTCGATCTGCTGCTCGACGCCCTTGGGCAGTTCCTCGACGTTGTAGAGGACGACCAGGTCGACGGCCTCCTCCATGAAGTCCATGATGTCGTCGAGGGACGAGGCGAGGGAGTAGATGTCCTCGCGGTCGAAGGGCGTGATGAACGAGGAGTTCAGCTGATGGAAGATCGCGTGCGTGGCGTCGTCACCCGCGTGTTCCGCGGCCCGCATACGCTCTGCGATCTCGACCCGGGCGGAGGAGTCCGCCCCGAGCAGTTCCATCAGGAGTTTGGAGCCCGTGACGATGTTGTCCGCGGATGCGGCGAACATGTCATAGAAGCTCGTCTCCCTGGGGGTCAGACGAAAGCGCACGTGGGGTCCTCGGGGTGCAGAGGGTTCGGTCAGGCTGATGCTAGGCGCATCATCCGGCCACGACGAGCGGGCCGTCCCCCAGTGTCGCCCATCGGGCTCGCTGCTCCGCACGGGGGCCGTCCGAGGTCCGCGCCGGCCGTCGCGCACCGCACCGGCCACAGGTCCTATACCCAGGGAAATTCGGTACCATATACCCGCCAGGGGTATATACGCGACGGCCGTCCGGCCGCCCGCACGGGGACCTCGCACCGAACCACGCACCGGACCGGGCACCGAACCGGGCACCCGCACACGACCGGCAGCACACACAGGAGGACGCGATGACGACCACCGAGGCCGGCGCCGGAGCGCCCTCCTCCGAGGCGACGGAGATCGTCACCGACCACGACCGCGGCATCCACGGCTACCACCACGAGAAGCAGGAGCACCTCAAGCGCCTGCGCCGCATCGAGGGACAGATCCGCGGCCTGCAGCGGATGGTCGACGAGGACGTCTACTGCATCGACATACTCACCCAGGTGTCCGCCTCCACCAAGGCGCTGCAGTCCTTCGCCCTGCAACTCCTGGAGGAGCACCTGCGCCACTGCGTCGCCGACGCGGCCGTCAAGGGCGGCGACGAGATCGACGCCAAGGTCAAGGAGGCCACCCAGGCCATCGCCCGGATGCTGCGCACCTGACCGGACGGACGGTGCCCGGACGTTGGCCGGGGCCGGATGGGGTCGGGCGCCCGGGCCGGACGAGCCCGGACGGGACCGGGGGCCGCCGCCGGGCGCCTTGACGGCGTCAGCGCCGCCCCGGCCCGGCACGGCGGCCGGACTCCTGGACCGCGGTCCGCGCCTCGGCCACCCGGAGCACCTCGTCGATGCTCTCCAGACTCAGCCGTCCCTGCGCCGCGGACGCGGCGATGATCAGATCTCCGCACAGCTCTATCTCGGCGAGAGCCACGTGGTCCTGGACCATTCCGAGGGGGGCCACGCGCGTCACCTCATCTCTGCCGTCACCGACGTCCCGGGGCCTGTCGGACAGGACCCAGGGTAGGCAGCGGCCCACGCGCCGCGCATGGCACGTAAGGGCTAGTTCCCGCCGGTCACTCCGCGAGGATCCGGCCGGTCACCCCTCGGCGGTGCGGCCGGTCACCCCTCGGTGGTCCCCCGCCGCTCACTGCTCGGCGATCCGGCCGGCGTAGATGTCGTCCGCGGCGGGCAGCCGCACCCGCACCGGGGCGCCGAACCCGAACAGCAGCGTCGTGGACGCCACCGTGACCGGCCGTTCCTCGGTCCCGTTCACGAAGCTGAACCGGTGCCGGACCTTGCGGATGCGCCCCTCGTCGTCCAGATACACGTCGAACGGCACCGAGGCGGTGGCGAACCCCTCCGCCGCCGCGCCCAGCGGCCCCCGGTTCGGCTCCGAGGCGTCGCGCGCCGCCACCGCGAGGTCCGCCGTCCCCCGGTAGTGCCGCACGGCCGTCCCCGCGACCTCGGTCCGCTCGACGAACGCGGCCGTCCGCGTCCCGCGCAGTACCTCGGCGGCCACCAGCGGATCGGTCGCCCCACCGGTGACGAGGTTGCCGTCGGCCAGCGTGCCGGTGTCCACCCGCACCCACTTGTCGGCGGGCACCCCGGCCCCGCGGTTCTTCATGAACAGGGCGCCCGGAGCGAGCAGCTCGGTGATCGGCCGCCGCACCTCCTGCCCCGCCGGGTCCTGCGGCAGCAGCACCTTCAGCCGCCCCGTCCGCTCCCGGAAGTCGTAGACGCCCTCGCCCCGGATGGTCACCCTGGTCCCGCCGCTGGCCATCTCCATGGACGTGCGGGTCTGGGCGCTCCCGGCCTCCACCAGCGCGTCGGCGGCGCCCCGCAGTACCGTCACCGGATCCCCGGCCGGCGCCCCGCCGGCCGCGGCCCCGCTCTGCGCGCACGCCCCGGCCGTCAGGCCCAGGCAGCCGACGGCGCCGAGCGCGCCGACGGCCCGGCGCATCCGCCCGCCCCGCAGTGGTCCACCCGCCATCGTCCGCCTACCCCCGCTCGATCCGCCACGGGCCGCTGTCGTTGCGGTTAACGACCGGTAGGTGCCGCCGTCACGCGCGACGCGGCGGGCGGTACCGTGGTCGGCGTGGCGCAGCAGCAGGAACGGCCCGAGCCCGTCGGACAGAAGGAACACTCCACCACCACCGCGGAGCAGGGGCGCTTCTGCACGGCCCGCTGCACCTGCGGCTGGCGCGGCCCGGCCAGGAGGGCCCGCAGCCAGGCCCGCACGGACGCCGAGAAGCACACGGCCGGGTGACCCGCCGGGCCACCGCGCCGCCGGACCGGGGCGGACGGCCCCGGGGTTCCGGAGAACGCCCGGGGCGGCCCCGAGGTCCCTGATGACACCCGGGGCGGCCCCGAGGTCCCGGCGAACGCCGGAAGGGCCTCCGGCCGGCTCAGATGTTGGAGTCGAGCGCCGGGAATCCGGCGGGCAGATCGGCGGCGGGCTCGTCGCCGACCGCGCCGGTCAGATCGCGGTCCAGGCCCAGGGTGTAGGCCGCCATGGAGATCGAACCGGCGGCATGCCCGTCGACCAGCAGGTCCAGCGGCCGGTCGTCGGCCAGCCCGGCGATGTACAGCAGCGGCAGATAGTGGTCCGGCGTCGGCACCGCCCGGCGGAAGTCGGGGTGCCCGTCGAGCGCCGCGACCCCCGCCGGGTCCTCGGCCAGCCGCTCGCGCGCCACCTCGTCGAAGCGCAGCGCCCAGTCGTAGCCGGTGTCCGGCTGCCGGAAGTCGACCGCCCGCAGGTTGTGCACGATGTTGCCGCTCCCGATGATCAGCACCCCCTGCTCCCGCAGCGGGGCCAGTCTGCGGCCCAGGCGCAGATGGTGGTCGAAGTCCTTGAACGCGTTGAGCGAGAGCTGCACCACCGGGATCGACGCGTCCGGGAAGGCGTGCACGAGCACCGACCAGGTGCCGTGGTCGATGCCCCAGCTGTCGATGTCCTGCCCCACCCAGGTCGGCTTCACCACGTCGGCCACCAGCTCGGCGACGTCGGGCGCGCCCGGCGCCGGGTACTGGACGTCGAACAGCTCCTGCGGGAACCCGTAGAAGTCGTGGATCGTGCGCGGCCGGGGCATCGCGGTGACCGCGGTGGCGTTGGTGTACCAGTGCGCCGAGATCACCAGGATCGCCCGCGGCCTGGGCACCGACGCGCCGAACAGCCGCCAGGCCTCGGTGTACCGGTTGTGCTCCAGGGCGTTCATCGGGTTCCCGTGACCGAGGAAGGCGGCCGGCATCAGCGTCCCGGCGGCCCCGTCCGGCCCGCCCTCACCGCTCGGACCGGTCGCACCGCTCGGGCCGGTCGGGCTGGTCGGGCCGGTCCCACCACGTGCACCGCTCGCACCGGTCGCACCGCTCGCACCGGTCGCACCGGTCGGACTGCTCGCACCGCTCATGCCGCTCGAACTGCTCATGCCGTGCACGGACGCTTCCCTTCGCCGGGGACCGGTTCCCCGCCGAGACTAGGTCCTGTCCCCGGCCCCGCGCCGCGACCCGCTGCACCGACGGGGCGTCAGCACCCGCCGCGCATGCCCGTGTTGCGCCGACCGGGCGGCTCAGGCCGCCAGGTCGCGCTCCCCGGGGCCGGAGGCCTCACGGCGCGGCCCCCGGGCCGTCCCGCCCTGCTGCCCGTCCCGACCGTGGGCCGCGACCAGCCATCCCGCCCTGGGCGACCGCTCGATCGCCCGCATCAGCGGCGTCAGCAGCGCCATCGCCGCCGGCGACAGCAGCAGCGCGACCGCCGTGCCGAGCGCGAGCCCGCCGATCACGTCCGTCGGGTAGTGCACGCCCATGTAGACCCGGCAGAAGCCCGCGAACACCGCCATCACGATGGCCACCAGGCCGAACTTCCGGTTGGCCAGGAACAGTCCGACCGCCAGGGCCATGCTGAGGGTGGCGTGGTCGCTCACGAACGAGTAGTCGGTCTTGCCGGAGACCAGCACCTCGAGACCGTCGTGGTCGAGGAACGGTCTGGGCCGCTCGACGATGCCCCGGATCGGCACGTTCACCAGCACCGCCACGGCCGCCGAGAGAGGGGCCCACACCAGCGCCGCGACCGAGACCGCCGCGTCCTCCCCGCCCCGCTTCCGCACACCCCACCAGCACCACAGGACCATCAGGATCACGGCGAACAACAGCCCGTACTCGCCGACGAACTCCATGACGCGGTCGAACCACGGCGGGGCCGCCTTGGCCAGGCCGTTGATGTCGTAGAGCAGGTCGACGTCGGGGTTCGACCCGGATTCGGCGAGTCCAGCCATGGTGCTGCGGCCCCTTCGTCATGTAATGCGGCACACGGTGTGCACGCCTTCCCTGTCCACCCCCGTGGTGTGTAGATCCGCTTCCGGCTACGCCAACAGGAACGCACGGCCCCCGTCCATACGTTCCACGGTCCACCGAATGATCACCCAGACGTTACCGAAGAGAGATTCATCTCCGCAGCTCAGGGGGTGGGTTCACGCTCCGCTACGCCGGGGTGGGGAGCGCTTTCGCGCCATCTTCGGTCACCCGGGTGGCACCGAAGTAGTCGGGGGTGTCGATCGGGTCGAACCGGATCACCGCACCCGGGCGGGGCGCGTCGATCATGTACCCACCGCCCACGTAAATCCCCACATGCCGGATGGCCCGCGAATCGGTCGGGTCGTCCGAGAAGAAGACCAGATCACCGGGGAGCAGTTCGTCCCGCGCCGGATGCGGTCCCGCGTTGTACTGGTCGTTCGCCACCCGCGGCAACGTGATCCCCACGCTCTCGTACGCGGCCTTCGTCAGACCCGAGCAGTCGAAGCGTCCGCCCTGCTCAGCGGTGCCGTTGCCGCCCCAGAGATAGGGCGTGCCCAACTTCTCCTGCGCGTACGCGATGGCGCCCGCCGCCTGCTTCGAGGGATCGACCCGGCCGACCGGCGCCGCGAAACTCTTCTCCAGCGCGGTGATCCGGGCCACGTAGTTCTGCGTCTCCTTGTACGGCGGCACCCCTCCGTACTTGATCACCGCATAGGCCCCCGCGTTGTAGGAGGCCAGCATGTTTTCGGTCGGATTCCCCGGCACGTCCTTCACATAGGACGCCAGCGTGCAGTCGTACTGCGCCGCCGACGGGATCGCGTCCGCCGGATCCCACACGTCGCGGTCGCCGTCCCCGTCCCCGTCGATGCCGTGCGTGGCCCAGGTGCCCGGGATGAACTGCGCGATGCCCTGCGCCGACGCGTGGCTCTGCGCCCTCGGGTTGAACCCGCTCTCCTGGTAGAGCTGGGCCGCGAGCAGCGCCGGGTTGATGGCCGGGCAGAGATTGCCCCACTTCGCCACCAGCTCCTGGTACTCGGCCGGCACCGCCCCCTTGGCCAGCGCCTTGGCGGCCCCGCCCCCCACCCCGTTCACGAGGTTCCCGGCGACGAGGTAGACGCCCACGACGAGCAGCATGACGAAGGCGAGCCCACCGCTGAGCGCGACGCCCGCCACCACCCACGCCTTACGCACCGTCAACCGCCCTTCACCCCGAGGGAGTCCGACCGCCGCCGTCAGTGTAGAGGCGGCCCCCGGCCGTCACCCCCTCACGAACGCGACCGGACGGGACCGGACGTGACCGGACCCGGCCGCACGGGACCGGGGAGTGCACCTCGGCCGCATCCCGGCCGCCCTCCACACCCCTCGCCCCGGACGCGTCCCGCCCTCTTCGCGGACTTCATTGCCCGGCGTAACATACCGTGATACACAGAGTGACGATACGACTCTTCATTCACACAAAACACGCCAGCCAATGACGCCAAGTCGACATGCGTTGGCGCATTTGTCGGCGACAATGAGGTCTGACCTCTGCATGCCCGCAGAGGGTGCGGAACTACCCAACAGGGGCGGTGACTTACATGCTCTTTGCGGCCGACGAGGGAGACATCAACACCATCATCGGCGGGATCGCTCCGGACTGGGGCCCCTTCGGCAGCCTGGGCAACGAGGCCAAGGTCATGATCGAAGTGGTCATGGCGGTCGCCATCCTGATCTGCCTCGGCATCGCCATCTGGGGCGCCGCCAAGCAGCGCATCGGTGCCACGGCCCTGCGCGACACGTTCAGCGCCGAACAGGGCAAGGGCCTCATCATCGCGGGCCTGACGGGTGTGTTCATCATCGGCTCACTCGGCACCCTCTTCACCATCGTGTACGGCATGGCCGTCTAGCCCCGCTCCATCGGTCCCCACCGGGCACGCCCGGCACCCCTCCACCCCACCCGCCCGTCGTGCCCACCGGCTGAGGTTGCGTCTCCCTGATGTCGAGTCACCACACCGCGCCCGCGCGGGGACCAGCACGGCTACCGTCGTACCAGGAGTACGCGGAGTACGAGGTGTTTCCGCACGACGTCGAGGGGGCGTACGCGGCATGAGTCTCGGAGACGAGCACGAGGCCACCGGCGGTTACGGAGGCACGGGCCAGACCCGGACCCGCCTGCCCGAGGGCGACGGCGGCGGTCCGTACGGCGGCGCGCGCAGAACCGGCCGCTCGTCGTCCCGCAGCCTGGTCACGGTCGTCGGCGTGGTGGTCCTCCTCATCGCCGCCATCGCCTTCGCCAACCGCGGGGGAGACGGTTCCGCCACCGACGACCCGGAGGCCGACTCCCCCAAGGCGGCGGCCACGGCCCCGTCGGGCGAGAAGCCCGTGGGCACCAAGACCGCCGGCATCCCCTCGGGCTTCGCCCACGACCGCCAGGGGGCGGAGAGCGCGGCGGCGAACTACGCGGTCGTGCTGGTGTCGTCGGACATCCTCAAGCCGGACCGGCGGACCGCCATCGTCCAGCAGGTGTTCGTCCAGGACAAGCAGGCGTCCCTGCAGGAGCGCTTCAACAAGGCCTACACCAAGGACTTCCTGAACAACCTGGGCCTCGACGAAAAGGGCAACGCGGCCGCCGGCAGCACCTATGTCTCACGCACCATGCCGATCGGCACGAAGGTCACCAGCTACTCGGACAGCGCCGCCGCGGTCGAGGTCTGGTGCACCGGAGTCTTCGGAACGGCGGGCGAAAGCACGACCAATCCGGTCAGCAGCGACTGGTTCACCATGATGCTTCAGCTGCGCTGGACCGGCGACGACTGGAAGGTCTACAGCTTCGCCCAGAAGGACGGGCCCGCACCCGTCCCGGGCGACCACAAGGCGTCCACGGCCGACGAGATGGCCACAGCCGTTCAGGAGTACGGAGGCCTCACGTATGCCCGGTAATCCGCGCCGTGTCCTGCGCGTCGCCGCAGCCATCGCCGCCGTCCAGGCCGCCGTCCTGACGCTGGCCACTCCCGCTGCTGCCGACCCGTCTCCGACGCCCTCGCCGTCCAACGACAACTGCGATCTCATCGTCGGCCCCGCCAGGGACTACTGCGAACGAGGCGAAGGCGGCGGAGGCGGCGGAGCCACCCGCCTGGACACCCCCACCTCCGCCCTCGACCCCCTCGCCTCCCTCGCCCAGGGCTGCGCCGACGCCGCCTCCTGGACGATCAAGAAGCTCAGCGCGGCCGTCCAGGAGACCGCCCAGGTCGACTTCACCAACCCCACGTTCCTCCAGCAGTACGCCGTCGTGTTCGCCGCGTCGACGATCCTGACCCTCCTGCTGTGGCTGCTGGCCGTCGCCAAGCGGGCCGTCCGGGGCGTCCCCCTCACCACCGCCCTCTCCGAGGCCATGGGGTTCCTGTGGCTCACGGTGCTCGCCTCGGCGTTCACCCCGCTGATCCTCTACACCGTCGTCTCGGCCACCGACGGCGTCACCGACGTGCTCGCCAAGGCGACCGGCGACCAGACGGACACCTTCTTCGGCACCTTCTCCGCCGCCCTGGAGAAGGGCGAGGACATCGGCGGCGGCCCGATCATGCTGATCGTCGTCTCCCTGGTCTCGATCCTCGCCGCCGGCGTGCTCTGGCTGGAGCTCGTCATCCGGGCCGCCCTGCTGTACGTCGGCGCCCTGCTCGGCACCGTCGTGTACGCGGGCCTGGTCGACAAGAACCTGTGGGGTCACGTCCGCCGCTGGGCCGGGATCATGATCGCCGTGATCCTGGTGAAGCCCGTCATCGTGATAGTGCTGGGGCTCGCCGGCGCCCTGTCCGCCGACGACGGACCCGACGCCTTCTCGGCGGTCGTCTCCGGCCTCGCCATCATCCTGCTGGCGATCTTCGCCTCCGCGATGATCTACCGCTTCGTGCCGGGCTTCGGCGACGAGATCGCCGGCTCCCGCAACAACCGCATCATGCAGGGCGCCGAGGGCAAGGCCGCCGCCGTCATCAGCTCGCCCGCGACCCTCGTCGCGCAGGGCATCAAGACCCACAGCACCCGCGCCGACCACAACGCGGGCGGCGGCCAGTCCTCCGGCCCACGCCCCGCCAACCCCGCCTCCGGCGGCGTGGCCGCCCACAGTTCGCGCCCGGCCGGCGGCGGCGGAACTGTCCCCTCCGCCGCACCCGCCCCGCGCGCCGCCAGCCCGGTGAACACACCGCACGCCGGCAACACCCGCACCAGCAGTACCAACCGCACGGGAGGTGAAGGGCGTTGACGACCGAGTCCCACGTGTCCCATCCGGTCACGCCCCGCCGTACGTATCTGATCGGCCGCGCCCGGCCGAACGCGATCATCGGCCGCAACCGCGAGACCGGCGAGATCGCGCTCATCGTCCTGGGCGCGTTCCTCGGCATGATGTGCGGGCTCCTCGTCCCCGTCCTGTCCGTGCGGATCGTGCTGCTCGCCGGGCTCCCCATGATCGCCCTGTCGGCGGTGTACGTGCCCTACAAGGGCCGCACCTTCTACAAGTGGTTCGAGATCAACCGCAGTTACAAGCGCACCCTGCGCAACAGCGCCACCTACCGCTCCGCCGTCGTCGAGGCCGGCACCCGCCTGGACGGGCGCGAGGTGGAGGTCGGCCCGCCCCCCGGCATCGGCCGCATCACCTGGCTCGCCGCACCGTTCGGACCGGACGAGATCGCCGTGCTCCTGCACGCCGACCGCAGGACCGTCACCGCGGCCATCGAGATCGAGGGCCCCGGCGTCGGCCTGCGCGACTCCGAGGACCAGGAGGCCCTGGTCGACCGCTTCGGCACCCTCCTCAAGCACGTCGCCAACGGCGACGGCTTCGTCACCCGCCTCCAGATGCTGGCCCGCACCCTGCCCGCCGACCCCGACGCCCACGCCAAGGACGTCGCCGTGCGCGGCGACGACAAGGCGCTGCCGTGGCTGCAGCAGTCCTACGACCAGCTCCAGTCCATGGTGTCCACCAGCAGCGAGCAGCACCGCGCCTACCTCGTCGCCTGCATGCACTACACCCGCGACCTGGCCGCCGAGGCCAACGCCATGGCCCGCGCCGTGCGCACCCAGGGCCGCAGGGTGGACCGCGACGCCGGACTGGCCGTCGTGATGGCCCGCGAGCTCACCGACATCTGCTCCCGCCTCCAGGAGGCCGACATCCGCGTCCGGCAGCCGCTCGGCCAGAGCCGGCTGTCCTCGCTGATCCACTCCATGTACGACCCGGACCACCCCATCGACCACATCCAGGCGATGACGAAGCGCAACGCCTGGCCGGCCGAACTGGACGCGACCGAGCCCACCTACCTCCAGGCCAAGACCCGAGAGTCCGCCACCCGCGCCCCCTGGTGCCACGCCACCGCCTGGGTGAAGGAATGGCCGATGACCCCGGTGGGCGTCAACTTCCTGGCGCCGCTCCTCGTCCACACCCCCGACGTGATCCGCACCGTCGCCGTCACCATGGACCTCGAACCCACCGAGGTCGCCATCGAACGCATGCTGACGGAGAAGACCAACGACGACGCCGAGGCGTCCCGCGCCGCCAAGATGAACCGCACCGTCGACCCCCGCGACATCGCCGCCCACAGCCGCCTCGACCAGCGCGGCGAGGACCTCGCCAGCGGCGCGGCCGGCGTCAACCTGGTCGGCTACATCACCGTCTCCTCCCGCTCCCCCGAGGCCCTGGCCCGCGACAAACGGACCATAAGGGCGTCGGCCGGCAAGTCGTACCTGAAACTCGAGTGGTGCGACCGCGAGCACCACCGCGCCTTCGTGAACACACTCCCGTTCGCCACCGGCATTCGAAGGTAGGGGCTGAAGTCCGATGCGGGATCCGCTGTCCGTCGTCACCGACGCCTTCACGTCCTTCCTCTTCGGGAAGGTCGAGACGACCCGCCTGCCGGTGCGCACCTCCACCGGCCAGGCCCAGGCCGTCTACCTGCCGACCGCCGCGCCCGGCCTGGGCGACTCCGGCGTCATCATCGGCCGCGAAGTCTACTCCGGGAAGGGCTACATCTACGACCCCTTCCAGCTCTACGGCCAGCAGCTCCCCGCCCCGCACTGGCTGGTGCTGGGCGAGTCCGGCAACGGCAAGTCTGCCCTGGAGAAGACTTACGTCCTGCGCCAGCTGCGCTTCAAGGACCGCCAGGTCGTCGTGCTGGACGCGCAGGGCGAGGACGGCGTCGGCGAGTGGAACCTCATCGCGCAGGAACTCGGCATAACTCCCATCCGGCTCGACCCGACGGCCGCCCTCGACCACGGCATCCGGCTCAACCCGCTCGACCCGGCGATCACCACGACCGGCCAGCTCGCCCTGCTGCGCACCATCATCGAGGTCGCCATGGGCCACAGCCTCGACGAGCGGGCCGGCTTCGCCCTCAAGGTCGCGCACGCCTACGTCACCGAGACGATCCTCGACCGCCAGCCCGTACTGACCGACATCGTGGAGCAACTGCGCCACCCCGAACCTGAGTCGGCCGCCGCGATGAACGTCGCCCTGGACGACGTACGGGCCTGGGGCCTGGACGTCGCCCTCGTCCTGGACCGCCTGGTCGACGGCGACCTGCGCGGCATGTTCGACGGCCCGACGACCGTCGGCATCGACCTGGACGCGCCGCTGATCGTCTTCGACCTGTCCCACATCGACCGCAACTCCATCGCCATGCCCATCCTCATGGCGATCGTCGGCGTGTGGCTGGAGCACACCTGGATCCGCCCCGACCGGAAGAAGCGCATCTTCCTGGTCGAGGAGGCCTGGCACATCATCAACAGCCCGTTCGTGGCCCAGCTGTTCCAGCGCCTGCTGAAGTTCGGCCGACGCCTCGGCCTGTCCTTCGTCGCGGTCGTCCACCACCTGTCCGACGTCGTGGACGGAGCGGCGGCGAAGGAGGCCGCCGCCATCCTGAAGATGGCCTCGACCCGCACCATCTACGCCCAGAAGGCCGACGAGGCACGGGCGACGGGACGGGTCCTCGGCCTGCCCCGCTGGGCCGTGGAGATCATCCCGACCCTCACCCCCGGCATCGCCGTGTGGGACGTCAACGGCAACGTGCAGGTGGTCAAACACCTCGTCACCGAGACGGAGCGCCCGCTGGTCTTCACCGACCGCGCGATGACCGAATCGTCCGTCGACCTCGCCGACGACGCCCTGCGCGCCGCCGAGCTGGAGGCGGAGGAGCGGGCGGCGGCCTTCGTGGAGCACCACGTCGGCGACTCCGAGTCGACGGTGGCGTAAGCGGCAGGGTGCGGGGAGGACACGGGTGAGCGCGCACGACCGCCACGGCGGGGGAACGGACGGCCGGGGAGGCATCCCCGACGGGCTGCTGATCGGCATCCTCGGCTTCCTGCTCGGCATGACGACGCTGGTGTGGACGGCCACCGGCCTCGCCGGTCTCCTCGCCCACGGCGCCTGGCCGTCCGGCGTCACCTTCACCCGCACACCCCTCGCGATGCGCTCCCTCATCGCCGAACCGCACGACCTCCCGGGCGCCTGGCCGGACACCCCGGCGGACGCCCTCTCCGGTTACGGCCTGTTCTGGGGCCTGTTCATCGGCCAGCTGATGATCCTGATGGTGCTCACGGTGTTCGTCCTGGGCACCGCGGCCCGCTGGAAGGCCGGCCGCATCCGGCGCCGCGCCGCACGGACGGCCGCCCCGGCCCACCCCGAGCCGCAGCCGATGCCGGACGCGTCGAAGCCGCGTCCCGCCGTGGTGCACGAGGTCCCCACGCCGAGGGCACCGGACGCGTCGCAGCCCCCCGCGGCGACCGCGCCCGCACCCGCGCCGGAGCCCGCACCGGAGCCCGCCGGGTCGGCGAAGGCGGTCCCCTCGCCCGTGGCGGCGTCCCCCTCCTCCCCGGCGACGCTCCCGGCACCCCTGGAAGCGGCGTCCGCGGGCGGCTGGGACACCTCCCGCACCGCAGGCGCCGTCCGCTACGGCCCGCCCGACGCCCGCCACCAGGCAGCCGCTCAGGCCGTGCGGGACGCGGAGGGCCCCGTGCTCGTCCTCTCCTCCCACCCCGCCCTGTGGGAGGAGACCAAGGACGCCCGGGGCAAACTCGGCCCCACCCACCTCTACGACCCGACCCACCGCTGCGACACCCCGGCCCGCCTGCACTGGTCGCCTACGAGCGGCTGCGAGGACAAGGACACCGCCGTCGCCCGGGCCACCGCCCTCCTCGCCCCGGTCCGGCCCGCCTCCCGCCTCGACCAGGCCGTCAGCGACACCGCCGAACTCCTCCTGCGCAGCTACGTGCACGCCGCCGCCGTCGACGGCCGCACCATCCGGCACGTCCACCGCTGGGCCCAGGGACTCCAGGTCCAGGACGCCGTCCGTATCCTGCGCACCAGCCCCAAGGCGGCCCCCGGCGCCGCCGGCGAACTGGAGGCGGCCCTCACCGCCCACCCCGAACGCCGCGACATGGCCCAGCAGCTGACGAGCCGTGCGCTGTCCGCCCTGTCCACCGTCAACGTGCGGGAAGCCTGCACACCCAACCGAAATGATGCCCTCGCACTGGATTCCTTCATTGCTGAAGGGGGCACGCTCTATGTGGTGGGCGAAAGCATCGAGGATCCCCGCACCGCCCCGGGGGCCATGCCCCTGTTGACGGCCCTCGCCTCCAGCGTGGTCGAGCACGGCCGGCGCATGGCCGCACGGTCATCCTCCGGTCGGCTCGACCCACCACTCACCCTCGTCCTGGACGACGTCGCCGCGGTGGCCCCGATCCCCCACCTCCCGGAGCTCCTCGCCACCGGCACGGATCAGGGCCTGCCGACCCTGGCCCTCCTCCGGTCCCGCGAACAGGCCCGGGCCCGCTGGCCGCACGCCGAACTACCCGTCTGACCCGGGCCGTTCCAGCACCATCTCCCACTCGTGCTCCTGCGGCCTGGCGGCCAGCGGCACGGTCACCCCGCTCCGGACGAAGCCCACCTTGCGGTAGAAGCCCAGCGCCCGCTCGTTCTCCGGGTGCACGATGAGCCGCGCCCGCTCCGCCCCGCGCTCCCACGCCCAGTCCAGGGCCGCCTGGAACAGCGCCTGGGTCGGCCCCCCGCCGCCGCGGTGCTCCGGCGCGACGTACACCCCCACGAGGTGCCCCTGTCTCCGGGCCACGGGCATCCCCGCCCAGTCCGTCGTCCCGGCCTCCTCGATGAGCACGGCGACCGTCCCGACCCAGTGGCCGGCTGCCGTCTCGGCGATGAACTGCCGGGTACCGCCCGCGTCCTGAGCGGCGTTCGCCGTACGCTCCTGCCAGAAGGTGTCGGGCCGTGCCGCGGCGTCCTCGTAGGTCTCCAGGTAGGCCAGGTGCGCGACCGGGTCGCGCAACGCGGTCAGCCGCAGCTCCTTCACCCGCGCCCATTCGCTCGCCTGGACAGGCCGTATCACGGGGGTACCGACGGGCGATTCATTCATGACCGCCACGGTAGAGCAGCCCGAGACCCACCACAACGCAGAAAACCCCGCACCGGAATGGTGCGGGGTTCTCCCACAAATTGTTCGGCGGCGTCCTACTCTCCCACAGGGTCCCCCCTGCAGTACCATCGGCGCTGTAAGGCTTAGCTTCCGGGTTCGGAATGTAACCGGGCGTTTCCCCTACGCTATGACCACCGAAACACTATGAAACACTCAACCGCACC
>NZ_JBWHZP010000016.1:0-141859 GCF_056323165.1 Streptomyces sp. 3-6
GGGTCACCGGGCGCGGCGGGACCGCCCGAGCCGCCCGGGGCGGCGGGAGGGCCGGCCGGGGGCGGGGGGCCGCCGTCGGCGGGGGCCTCGGGGGCGGTGCGGCCGGCGTCCTGCGGGCCGGCGTCGGCCGGGACGCCGGCATCCGGGGTCGGGGCGGGCGGTGCCGCGTCGTTTGTGGGGCGCGGGGAGGGTCCGGCGGCGGCGCCGGCGGGCCGGGACGCCTCGGGGCGGCCGGAACCGTCCGGGGCACGACCGTCGTCGTCCCGGGTGGTGGTGTCGTCGGGGGCCGGGTCCGAGCGGCCCGGGCGGTGCTCGGTCGATTCGTCGTCGCCGGACCGCGGCCGCCCGCGCCCGCCACTTGCCTCCACCGGTGTCCCCTCGTTCGCTGCGTCTCCCGCGCCTGCCGGCCGGGAGGGTCTCGTGTCGATGGTATGCGGCCCTCGCCGCCCGTTTCCCCTCGGCACCCCAGTCCCCTCCCCTGCGTCTCCCCCGTGTCGCGGCGCCTGCTCCTCCCCTCCTTCCCCCTCTTCCTCCGCGGTCACCCCCGGCTTTCTCCCCCGTGGCCGGGACGGTTGTCCACAGGCACCGACCGCCTCGTGCCCCGTGTCGGTGCCGGGCCGTAAGGTCTGGGGCATGGAGACGAGCACTCAGGACCCGGCACGGCCGGCAGGCGGCCCGGCGGCACCGGCGGTGCCACCGCCGGCATCGGACGCGCCGCCGTCCGGGCCCGCGGACGGCGCGGCGGCGGAGCAGGACGTCGCGCGGCGGGCCGCCGCGCTGCCGCCCGTCTCGCTGTCCCCCTCCCGGGCCAGTGACTTCATGCAGTGCCCCCTCCTCTACCGGTTCCGGGTGATCGACCGGCTGCCGGAGAAGCCCAGCGAGGCCGCGACCCGGGGCACCCTGGTGCACGCCGTGCTGGAGCGGCTGTTCGACGCCCCGGCGGCCGAGCGCACCGCGCCGCGCGCCAAGGCCCTGCTCCCGGGCCAGTGGGAGCGGCTGCGGGAGAGCAGACCCGAGGTGGCGGAGCTGTTCGCCGAGGATCCCGAGGGCGAGCGGCTGGCCCGGTGGCTGGCGGAGGCGGAGCAGCTGGTCGAGCGCTGGTTCACGCTGGAGGACCCCCGGCGGCTGGAACCGGCCGAGCGGGAGCTGTTCGTCGAGGCGCGGCTGGAGTCGGGGCTGACCCTGCGCGGCATCATCGACCGGGTCGACGTGGCGCCCACGGGTGACGTGCGGATCGTCGACTACAAGACGGGGAAGGCACCGCGCCCGGAGTACGCCGAGGGCGCGCTGTTCCAGATGAAGTTCTACGCCCTGGTGGTCTGGCGGCTGAAGAACGTCGTCCCGCGCCGCCTGCAGCTGGTGTACCTGGGCAGCGGGGACGTCCTGACGTACGATCCCGTGCCCGCCGACCTGGAGCGGGTCGAGCGCAAGCTGCTGGCGCTGTGGGACGCGATCTCGCGGGCCACCGAGACCGGCGACTGGCGTCCGCGGCCCACCAAGCTGTGCGGCTGGTGCGACCACCGGGCCCACTGCCCCGAGTTCGGCGGCACTCCCCCGCCGTACCCGCTGCCGGTGCCGCCTCCCGCGCCGCCGCGCGGTCCCTGACCGGCGGGCGCGCCGCCGTCGTGCCCCGGCCGCGGACCGGTCCCCCGCCGCAGGGCAGAATGGGACCGGACTAGCGAAGGAGACTTACGTGGCCATCCGCGTCCTACTGGTCGACGACCAGCCCCTGCTGCGCACGGGCTTCCGGATGATCCTGGAGGCCGAGCAGGACCTCGCGGTCGTCGGCGAGGCCGGGGACGGCCTCCAGGCCCTGGACCAGGTGCGGGCGCTGCAGCCCGATGTGGTGCTGATGGACATCCGCATGCCGCGGATGGACGGGGTGGAGGCGACCCGGCAGATCACCGGCCCGGAACGCAACGGTCCGGCGAAGGTGCTGGTGCTGACGACGTTCGACCTCGACGAGTACGTGGTGGAGGCCCTGAAGGCGGGCGCGAGCGGGTTCCTGCTGAAGGACGCCCCGGCCAACGAACTGGTGCAGGCGATCCGGGTCGTGGCGGCGGGCGAGGCGATGCTCGCGCCGAGCATCACGCGCCGGCTGCTCGACAAGTACGCCACGCATCTGCCGTCCGGCGAGGAGGCGGTGCCGGACACCCTGCACACGCTGACCGACCGTGAGGTCGAGGTGCTGAAGCTGGTGGCCCGCGGTCTGTCCAACGCGGAGATCGCCGCCGACCTGTTCGTCAGCGAGACCACGGTCAAGACGCACGTGGGCCACGTGCTGACCAAGCTGGGCCTGCGGGACCGGGTGCAGGCCGCGGTGTACGCCTACGAGAGCGGGCTGGTGCGCCCCGGCGCCCAGTAGTCCGGAAGTCCGGCCGGCGCGGGGCGGGAGCCCGGGAGCGAGAGACGAGGGGTGGTCCTGCCCTCCGGGCAGGACCACCCCTCGTCTCGTGACGCGGACACCCGTCAGTTCTTGCTCAGTTCCCAGAACCGGAACACGGTGGAGGCGTCCAGGCAGTACTCCACGCCGGCGATGCCGTCGCGGACGACCGCGTACTGCTTGGCCTGCCAGACGGGCAGGACCGGCAGCTCGTCGGCGACGATGTCCTGGAGTTCGCCGTACTCCTTGTCGGTCGCGGCGCGGTCGCTGATGGCGGCGGTGCGGGGGATGAGGGTGCCGGTGATGGTGCGGTTGCTGTAGTTGTTGGCCAGCACGTTGCCCTCGCCGAAGAAGGGCGCGGTGAAGTTGTCGGCGTCCGGGTAGTCCGGCACCCAGCCCTTGACGTAGACGCCGTACTTGCCGGCCTCGACGTCCTTCTCGTACTGCGCGAAGTCGACGGACTTCATCTCTGCGTCGAACAGTCCGCTGGCGTTGAGCTGCTCCGCTATCGCGGTGAGTTCCTCGTCGGTGGCGGGGCCGTAGCGGGACGGGGTGGACCACAGGGTCAGCTTCACCTTGCCGGTGATGCCCTCCTCCTGGAGGGCGGCGGCGGCCTTGGCGCGGGAGGGACGGGCGCCGTAGGTGTCGAAGAAGGCGGTGTTGTGGCCCGCGATGCCGGCCGGGATGATCGAGTACAGCGGGGTGGCCGTGCCCCGGTAGACGTCCTGGATCAGCGCCTCGCGGTCGAGCAGGTGGGCGATGGCCTTGCGGACGCCGGTCTTCCCGGCCACCGGGTCGTCCATGTTGAAGACGAGGTGCTGGACCTCGGCGCTGCTGCCCTCGACGACCTCGACCTCGCCGGTGCCGTTGGAGGATTCCTCGATGTCGGCGATGGCCTTGGCGGTCAGACCGCGGTAGGCGATGTCGACGTCGCCGCCCTGCACCGCCTTCTGGAGGGCGGACTGGTCACCGCGGAAGAACTTCAGCGTGACGCCGGAGTTCTTGGTCTTCACCGTGCCCTTGTAGTGCTCGTTGACGGAGAAGACGGCCTGGTCCTTGCCGTAGGAGTCCAGCTTGTACGGGCCGGAGCCGGAGGCCTTGCCGTCCTCGCGCAGCCGGCCCTCGTCGTACTGGCGGTGGTCGACGATGGATCCGGCGCCGGAGGCGATCTTGCTGGGGAAGGTGGCGTCGGAGGTGTTGAGCCGGAAGACGACGGTCTCCTCGTCCGGCGTCTCGACCGCTTCGAGGGTGGAGAACATCACCGCCGGGCCGTCGGGGTCGTCGATCTTCAGCATGCGGTCGAAGGAGAACTTCACGTCCTTCGAGGTGAGGGAGTCACCGTTGCTGAACTTGAGCCCGTCCTTGAGCGTGCAGCGGTAGACCGAGCTCTCGGAGTCGGTGAAGGCGCACTTCTCGGCCGCCTCTGGCTGCGGCTCGGTGGCTCCCTTGGGGAAGCTGAGCAGCGACTGGAAGACGTTGTTGAACAGCAACCAGGAACCAGGGTCGTAGCCGGAGGCCGGGTCGGTGGCGAGGACGTCGTCGGACATCCCCACCACCACGCCGGAGCCGTTCGACCCCGAGTCGCCGTTCTCCGATCCACAGCCGGTCAGCAGGCCGGATGCCAGACCGGCCACCAGGGGCAGGATCGGCCACTTCTTGCGCAGGTTCACGTGTGCTTCGTCCTCGGTAGGTCCCGGTCGCGGAGGTGGCGGTCCGGGCGGGTGGTTCGGGTCAGCCGTCCACTCCCCGGCCGAGTTCCCACAACTGGAGCGTCGCCGAGGAGTTGAGCGAGTAGGCGGTGCCGGTGATGTCGTCGCGCGCGGCGACGTACTGCTTGCCCTGCCACAGCGGCAGCACGGGCACGTCGTCGGCGACGATGTCCTGAATGTCCGTCAGGCTGCCCGCGGCGCCCAGCCGGTCGGCCTGGCGACGGGAGGCGGGGATGAGGTCCTCGCGGATCCTGTCGTTGGCGTAGGGCGAGCGGAGGAAGTTGTCCTTGTCGAGGAAGGGCGCCAGGAAGTTGTCGGCGTCGGGGAAGTCGGGGAACCAGCCCATGCCGTAGACGTCGTACTGGCCCTTCTGCCCGGCCGGGCGGAAGGTCGACCAGGGGTGGCCCTTGATGTCGGCCTCGAACAGCTCGCTCTCGTTCAGCTGCTTGGCCAGTTGCTCGAACTCCGCCTTGGTGCCCGTCCCGTAGTGGTCGGTGTTGTAGTGCAGGGTCAGCTTCACCGGGGTGCTGATGCCGGCGTCCTCGAGCAGGCGCCGGGCCTTGGCGGGGTCGGGGTCGCCGTACTGGTTGAAGAAGGAGTTCGAGTGCCCGGTGATGGTCGCCGGGACGAGCGAGTACAGCGGCTGGGCCTGGGAGCCGTACACCTCGGAGACCAGTGCGCCGCGGTCGACGATCTGGGCCATGGCCCGGCGGACCGCCGTCTCCTTCACGGTCGGGGCGTCGGTGTTGAAGACCAGGTAGCGGATCTCCAGGCCGGGCATCTCGACGAGGTCGATGTCGTCCTCGGCGTTGCCCGCCAGCGCGTCGATCTGCTCCGGCGACATCGTGCGCGTCATGACGTCGATGTCACCCTGCTCCAGCGCGTCGCCCATGGCGTCGGGGTCCGGGAAGGAGACGATCTGCACCTTGTCGCTGTTCACCTTCAGCGAGCCCTTGTAGTGCGGGTTCCTGGTGAAGGTGGCCCGGACCATCTCGCCCTTGTCGACCTCGGCGTTCAGGGTGTACGGGCCGGACCCGTCGACCTCGAAGCCGTCGCGCAGCTTGTCCTTGGCGTAGCTGTCGGGGTGGACGATGCCGGCGACCGGGGTGGAGAGCTTGTAGGGGAAGGTGGCGTCGGCGGTCTTCAGGTGGAAGATCACCTCGCGGTCGCCCTGGGTCTCCACGGTGTCCACGGTGGACAGCAGCGCGTGCACCTCGCTGTCCGCCTTGATGGCCAGGGCCCGGTCGATGGAGTACTTCACGTCCTCGGCGGTGATCGTGTCGCCGTTGGCGAACTTCAGGCCCTCGCGGAGGGTGCAGCGGTAGCGCTCGTTGCCGGCGTCGGTGAACTCGCACGACTCGGCCGCCTCGGGCACGGGCTCGCCGGCGCCCCGCGGCTGGGTCATCAGCGTCTGCACGGTCTGGCGCAGGATGTTCCAGGTGCCGACGTCGTAGGCGTAGGCGGGGTCGAGCGGTGCCGGGTCGTCCTCGGAGGCGGTGAACCGGTCCGTGGTGCCGACCACGATGGCGTCGCTGTCGCCGCTGCCGCCGTCGGTGTCCCCGCACCCGGCGAGCACCGGCGCGAGCAGCCCGAGGACGGCCGCCGCCACCAAAGTCTTGCGGTTCATGCTCGAGTTTCTCCAGAGCTGTCGACTCCGTGTACCCGGCATGCAGGGGTGGCGCAGCGGATCACGAGAGGGGGGCGATGTTCTCGCGACGAGATTAGTCCGCCGCCGCAGGAGGGCCGACAACCACCGGAGTTGGGCATTCATCACGCTGCGGAATCGGGTGTGAACGCACCGGCAGAAGCGCCCGGGGAATGATTCGTGCACCGCCTCACCAATCGGCACACATGGGTCCGCTCACAGGTGCCGAAAAGGGGCGGACGGCGCGGCCCGGCACCCCCTCCGCACCAGCGAGATGTGGCGAACCTCACATGTGAAAACGGCCTCTGCGGTAACGGAAATAAGCCATCACCGGTGATGTGAATTCCGCCGTACGCGTGTTCTGTGATCACGCGTGCACGTGTTCTGTGATCAGTGTTCTGTGATCACGTGGTCACGGGAACGGAATTACCGTGCCGACGCCGCTTGCACGCTGGGTGAACTCCTAGCGCATTTCCGTCATCAGGCCGCGCAGGAAAGGCAGGTCGACCACTTCCAGGGAGGGGACGACGGTACGGCCGGCGGCCGGCGCGATGGGCGCCACGGAGGGCACCGCCACCACCTGGCAGCCCGCGGCCTCCCCGGCCGTGACCCCGGTCGCGGTGTCCTCGACGACCGCGCAGCGGGCGGGGTCGGCGCCGAGTCCGGCGGCGGCGGACAGGTAGGGGTCCGGGTGCGGCTTGGTGCGCGGGACCTCGTCACCGGCGACCGAGAGGGCGAAGTGGTGCCGCCCGAGGGAGTTCATGACCCGGTCGATGATCCGCCGGTGCGAGGCGGACACGAGGGCCGTGGGCACGCGGTGCTCCGACAGTTCGGCGAGCAGCCGCTCGGCCCCGGGCATCAGCGGCAGCGCCCCGTCGATGCGGGCCTCGAAGCCGTCGTTGAGCAGGACCGTGAGCTCGGGGAGGGCGATGTCGGCACCGGTCGCCTCGATCAGGAAGCCGGCGCTGCGGGACATGGGGCCGCCCACGACGACATGGCGCCAGGACTCGTCGAGGGTGTGGCCGAGGGAGGCGAAGACCTCGACCTCGACGTCCCACCAGAAGCCCTCGGTGTCGACGAGCGTGCCGTCCATGTCCAGGAGGACGGCCTGCAGGCCGGTGCCCGCCGAACGGGCGGGAGCGGCCGTGGTGCGGGCGGCGGCGGACGTGCGGGGCAGGGGCCCGGGCGCGGACCCGAAAGCGGGGATCGTACTGGTCATCCACGTACCTCCTGAAGGGGCGAGCAGGCCGGCCCCCCGTGCGGGGAACCGGCCTGCAGTGGACCGACCAGTTTACGACGCGCGGGGGGCACATGCCTCATTTGCCCCGTGAGTCCCCCGCCACACGCCACAGGCGGGGGCCTGCGCCCGTACGCCCCGGAGGCGTGCCCCGGGGCGGTGCCGCAGGCCTGGCCACGCCGTGGGCGGCGTCGCGGGCCAGGGAGGCGTGCGCGCGCCTCAGCGGGCGTTGAAGTACTTGGCCTCCGGGTGGTGGATCACGATGGCGTCCGTGGACTGTTCCGGGTGCAGCTGGAACTCCTCGGACAGCTCGACCCCGATGCGCTCCGGACGGAGCAGCTCGGCGATCTTCGCCCGGTCCTCCAGGTCCGGGCAGGCCCCGTAGCCGAGGGAGAAGCGGGCGCCCCGGTACTTCAGGGCGAACATGTCCTCCATGGCGGCCGGGTCCTCCCCGGAGAAGCCGAGTTCGCTGCGCACGCGGGCGTGCCAGTACTCGGCGAGCGCCTCAGCCAACTGGACGGACAGGCCGTGCAGTTCGAGGTAGTCGCGGTAGGCGTTGGCCTCGAACATCCGCGCGGTCTCGGCGCCGATCCGGGAGCCGACGGTGACGACCTGGAAGCCGACCACGTCGGTCTCGCCGGACTCCTCGGGCCGGAAGAAGTCCGCGAGGCACAGGCGGCGCCCCCGGCGCTGGCGCGGGAAGGTGAAGCGGGTCCGCTCGTTGCCGTCCTCGTCGAGGACGATCAGGTCGTCGTCCTTGGAGACGCAGGGGAAGTAGCCGTGCACCACGGCCGCCTCCAGCAGGTTGTCCGTCTGGAGCCGGTCCAGCAGGCCGCGCAGCCGGGGCCGGCCCTCACTCTCGACGAGTTCCTCGTACGTCGGGCCCTCGCCGGTGCGGGCCTGCTTGAGCCCCCACTGGCCCTTGAACAGGGCGCCCTCGTCGAGCCAGGAGGCGTACTCCTTGAGCTGGATGCCCTTGCTGACCCGGGTGCCCCAGAACGGCGGCGTGGGTACGGGGTTGTCGGTGGCGACGTCGGAGCGCACGTGCCCGTCCTCGGGGCGCTCCTCGATCTCCACGGTGGCCGCCCGCACGCGCCGCTGGCGCAGTTCGGGCAGCTTGGCCCCGGGCACCCCGCGCTTGATGCCGATCAGCGCGTCCATCAGGCGCAGGCCCTCGAAGGCGTCGCGGGCGTAGCGCACCTCGCCCTGGTAGATCTCGTGCAGGTCCTGCTCGACGTAGGCGCGGGTCAGGGCGGCGCCGCCCAGGATGACCGGGTAGTCGGCGGCCAGGCCGCGCTGGTTCAGCTCCTCCAGGTTCTCCTTCATGATCACGGTCGACTTGACCAGGAGACCGGACATGCCGATGACGTCGGCCCGGTGCTCGTCGGCCGCCTCGAGGATCGCGGAGACGGGCTGCTTGATGCCGAGGTTGACGACGTTGTAGCCGTTGTTCGACAGGATGATGTCGACCAGGTTCTTGCCGATGTCGTGCACGTCGCCGCGGACGGTGGCCAGCACGATGGTGCCCTTGCCGTCCTCGTCGGACTTCTCCATGTGCGGTTCGAGATGCGCCACGGCGGACTTCATCACCTCGGCGGACTGGAGCACGAACGGCAGCTGCATCTGGCCGGAGCCGAACAGCTCGCCGACCACCTTCATGCCGTCCAGGAGGGTGTCGTTGACGATGCTCAGTGCCGTGCGGGTCTGCAGGGCCTCGTCCAGGTCGGCTTCCAGGCCCTTGCGCTCGCCGTCGATGATGCGGCGCTTGAGCCGCTCCTCCAGCGGCAGGGCGGCCAGTTCCTCGGCCTTGCCGGCCTTCAGGGACTTGGCGGTGGCGCCCTCGAACAGCTGCATCAGCTTCTGCAGCGGGTCGTAGCCCTCGCGGCGGCGGTCGTAGATCAGGTCGAGGGCGGTGTTGACCTCCTCCTTGCTGAAGCGGGCGATGGGGAGGATCTTCGAGGCGTGCACGATGGCCGAGTCCAGCCCGGCCTTGACGCACTCGTCGAGGAACACGGAGTTGAGCAGGATGCGGGCGGCCGGGTTGAGGCCGAAGGAGATGTTCGACAGGCCCAGCGTGGTCTGCACCGCCGGGTGACGCCGCTTCAGCTCGCGGATGCCCTCGATGGTGGCGACGCCGTCCTTGCGGGACTCCTCCTGACCGGTGCAGATCGTGAAGGTGAGGCAGTCGATGAGGATGTCCTCCTCACGGATGCCCCAGTTGCCGGTGAGGTCCTCGATGAGCCGTTCGGCGATCTCGACCTTCTTCTCGGCGGTGCGGGCCTGGCCCTCCTCGTCGATGGTCAGCGCGATCAGGGCGGCGCCGTGCTCCTGGGCCAGCCGGGTGACGCGGGCGAACCGGGACTCGGGGCCGGCGCCGTCCTCGTAGTTGACGGAGTTGATGACCGCCCGGCCGCCCAGCCGCTCCAGCCCGGCCCGGATGACGTCGACCTCGGTGGAGTCCAGGACGATCGGCAGGGTGGAGGCGGTGGCGAGCCGGCCGGCCAGTTCGCTCATGTCGGCGACGCCGTCGCGGCCGACGTAGTCCACGCACAGGTCCAGCAGGTGCGCGCCCTCGCGGATCTGTTCGCGGGCCAGTTCGACACAGGCGTCCCAGCGGCCCTCCAGCATGGCCTCGCGGAACTTCTTGGAGCCGTTGGCGTTGGTCCGCTCGCCGATCGCCAGGTAGGAGGTGTCCTGGCGGAAGGGGACGCTCTGGTAGAGCGAGGCGGCGCCGGGCTCGGGGCGCGGGTCGCGCTCGGCGGGGGCCAGGCCGCTCACCCGGTCCACCAGTTGCCGCAGGTGCTCGGGGGTCGTGCCGCAGCAGCCGCCGACCAGGGACAGGCCGTAGTCGCGGACGAAGTTCTCCTGCGCGTCGGCCAGCTCACCGGGGGTCAGCGGGTACCGCGCGCCGTCCTTGGTGAGCTCCGGCAGGCCGGCGTTGGGCATGCAGGACAGCTGGATGCGGGAGTGGCGGGCCAGGTGGCGCAGGTGCTCGCTCATCTCGGCGGGGCCGGTGGCGCAGTTCAGCCCGATCATGTCGATGCCGAGCGGTTCGAGCGCGGTGAGCGCGGCGCCGATCTCGGAGCCGAGGAGCATGGTGCCGGTGGTCTCGACCGTGACCGACACGATCAGCGGGACCTCGAAGCCGGCGGTCTCCATCGCGCGGCGGGCGGCGACGACGCTCGCCTTGGTCTGCAGCAGGTCCTGGGTGGTCTCCACGAGCAGCGCGTCCGCGCCGCCGGCGAGCAGGCCCTCGGCGTTCTGCTGGTAGGCGTCGCGGATGGCCGCGAAGGTGGTGTGGCCGAGCGTGGGCAGCTTGGTGCCGGGGCCCATCGAGCCCAGCACCCAGCGGATCCGTCCGTCGCGGGCGGTGTACTCGTCCGCCGCCTCGCGGGCGATCCGCGCGCCGGCCTCGGACAGCTCGGTGACGCGTTCGGCGATGTCGTACTCGCCGAGCGCCGTCAGGTTGGCGCCGAACGTGTTGGTCTCGACGCAGTCGACACCCGCGGCGAAGTACTCGGCATGGACCGAACGGACGATGTCCGGGCGTGTCAGGTTCAGGATCTCGTTGCAGCCTTCGAGGTTCTCGAAGTCCTCGAGCGTGGGGTCCTGTGCCTGGAGCATGGTGCCCATCGCACCGTCGGCGACCACCACTCGGGTGGCGAGTGCCTCTCGTAGGGCGGACACACGGGTCCGGCTGTCGGCGGAAGGGGACTGCGGCAACGAGGCCATGTAAAGGGCTCCCTCAGATGCGACGGCTGTCGGCTTTGCGGCTGCGCGGGGAGGCGTCACGGGGCTTCCCCGGCAGGGGCGCACGCGGCCAGGGTAGCCGGGACCGCGTGCCGATGTCCGGAGCGTCCACGGGCCGGACCATGATGGGCGGCACCCGCTTGCGCAGGACGAGTGAAGCGACCGTCGGCGTCGGACCGTTGGCGGGAGGTCTGCATCGACCGGTAGTGTTCGGCAATGCCGAACAGTGGCAGCGGCGTCGCGGGTCGACGGTCGAAGGGGACGGAGGCAGTACGGCGATGGCACGGAACATCCAGTCGCTCGAACGGGCGGCGGCGATGCTGCGCCTGCTCGCGGGCGGCGAGCGGCGGCTCGGCCTGTCGGACATCGCCTCCTCGCTGGGCCTGGCCAAGGGCACGGCCCACGGCATCCTGCGCACCCTCCAGCACGAGGGCTTCGTCGAGCAGGACGACGCCTCGGGCCGCTACCAGCTGGGCGCCGAGCTGCTGCGCCTGGGCACCACCTACCTGGACGTGCACGAGCTGCGGGCCCGCGCCCTGGTATGGACGGACGACCTGGCCCGCTCCAGCGGGGAGAGCGTCTACCTGGGCGTCCTGCACCAGCAGGGCGTGCTGATCGTGCACCACGTGTTCCGGCCCGACGACAGCCGGCAGGTCCTGGAGATCGGGGCCATGCAGCCGCTGCACTCCACCGCCCTGGGCAAGGTGCTGTCCGCCTACGACCCGGTGGCGCACAGCGAGGCACTGGACGGCGACCGCACGGCGTTCACCGACCGCACGGTGTGCGATCCGGACGCCTTCGAGCAGGTCCTCGACCTGACCCGAGCGCGCGGCTACGCGGCCGACGTGGAGGAGACCTGGGAGGGCGTGGCGTCCGTCGCGGCACCCATCCACGACCGGCGGCGCATGCCGGTGGGCGCGGTCGGGGTGACCGGTGCGGTGGAGCGGCTGAGCCGGGACGGCGAACTGCGGCCGGAACTGATCGCCGCGGTGCGGGACTGCGCGCGGTCGGTCTCCCGGGACCTGGGCGCGCGCCGCTTCTGACCGACACAGGAAGGACCGTGACCGGGGCGCCGTGACGGCGCTCCGGCCGTCGTCGTGCCGCCGTCCGGTCCGGGCGCGCGGCCGACCAGCGGGCGCAGGGCCGACCAGCGGGCGCAGGACCGGGAAGCGGGCGCAGGACCGGGAAGCGCCGAGGAGCACCGGGATACGCCGCGGAACCCGCCCCCGCACGCGTGTCCGCGCGGCGCCGGGGCACCTGACGGGGCGTGATCAGTAACGATCGCGTTTTCGACAACCAGACTCTTGACGCACGTATCGCGCCACGGCGAGACTCCCGTCCATCGGTCGGCATTGTCGAACACCTACCGGCAATACGCGCTAGAGTGTGACAACGCCAAGGGCCGGCATCGCTCTCATTCCCGAGGGCGCCAATCCCCGGAGGGACCCGGGGGTCGGCTTCCCTGGACGAAGGACAAAGGAGTCGCGGGTGTCCAGCTCCGACATCTTCATCGGCGAGACCATCGGTACCGCCATACTCATCCTGCTCGGCGGCGGTGTGTGCGCCGCCGTGACGCTGAAGGCCTCCAAGGCCCGCAACGCCGGCTGGCTGGCCATCGCCTTCGGGTGGGGCTTCGCCGTCATGACGGCCGTGTACATCGCCGGCCCGCTCTCCGGCGCCCACCTCAACCCGGCCGTCACCCTGGCCCTCGCCATCAAGGACGGCGACTGGAGCAACGTTCCCGTCTACTTCGCCGGAGAGTTCCTCGGCGCGATGATCGGTGCCACTCTGGTCTGGATGGCGTACTACGGGCAGTTCCAGGTCCACCTGACCGACAAGGAGATCGTCGGCGGGCCCGGCGCCCAGACCACCACCGCCAAGGCGGTCGAGGCGCAGGAGAAGGGCGCCGGCCCGGTGCTGGGCGTCTTCTCGACGGGCCCCGAGATCCGCAACCCGGTGCAGAACCTCGCCACCGAGATCATCGGCACCATGGTGCTGCTGCTGGCCGTGCTCACGCAGGGTCTCAACGACGAGGGCAACGGCCTCGGTGTGCTCGGCGGACTGATCACGGCGCTCGTGGTCGTCTCGATCGGTCTCTCCCTCGGCGGCCCGACCGGGTACGCGATCAACCCGGCTCGTGACCTCGGTCCGCGCATCGTGCACGCCCTTCTGCCGCTGCCCAACAAGGGCGGCTCGGACTGGTCCTACGCCTGGGTCCCGGTGGTCGGTCCGCTCATCGGCGGCGCCCTCGCGGCGGGCCTCTACAACGTCGCTCTCGCCTGAGAGCCCCGTATGCCCGCCGGCCGCCAGAACCTCGCCGCAGCGCCGTACGTTCAGCCCCGTAACCAAGGAACTCCCAGGAGCACACAGTGACCGACGCCCACACCGCCGGCCCCTTCATCGCAGCCATCGACCAGGGCACGACCTCGTCCCGCTGCATCGTGTTCGACCGCGACGGACGGATCGTCTCCGTCGACCAGAAGGAACACGAGCAGATCTTCCCGAAGCCGGGCTGGGTCGAGCACGACGCCACGGAGATCTGGACCAACGTCCAGGAGGTCGTCGCCGGTGCCATCGAGAAGGCCGGCATCACCCGCGACGACATCAAGGCCATCGGCATCACCAACCAGCGCGAGACCACCGTGCTGTGGGACCGCACCACCGGTGAGCCCGTCCACAACGCCATCGTCTGGCAGGACACCCGCACCGACGCCCTCTGCCGCGAGCTGGGCCGCAACGTCGGCCAGGACCGCTTCCGCCGGGAGACCGGTCTGCCCCTCGCCTCGTACTTCGCCGGCCCCAAGGCCCGGTGGCTGCTCGACAACGTCGACGGCCTGAAGGAGCGCGCCGAGGCCGGCGACATCCTCTTCGGCACGATGGACACCTGGGTCATCTGGAACCTGACCGGTGGCACCGACGGCGGCCACCACGTCACGGACGTCACCAACGCGTCCCGCACCATGCTGATGAACCTGCACACCATGCAGTGGGACGAGAAGATCGCCGAGTCCATCGGCGTGCCCACCGCGATGCTCCCCGAGATCCGCTCCTCCGCCGAGGTCTACGGCGAGATCAAGGGCGGCAGGCTGGGCGACCTGCTCGGCGGCATCCCGGTCGCCTCGGCCCTGGGCGACCAGCAGGCGGCCCTGTTCGGCCAGACCTGCTTCTCCGAGGGCGAGACCAAGTCCACCTACGGCACCGGCACCTTCATGGTGATGAACACCGGTGACAAGATCATCAACTCTTACAGCGGGCTGCTGACCACCGTCGGCTACCAGATCGGCGGACAGCAGCCGGTCTACGCCCTGGAGGGCTCGATCGCCGTCACCGGCGCGCTGGTGCAGTGGATGCGCGACCAGATGGGCCTGATCTCCACCGCCGCCGAGATCGAGACGCTCGCGCTCTCGGTCGAGGACAACGGCGGCGCCTACTTCGTGCCGGCCTTCTCCGGCCTGTTCGCCCCGTACTGGCGCTCCGACGCCCGCGGTGTGATCGCCGGCCTGACCCGGTACGTGACCAAGGCGCACCTCGCGCGCGCCGTCCTGGAGGCCACCGCCTGGCAGACGCGGGAGATCGCGGACGCCATGACGAAGGACTCCGGGGTGGAGCTGACCGCCCTCAAGGTCGACGGCGGCATGACCTCCAACAACCTGTTGATGCAGACCCTCTCGGACTTCCTGGACGCCCCCGTGGTGCGCCCGATGGTCGCCGAGACCACCTGCCTCGGCGCCGCCTACGCCGCCGGCCTCGCCGTCGGCTTCTGGAACAGCACCGACGACCTGCGCGCCAACTGGCGGCGGGCCGCCGAGTGGACGCCCCGGATGGACGCGGACACCCGCGACCGCGAGTACAAGAGCTGGCTCAAGGCCGTCGAGCGGACCATGGGCTGGATCGACGACGAAGACTGACGAGGAGCACACACCCGACATGACCACTCAGTCCACCCTGCAGTCCGTGCCTGCCCTGGGGACGCACCCGGCCTCCGGCTCGAACCCGAGCCGGGCCGAGACCCGGGAGCGGCTCTCCAAGGCGTCGTACGACCTCCTCGTGATCGGCGGCGGCATCCTGGGCATCTCCACCGCCTGGCACGCCGCGCAGTCCGGCCTCAGGGTGGCACTGGTGGACGCCGGCGACTTCGCCGGCGCCACCTCCTCCGCCTCCTCCAAGCTGCTCCACGGCGGTCTGCGCTACCTGCAGACCGGCGCGGTGAAGCTGGTCGCGGAGAACCACTTCGAGCGCCGTGCGGTCTCCCGGCAGGTGGCCCCCCACCTGTCGAACCCGCTCACGTTCTACCTGCCCGTGTACAAGGGCGGGCCGCACGGCGCGGCGAAGCTGGGGGCCGGCGTCTTCGCCTACTCGGCGCTGTCGGCCTTCGGCGACGGCGTCGGCCACCTCCTGTCGCCCGCCAAGGCGGCCCGTGACGTGCCGGAGCTGCGCACCGACAACCTCAAGGCCGTGGCCGTCTACGGCGACGACCAGATGAACGACGCCCGGATGGCCTTGATGACGGTCCGCGCCGCCGTCGAGTCCGGCGCCGTCGTGCTGAACCACGCCGAGGTGACCGGCCTGCGCTTCACCAAGGGCCGGGTCACCGGCGCCGAGCTGCGCGACCGGCTCTCCGGCGACGAGTTCGGCGTGAACGCCCGGCTGGTGCTGAACGCGACCGGACCGTGGGTCGACCACCTGCGCCGCATGGAGGACCCGGCCGCCGCGCCGTCGATCCGCCTGTCCAAGGGCGCCCACCTGGTGCTCAGGCGCACCTCGCCGTGGAAGGCCGCGCTCGCCACACCGATCGACAAGTACCGCATCACCTTCGCCCTCCCGTGGGAGGACATGCTGCTCCTCGGCACGACCGACGAGGAGTTCGAGGGCGACCCGGCGGACGTCGCCGTCACCGACAAGGACACCGCCCAGATACTCGACGAGGCCGCGTTCTCCATCCGCGACCAGCAGCTCGACCGCGACCTGATCACCTACGCCTTCGCCGGGCTGCGGGTGCTGCCGGGCGGCCCCGGCGACACCGCCAAGGCCAAGCGGGAGACGGTGGTGACCGAGGGCCGGGCCGGCATGCTGTCCGTCGCGGGCGGCAAGTGGACCACCTTCCGGCACATCGGCCGCACGGTGATGCAGAAGCTCCAGTCGCTGCCGGGGCACCCGCTGGGCGAGGACTTCGAGCCGGTGGCGTCGCTGCCGAGGAAGCTGCCGCTGCCGGGTGTCGCCAACCCGCGCGCGGTCGCCCACCGGCTGCTGGTCGACGGACCGGCGCCCGGCCCGCGCATGGCGGCGGACACCGCCCGGCACCTGGCCACCCACTACGGTTCGCTGGCGTTCGACATCGCCCGGCTGGCCAACGACGACCCGGCGCTGGCGCAGCGGGTGCACCCGGACGCGCCGGAGATCTGGGCGCAGGTGGTGTGGGCCCGGGACCACGAGTGGGCCGAGACGGCCGACGACGTGCTGCGGCGCCGGACCACGCTGACGATCCGCGGCCTGGCCACGGACGAGGTCCGCAGCCGCGTCCAGGACCTGCTCGACGGGAAGTAGGCCGGAGTCCCGCCGTCGGCGGGATGCGGATCCCGGTCCCGCACGGGGGGCGGGGCCGGCCAGGAGGGGCGGTCCCACGCCGACGGGGGCCGCCCCTCCTCCGTGCCGCCGTCCGCCCGCGGCGCCGTCCCCGGCCGGCTGCCGGCGGCGGTGCTCCGTTCCGGAACGCGGCGTCACCCCGGCGGCTTCGCACGGGAGTTCACTCCCGTCCCCCGGGCGGCGCGCCACCGGGCCACGCGTGTGTCCGGGCGGCTCCCGGGGCAGTCATGGGGGCACTCCCCCCGCACGGGGGCTGCGGGCGTCCCCGCGGCACGCCGTAAGGTTGGGGGGTACGCGAGGGCACGTCGGAAGGAGGCGCTGGGTGATCGAGCTCGAGGGGGTTCCCGAGCTGATCGACCCGGTCATGGTGGCCGCGTTCGAGGGCTGGAACGACGCCGGCGACGCCGCCTCCACCGCGGTCGCGCACCTGGAGCGGGAATGGAAGGGCGAGGTGTTCGCGGCGCTGGACGCCGAGGACTACTACGACTTCCAGGTCAACCGGCCGACGGTGTTCATGGACGGCGGGGTCCGCAAGGTGACCTGGCCGACGACGCGGCTGTCGGTGGTCCGGGTGGGCGGCGACAAGCCGCGCGACCTGGTCCTGGTCCGCGGGATCGAGCCGTCGATGCGGTGGCGCTCGTTCTGCAACGAGCTCCTCGGCTTCGCCCACGAACTGGGCGTGGAGATGGTGGTCGTCCTGGGCGCCCTGCTCGGCGACACCCCGCACACCCGTCCGGTACCGATCAGCGGCACCACGTCCGACCCGGACCTGGCGCGCCGCCTGGACCTGGAGGAGACCAAGTACGAGGGCCCCACGGGCATCGTCGGCATCCTCCAGGAGGCGTGCACGCACGCCGGCGTCCCGGCGGTGTCGCTGTGGGCGGCGGTCCCGCACTACGTGTCGCAGCCGCCCAACCCGAAGGCCACGCTGGCCCTCCTGAACCGCCTGGAGGACCTGATCGACGTGCGCATCCCGCTGGGCGAGCTGCCGGAGGACGCGCGGGCCTGGCAGGTGGGCGTGGACCAGCTGGCCGCGGAGGACAGCGAGGTCTCCGAGTACGTGCAGTCGCTGGAGGAGGCCCGGGACACCGCCGAGCTGCCCGAGGCGTCGGGCGAGGCCATCGCCCGGGAGTTCGAACGGTACCTGCGGCGTCGTGACGGGGCGTCCGGCCCCGCGCCCGGCGGGCACGCCACCGACGGCGGCGAGGGACCGGCCCCCTACCGGCGGGAGAGCCCGGGCGGCCGGGCCCGGCCGGCCAGGCCGCCGAGGCCGGAGACGGAGACCGAGACGGAGAGCGGCGGCGCCGAACGGGACGGCGAGGAGCCGTCGGAGGAGTGACACGGATCAGGGCTCCCCGTCCGCGGACGGGGAGCCCTGATCGCTGCCGGCGCGCCGGACCGCGCGGGCCCGCTACAACGCGACGCCGAGCAGGGCGTCGACGGCGCGGGAGACGACTCCGGGCGCGCCCGCGTCCGTGCCGCCGTCGCTCTCCTGGCGGACCACCCAGCGGTCGACGGCCGCCAGGGCCGCCGGGGCGTCCAGGTCGTTGGCCAGGGCCTCGCGGATCTCCTCGACGAGGGCGTCGGCGGGCGGGCCGTCGGGGCGGGAGACCGCCGCGCGCCAGTGGCCGAGCCGAGTCAGGGCGTCCTGGAGAACCTGGTCGGTCCACTCCCAGTCGGCCCGGTAGTGGTGGGCGAGGAGCGCCAGGCGGATGGCGGCCGGGTCGACGCCCTCGCGCCGCAGGGCGGACACGAAGACCAGGTTGCCCTTGGACTTGGACATCTTCTCGCCGTTCAGGGCGACCATCCCGGCGTGCACGTACGCCGTGGCCATGGGGAACTCGCCGGTGAGCACCTGGGCGTGCGAGGCGCCCATCTCGTGGTGCGGGAAGACCAGGTCGGAGCCGCCGCCCTGGACGTCGAAGCCCATCCCGAGGCGGTCGAGGGCGATGGCGACGCACTCGATGTGCCAGCCGGGGCGGCCCCGCCCGAGCGAGCCGCCGTCCCAGCTCGGCTCGCCCTCGCGGGCGGCCATCCAGAGCAGGGGGTCGACGGGGTCCTTCTTGCCGGGCCGGTCCGGGTCGCCGCCGCGTTCGGCCGAGAGCAGCCGCATGGCGGCGGCGCCCAGGCGGGAGACCTCGCCGAAGTGGGGGTCGGACTCGACGGAGAAGTAGATGTCCCCGTCGACCTCGTAGGCGGCGCCCATCTCCCGCAGCCGCTCCACCAGCGGCACGATGTCGGGTATGGCCTCCACGGCGCCTATGTAGTCCCGCGGGGGGAGCATCCGCAGGGCCGTCATGTCCTCGCGGAACAGGGCGGTCTCCCGCTCGGCGAGGGCCGCCCACTCGACGCCGTCGCGGTCCGCCCGCTCCAGCAGCGGATCGTCGATGTCGGTGACGTTCTGGACGTAGTGGACCTGCCGCTCGGTGTCGAGCCACACGCGCTGCACGAGGTCGAACGCGTTGTACGTCGCCGCGTGCCCGATGTGGGTCGCGTCGTACGGGGTGATGCCGCACACGTAGAGGCGGGCGACGGGACCGGGATCGAGGGTGACGAGGCCGCCGGACGCGGTGTCGTGGATCCTCAGGTCGCGGCCCCGGCCGGGCAGGGCGGGGACTTCGGAAGCGGGCCAGGCATGCATGGAGCGAGCCTAACCGGACCGCAGTTCCGGATACGAACCGGAGCGGGCCGGATGGCCGTGAGGGCCCTCTTGCGCGCGACCGCCCCGACGTGCCCTCCGGCTCCCGGTCACACCGGGGGCCAGGGGATCGCGGGCCACTGTCCGCCCGGCGCCGGGTGCGTGCCGGACGCGAGCAGCCCGGCCACCCGCGCCCGGGTGGCGTCGATCTCCTCGGCGGAGAGCAGCGGTGCGAGCGCCGCGGACAGCGGGCCGTCGTCCGCGAGGGCCCTCCCGAGGCCGGTGAGCACCTCGCGGGCCTCCTCGGTCAGCGGCTCCCCCGCCCAGCCCCACAGCAGGGTGCGCAGCTTGTCCTCGGTGTGGAAGGTGACACCGTGGTCGATGCCGTACAGCCGGCCGCCGGCCGCGGGCAGCAGGTGGCCGCCCTTGCGGTCGGCGTTGTTGATGACGGCGTCGAGCACCGCGAGCCGGCGCAGCCGCGGGTCGTCGGCGTGCACCAGGAGGGCGGTGCCGCCCTCCTCGGTCCCGACGAAGCCGATCGCCTTCCAGCCGGGCTCCGGTTCCTCGCGCTCCACCACGGCGAGCAGCCGGTCCCCGGGGACCGTCTCGACCCACAGCTGGCACATGCCCTCGCCGTGGGGGCCGTCGCGCAGCACGGTGGGCGGCACGAGGTCCCAGCCGGTGGCGGCGGACACGAGATGGGCCGCGACCTCCCGCCCGGCGAGGGTGCCGCCCGGGAAGTCCCACAGGGGGCGCTCCCCGGCGACCGGCTTGTAGACGCAGGCGGCCTCGCGGCCCTCATGGGTGACGGTGCAGTACAGCGCCGTGTTCGACGCCTCGCGGATGCGGCCGCGCACGGTCAGCGCGCCCTCGGCGAGCAGGGTCGTGACGGCGGGGTCGGCGGTGGTCACGCTCCGCGGCGGTATCCGTTCTGGCGCGGACATACGTGTCCTTCCGGGTCGAGCGGGAGGCTGCACAGCGGGCACGGCGGGCGGCCGGCGTTGACGACGTCCAGGGCGCGCTTGGCGAAGGCCCGGGCCTGCGCCCCGGTGAGGCGGACCCGCAGCATCGGGGGCCCGTTCTCCTCGTCCTGGAGCATCCGCTCCTCGGCCTCGGCGAGGTCCTCCTCGGACTCGGCGTCGAGTTCGACGAGGGCCTGCGCCTCGACGATCATGCGCTGCTCCTCGCCGTCCCAGGCCAGCGCCATGGTGCCGACCCGGAACTCCTCCTCAACCGGAGTCCGGAGCGGGTCGGTGTCCGGGACGTCGGCGGGGGCCACGGCGGGGACGGGGGCGTTGCCGCCGCTCCGGCGCAGGACCTCGTCGAGCAGTTCGTCCATGCGCTCGGCGAGCGCCGCGACCTGGGTCTTCTCCAGGGCCACGCTGGTCACGCGGGAACCGGCTGAGGCCTGGAGGAAGAACGTACGGCGCCCTGGCAGTCCGACCGTACCGGCCACGAAACGTTCCGGCTGGTCGTAGAGGAACACCTGACGGGACACGTCCTGTCTCCATTGAGAGTGGTGGGCACGGGCGTCGGTTCATGGGGACCACGGCTGCGACCGCTTCACCCTACTGCGGCCGACGATCACGGTGCGCCCGCACCGCCCCCGACCGGGGCGTCCTCGGCCGGGGACTCCTCGCGCGGCGCCAGGGAGGCGAAGTCCCCGGTGTCGCCCAGGCGGACGAGGAAGGGGCGCAGCCGGGTGTAACGGATCGCGGTGATGGAACACGGTTCAACGGTGATCCGCTGGAAGAGGTCGAGATGAAGTCCGAGTGCTTCCGCGACGAGGGACTTGATGATGTCCCCGTGCGAACACATGAGGTAGACGGCGTCGGCGCCGTGCTCGCGCTCCACACGCGCGTTCCACTCCCGCACCGCCTCGGCGGCGCGGGTCTGCATGGCGCGCAGGGACTCCCCGCCGGGGAAGGCGGCCGCCGAGGGGTGCGCCTGCACCACCTCCATGAGGGGTTCGTCCGTGAGTTCGGCGAGTTTGCGTCCCGTCCAGTCGCCGTAGTCGCACTCGCCGATGCGGTCCTCGGTGTGCGCGGTGAGGCCCGGACGGGCGTCGAGCAGCGGCCGGACGGTCTCCTGGCAGCGCTGCAGCGGGCTGACGACGACCTCGCTGAGCGGGAGTTCCGCCAGGCGGGCGGGCAGCGCGGCGGCCTGCTCGGCCCCGCGGTCGTCGAGGGCCACGCCCGGCGTGCGGCCGGCGAGCAGTCCCTCGGTGTTGGCGGTGGAGCGTCCGTGCCGGACCAGGAGCAAGGTGGGCATGCGGCCCAGGGTAGGCGCACGCACCGGTGTGGTGCCGTGCCGGTGAAAGGGGAATGCGGTCCGTGATCGTCGACTGTGCGGTGTACCGGGAGGGGCGGCGGACGAAGGCGCCCGGGGACTTCTCCGACGCGCTGGAGCAGGCGCGGGCGGCGGGCGGCTTCGTCTGGATCGGGCTGCACGAGCCGGACGCGGACGAGTTCGACCTGGTGGCGCGGGAGTTCGGCCTGCACCCGCTGGCCGTGGAGGACGCCCTCAAGGCCCATCAGCGGCCCAAGCTGGAGGTCTACGACGACTCGTTGTTCGTGGTGCTCAAGCCGGTCGCCTACGAGCCGGAGAGCGACACGGTCTCCTCGGGGGAGGTCATGGTCTTCCTCGGTGACGGCTTCGTGGTGACCGTCCGGCACGGCGAGGGCGCCCCGCTGGCGGCCGTGCGGGACCGGCTGGAGCACGAACCGGAGCTGCTGGGGACGGGGCCGACGGCGGTGCTGTACGGGATCGCGGACGCCGCGGTGGACCACTACCTGGAGGTGGCGGCCGAACTGCAGAACGACCTGGAGGAGCTGGAGACGGAGGTGTTCGACCCGGAGGACGAGGGGTCGAAGGACACCGCCTCGCGGATCTACACGTTCAAGCGGCAGATCCTGGAGTTCCGCCGGGCGACGGGCCCCCTGACGATGCCGATGACGCGGCTCGCGGGGGACGGGGCGTTCGGCGCGGGCGTGCCCTTCGTGGCTGCCGAGGCGCGGCCGTTCTTCCGCGACGTGCAGGACCACCTCACGCGGGTCAACGACTCGGTGGACGGGCTGGACCGGCTGGTCTCGGACATCCTGTCGGCGCACCTGGCGCGGATGAGCGTGCGGCAGAACGACGACATGCGGAAGATCTCCGCGTGGGCCGCCCTGGCGGTGGTGCCCACCATGATCGCGGGCATCTACGGCATGAACTTCGAGCACATGCCCGAACTCCGGTGGGTGGGCGCCTATCCCGTGGTGCTGCTGTTCATGGTGGTGCTGGAGGTGCTGCTGTACCGGACGTTCAAGCGGCGCGGGTGGATGTGACCCGGGCGGGCGGACGGCGGGCGGACGGACGGGCCCGCCCCCCCCCGGGAGGGGCGGGCGGGCGGCGGGCGGTGGCCGGCCGTCAGGCGAACTCCGGGACGGGGCTCGCCGACCCGCCCAGGGCGTCGCGGCGCTCCGGCATCGTCAGCGAGACCATGCGGCGCCAGCCGGCCAGGCGCTCGTAGGCGTACAGCGCGCGGATCCCGGCGGCCAGGAGGGCGGACCGGGCGCGGGACCAGCCCAGGATGCGTCCCATGTGGGCCATGACCGCCAGACCGACGTCCCGGTGGACGGCGATCTCGGCGAGCGCGCAGGCGCGCAGGGCGCGCTGGATGGCGCGCCCGTGGCCGGCGCGGGCGAGACGCAGGAGTTCCTCGTGGCAGTAGGCGAGGTGGTTGTCCTCGTCCCGGGAGATGACGCGGACCGCGCGGCCGAGTTCCGGGTGGTCGGCGAAGTGTGTGAGCAGCAGTCCCATCTGCTCGGACGCGCGCTGTTCGGTGACCCGGCTGTGGGCGAGGTAGGTGACGATGTCCCCCACGGTGAGCGCCTCGTCGCGCCGCAGCCGGGAGTGGGCCAGGCCGATGCCCCGCCGCTCCAGCAGCATCGTGTAGTCGGCCTCGGGCGGGACGGGGACGGGGTCGACGCCGCGCTTCCTCATCAGGGCGCGGAAGATGCGGCCGTGCTTGTCCTCGTCGGCGCCGTGCCGGGCGATCCTGGGAGCGAGCTCACGCTGCTCCTCCGGCACCAGTGCGGCGATCCGGGCGTTCTCCCAGCCGCCCTGTGCCTCGCCGCTCGCGGCGATCGAGCAGAACAGGGCGAAGGACTCGTCGTCGTCGAGGATCTCCTGGAACAGACTCCGGGCCGACAGCATCGTGACCACCTCTTCCGCGGGCTGGCAGGAGTCGAGTCAACTGCCGGGGCGCGGCGGGCCGCAACAGGTGCACCGGGCGACTGCGCCGTTCGGGGGACGGGCCGGGTCCGGGGCCCCGGCGGGCGCGGGGGTGCCGGGTCAGGTCACGCCGAGGCGCCTCGGCCGTAACCGTGGCGCCCCGGGGGCGTTGTACCGCGTGACGGCCGTGGCGGGGAAGACCCCCGAGCCCCCACCACGGCCGTGGGGCTTCAGCCGAGGCCGGCCCGCTCCAGCGCCTCCGTGCCGGCGCGCAGGGACGCGAGGCGCTCGTCGAGCGTGAAGCCGGCCGGGGCGAGGGTGAGGGTGGTGACCCCGGCGGCGGCGTAGGCCTTCATCCGGTCGGCGATGCGGTCGACGGAGCCGAGGAGCGTGGTCTTGTCGATCAGGTCGTGCGGGACGGCGGCGGCCGCGCCCTGCTTGTCGCCGGACAGGTACTTGTCCTGGATCTCGGCGGCCTCCTGCTCGTAACCCATGCGGCGGGCGAGCTGGTTGTAGAAGTTCTGCTTGCGGCTGCCCATGCCGCCGACGTAGAGGGCGGTGTACGGGCGGAAGGTGTCGGCGAGCGCGGTGACGTCCTTGTCGTCGCCCACGGCGAGCGGGACGGTGGGGCAGATGTCGAAGCCGTCGAGGGTCCTGCCCGCCTTCTCGCGGCCCGCGCGCAGGTGCCGCACCGCGGTCTCCTCCAGGTGCTCGGCCGCGGGGAAGATCAGCAGGGCGCCGTCGGCGATCTCGCCGGTCTGCTCCAGGTTCTTGGGGCCGATCGCGGCGATGTACAGCGGGATGTGCTCGCGCTGCGGGTGCACGGTGAGCTTGATCGGCTTGCCGGGCCCACCGGGCAGCGGGAGGGTCCAGTGCTCACCGTCGTGCGTCAGCCGCTCGCGGGTCATCGCCTTGCGGATGATCTGGACGTACTCGCGGGTGCGGGCCAGCGGCTTGTCGAACTTGACGCCGTACCAGCCCTCGGAGACCTGCGGGCCGGAGACGCCGAGGCCGAGGCGGAAGCGGCCGCCGGAGAGGGAGTCGAGGGTGGCGGCGGTCATCGCGGTCATCGCCGGCTGACGCGCGGGGATCTGGAAGATGGCCGACCCGACGTCGATGCGTTCGGTCTGGGCGGCGACCCAGGTGAGCACGGTGGCGGCGTCGGACCCGTAGGCCTCCGCGGCCCAGCAGACCGCGTAGCCGAGGCGGTCCGCCTCCTGCGCCACGGCGAGATTGTCCGCGTCCATTCCGGCGCCCCAGTAGCCGAGGTTGATCCCGAGCTGCATGACCCTCTCCCCTTACCGATGAGTAACGTCGCTTGTCCGCCGACCCTATACCGCCGGCGGCCGGGCGGGCGTGCGCGCGAGCGCCTCGCGCGGCCGGTCCGGGAGGCCGCCCGACCGGCTCCGCGCGCCTGTGGAAATCGTTGTCCACAGGCCCCCACTTCGCCGTCCCCGGCCAGTAATCTCGGCGTCCATGGAGCAGAGGCATCTCGGCCGTACCGGCCTGCGTGTGTCCCGGATCGGGCTCGGGACCCTGACCTGGGGTCGGGACACCGACGAGCACGACGCCGCGGACCTGCTGAAGACCTTCTGGGAAGCGGGCGGCACCCTCGTCGACACCGCGGACGTGTACGGCGACGGGGAGTCCGAGTACCTGCTCGGCAAGCTGATGGACGGCCTGGTGCCGCGCCGGGACCTGGTCATCTCGACCAAGGCGGGCAGCGTCCGGGACCCCGACCGGCGCTTCGACGGCTCCCGCGGCCACCTGCTCTCCGCCCTGGACGCCTCACTCGCCCGGCTCGGCACCGAGTACGTGGACGTCTGGCACGTCCACGCCTACGACCCGCACACCCCGCTGGAGGAGACCCTCCAGGCGCTCGACACGGCGGTCGCCAGCGGGCGGGCCCGGTACGCCGGGGTGTCCAACTTCTGCGGGTGGCAGCTGGCCAAGGCGGCGACCTGGCAGCTGGCCGCACCGGGTGCGCGCACGCGGCTGGCGAGCACCCAGATGGAGTACTCGCTGCTGCAGCGCGGCGTGGAGCGGGAGGTGCTGCCCGCCGCGCTCGACCTGGGGATCGGGCTGCTGCCGTCCTCCCCGCTCGGCCGGGGCGTGCTGACCGGCAAGTACCGCAACGACGCCACGCCGGCGGACTCGCGCGGCGCCTCGGAGCACCTGGCGCCGTTCGTCGCGCCGTACCTGGACGACACGGCCGCCCGCATCGTGGACGCGGTGACCACGGCTGCGGACGGTCTCGCGGTGACCGCGCTCCAGGTCGCCCTGGCCTGGGTCCGCGACCGGCCCGGGGTGACCGCGCCCGTCGTGGGGGCGCGCACCGCGCAGCAGCTGGCGGCGGCGTTGTCAGTGGAGGCGCTTAGTCTTCCTGACGAGATCTGCCGGGCGCTCGACGACGTGTCGGCTCCCGTGCACCGCTATCCCGATCACGACTGGAGCACGCTGTGAGCACGGAGCCGTCCAAGACCGCTCAGGACACCGGGCCGGGGACGCCGGGCGGGGCGGACACCGGTCGGCAGACGGACGCACCGGCCGCCGGGGAGCACGACCCGGGGACGACAGGGACGACCGCGGCGGACGCCCCGGAGGCGGTCCCCGAGGGCGGGGACGTGCCGAAGGGGGAGACCGCGGCGGACGGACCGTCCGGCGAGGGCACCGCCGCCGAGGGGGCGCAGGAGTCCGAGGGCGCGCAGGTGCCCGAGGGCGCGCAGGTGCCCGAGGGCGCGCAGGTGCCCGAGGGTGCGCAGGCCGCACAGGTGTCGGAGGCCGAGGCGGAGCTGCTGGCGCAGCGGGCCGAACGGGAGCGGATCGAGCGGCGCAAGGCGCAGAAACAGGGGCCGGTCGAGGCCGGGGCGAAGCTCAGCGGGACGGCGGCCGACCTGCTGGCCGCCGTGCGGGCCGTGGAGAGCGGGGCCCGGCCGGTGCGCGCCACGGTGTTCGAGGAGGCCGAGCCCGCGCCCCGGCGCCCGTCCCCCGAACCGGTGCGCCGGATCCCGGTGACGGCGCCCGCCGAGGCGGCGCCCACCCCCGAGGCCGTCGGCGCCGTGCGGGAGGTCCTGCTCCGGGGCGGCGCGCCCGGGGCCCTGGCCGAGCCCGCGGCGGCCGTGCTGGGCGCGGGCGCCGCCGAGACACTGCGGGCGGACCCCTGGCAACTGCTGCGGGTCGCCGGGGTGCGGCCCGACCAGGCCGACGGCTTCGCGCGGGCCCTGCTCGGCCCGGAGACCGGACCGGACGACGGCCGCCGTGGACGGGCGGTCACCGTCTGGCTCCTGGAGCAGGCGGCGACGGCCGGGCACACCGCCCTGGAGCTCCCGGCCCTGACGGCCGCGCTCGCGCGGCAGGGCGTGCCGGACGCGGAGACTGCCGTACAGGACGCGATCGCGGAGGCGGACGTCCTGGTCTTCCAGGACGCCGTGGACGACGGCCGGGAAGCACCGGCCCCGGCCGCGGGGACGGCGGACGACGGCGAGAGCCCGGAGGACGGGGAGGCCGGCGAGGGGCGTCCGGTCCGCGTCCTGGTGGGTCTGGAGCGGTACGCGCTGGCCGAGGAGAGCCTGGCCGACGGGCTGGCCCGGCTGGTCGGCTCGGTGCCGAAGCAGGACGGTTCCGCCGCCGACTGGGAGCGGGCGGCCGGCTCGGCCGAGGGCGCCGCGGCCGACCTGATCCGGGCCGTCGCCGGACACGGCCTCGTGCTGCACACCGGCGGCGCCGCCTCGGCCGCCGAACCGGCGGCACTGCTGCGGGCCGCGCGGAGCCTGGGGCTGCGCGCCTGGGCGGCCACCCACGGCCCCGCCGGCCGGGACTCCCTCGCCGCGCTGCTGGGCGGATCCGGCGGCGCGCAGGACTCCGGTGTCACCACGGTCGGCGGCCTGCTGTCCGGCGCCGAGGGCCCGGGCCGGGACACCGAGGGAAGCCTCGCACTGGACCTGCTGGTCGTGCTCGACGCACCGCAGCTGGACGTGGAGACGGCCGCGCTGCTCACGGAGTCGCTGCCGGACGGGGCCCGCCTGGTGCTGGCCGGGGACCCGGGCGTGCTGGGATCGGCCGGCCCGGGCCGGGTGTTCGCGGACCTGCTGGCGTCGCGGATCTGCCCGCAGGTGGCCTCCCGGCGGCCCGACCCCGGCCCGCTGGGCGAGCTGGTCTCGGGCATCGGGGCGGGCGAGCTGCTCCAGGTCGAGGCGCCCGGCAAGGAGGTCGTGATCGTGCCGGTGCGGGACGCGGGCGAGGCCGTGCACCGCACGGTGCAGCTCGTGGTGGACTCCGTGCCCCGGGCGATCGGGGTTCCCGCCGAGGAGACGCAGGTGATCACCCCGGGACACGGCGGCGCGGTCGGCACCCAGGCACTGAACGCGGCGCTCAAGGAGCGTCTCAACCCCGGCCCCGGCCGCTTCGGCGGCTTCGACCCCGGTGACCGGATCGCCTACTCCCCCGCCCCCGGACGCACGGTGCCGGGCCGGGTCCTGCGCGCCGACGCCGAGGGGCTGCACCTGTCCTGTGCGGGCGAGACCGTGATCGTGCCGAGGGAGAGGGTGGAGCGGTCGGTGCGGCACGGCTGGGCGCTGACCGCGCACCAGGCGGTGGGCTGCCGGTGGCCCGCGGTGGTCGTGGTGCTGCCCGGGGACGCCGCGGGCCTGCTGAGCCGTCCGTGGGTCTACACCGCGTTCGGCAGGGCGGAACGGCACCTGTCGGTGGTGCACGGCGTCGAGCAGGCGCTGCCGCGCGCGGTGGCCGAGGTCCCGGCGAAGCCGCGCACGACCCGGCTGCCCGTCCTGCTGGCCCCGCAGGAAGCGGCCACGGCGGACGGCTGAGTCCGGGGCCGTCTTCCCGGGGGGTACCCGCACCCGCCTCGCGGACGCCGCACGGGAGACCCGCCGCGGGTGCGCGCTGTCGCCGCACAGCTGCGGCGGCCTCGGCGCCGGGGGGCCTGACGTGGGTGACGGGCGACAGGCGACAGGTGCCGGACGGCGGGCGCCCACGGCTCACGGCCCACGGCTCACGGCTCACCGCCGACGGACGGCCGCCGGCGCGTCGGCGTGCCTCCCTCCGTCACTCCACGAGCGGCTGACGCCGGCCCGCAGGCGGCACACGGACGCCCGAGTCAGCCGGCTGTACGGGTGGCCCGGGGCGGCACCCTCGCGCGGGCGTCCGGGCCCGGGCATGGACGCCGCCGACGCCCCCGTCCCGGCACAGGCCGTCGCGGCCCCCGGCACGCACCCTCGCAGCCTCCCTGCACGCACCCTCGCGACCTCCCGGCACACATCGTCGTGGCCCTGGGATCCGGGCACGCCAACGGCGGTGACACGGGGGGGGTGTCACCGCCGTGGGGCGTGTCCGGTGCGCGGGAGGTCAGCGGTCGGTGTCGAGCGGCTCCAGGTCCTCGTCCCCGTCCGGGTCCGCGGTGAGGGTCCGGGCGAGGGCGTCGTCGAGGTCGTCGTCATCGTCGTCGTCGAGGTCGTCGTCGAAGACCGCGCTGACGTCGAAGCGGCAGATCACCCGCTGCGGGTCCGCGCCCTCGAAGGGGGCTTCGAGCCACTCGCCCGGTTCCGCCGGCTCGTCGGACACCGTGACCCAGAGCGTGGAGTCGCCCTCCTCCAGCCCGAACTCGGTGTGCCGGGAGGCGATCTCGTCCGGCTCGAACTCGCCGAACAGCAGGCCGAGCGCACCGTGCACCGTGCCCGACGCCTCGGAGCCGCTCCCGTCGTCGTCGGCCGCCTCGATCCGCTGGGCGTGGGCACGCAGCCGCTGGGGCTCCGCGACGGCGTAGTCGCGGCGGATCAGCACGCTGAGGGCGCTCGGCTCGTCGGGGCCGGTGTACGGCGGCAGCGTCTCCTCGCCGGGGATCTCGAACGGGGTGACCTCGTCGTACCGGTCGTAGAGCAGTTCGTCGTACGCCTCCGCGGCCGCGGCCAGCTCGTTGAACGCCTCGTAGACGTCCGGGTCGTCCTCGCCCGACCGGCGTTCGACCGCGGCCAGGTGGCGGTCGAGCGCGGTCTTGACCGCCTCGGCGGCGGCGCGTACCTCGGCAGCCGTGGGCTGCGCAGCATCAGACATAGTGCAGACGCTATCCGTACCGGGGGCCGGCCCGCACAATAGATGCGATGCCGGAATACGAATTTGTCGACGTGAACGTGCCGCGCGGGGTGTCCCGCAAGGAGACGGCACGCCTGCTGACCGACCACGCGGAGTACGGGCACTGGGAGTTGTACCGCCTGACGCTGCTGCGCGACGGCAGCCGCCGGGTGCGGCTGCGGCGGCGCATCATCCGTCAGGTACGGGCCACCTGGTGAGACCCGGGGCACCGCCGGGACGAGCCGTCCCGGGGTGAGGCGGCAGGGAGCGGGTCCCGCGGACGCGGGGCCCGCTCCCTGCCGTGTGCCGGGGCCGTGCCGGGCCGGCCGTCAGGCCGCGGAACGCGCCCTGCGGTACAGGACCGCGCCGGCGAGCAGCGCACCGGCGCCGACCGGCAGCACCAGGCCCATGGGCAGCTCGCTGCCGGTGGCGGCCAGTGCCGCGTCGGAGTGGTGCGTGTCGACGGAGCGGTTGCCCCGGTCGTCGCCGCCGTTGCCACCGCCGTCGGAACCGCCCGGGGTCTCGCCGTCCGGGGTGGACGGGGTGCCGGGCTCGTCGCCGGGGCGGTCGGGGTCGCCCGGGGTGCCGGGGCGGTCCGGGTCACCGGGCTCGCCCGGGGTGTCCGGCGTTCCCGGGTCGCCCGGGTCGCCCGGGTCGCCGTAGCCGCCGTCGGCGCAGCCGTTGCCGAAGGCGGGGTTGCCGATGCCGATGATGTCGACGCTGTTGCCGCAGACGTTCACCGGGGCGTGGACGGGGACCTGGACGTGGTTGCCGGAGGCCACTCCCGGCGAGTCGGAGGTGTGCCCGCCGGCGTGGGATCCGGAGGAGGCCCCGTGGTGGCCCGCGTCGCCGTGACCGTCCGGGGCGGGGGCGCTCCGGTCGGCGCAGGCGTTGCCCATCGCGGGGTTGAGGAGGCCGACGACGTCGACCGTGTTGCCGCAGACGTTCACCGGCACGTGCACCGGCGCCTGCACCGAGTTGCCGGAGAGCACGCCGGGCGATCCCGCGGCGGCGCCCTGCGCCCCGGAGTCGGCGTGGGCGGCTCCGCCCGCGGCGGCGATCATGCCGGTCGCGGCCGCCATGGTCATCAGCCCCTTGCGGGTGACCTGTCGCATTGCTGTGTTCCTGCCTTCGACCTGATGCCGGGAATTCCGGTCGCGTCGCGGTGATTCCCGGGAAGTGGACGTTTCGAGACCGGACGGCCCCGGAGTGCATGGCGCGCACTCCGGGGCCGGCGGTTTCAACCCTGGAAAGAACCCGCCCTAATGAGCGAGCCGAAACGTCACTGGTTGACGCAGGTGTTGCCGAAGGCGGGGTTCAGCAGCCCGATCACGGAGACCGTGTTGCCGCAGACGTTCACCGGGACGTGCACCGGGACCTGGATGACGTTGCCGGACACGACGCCCGGGGAGCCCACGGCGGCACCCTGCGCACCCGAGTCGGCGACGGCCAGGCCCGCACTCGCGAGAACCAGACCACCCGTGGCAGCCGCAGCAGCGACGACCTTCTTGATCATTATTCCTCCTAGTTGGCAATGCGATCCAAAAACGCGGATCACACCACGGGTAACGAGGAGGGAGTAATGAGGCTACGAGCTTATGGTCGCATTCACTCGTCCCGGTCAACTCCGCACGCCTGCACGATTCACGGCCGGCCCGCGGCGTGCGCGGCGGGCCGGCCCTCTGCCTCTCGGGAGCCTGTCAGGACGCGTCGAGGAAGCGGTCGAGGACGCGGACGCCGAACTTCAGGCCGTCGACCGGGACCCGCTCGTCGACCCCGTGGAACATGCCGGCGAAGTCCAGATCCGGAGGCAGCTGCAGCGGTGCGAACCCGAAGCAGCGGATGCCGAGGTCGTCGAAGGACTTGGCGTCGGTGCCGCCGGAGAGCATGTACGGCACGGCCCGCGCGATCGGGTCCTCGGCGCTGAGCGCCAGCTGCATCGCGTCGACCAGCCGGCCGTCGAAGTCGGTCTCCAGGGCCTTGTCGGCGTGCACGTCCTCCCGCTTCACGCGCGGGCCCAGGATGCGGTCGAGGTCGGCGAGGAACTCCTCCTCGTAGCCGGGCAGGAAGCGTCCGTCGACGTGGGCGGTGGCCTGTCCGGGGATGACGTTGACCTTGTAGCCGGCGCCGAGCATGGTGGGCGCCGCCGAGTTGCGCAGGGTGGTGCCGATCATGCGGGCGATGCCGCCCAGCTTGGCGAGCGTCTCGTCCATGTTCTCGGGGTCGAGCTCGGTGCCCAGCGCGTCGGAGAGCTCGTCGAGGAAGGCCCGGACGGTCTTGGTGACCCTGACCGGCCACTGGTGCCGGCCGAGCCGGGCGACGGCCTCGCTCAGCTCGGTGATCGCGTTGTCCGTGTTGGTCATCGAGCCGTGCCCTGCGGTGCCCTCCACGGTGAGCCGCATCCAGTGCATGCCCTTCTCGGCGGTCTCGACGAGGTAGAGGCGCAGCTTCTCGTTGACGGTGAAGGAGAAGCCACCGACCTCGCCGATCGCCTCGGTGACGCCCTCGAACAGCTCCGGGTGCTCGCGGACCAGGTGCTTGGCGCCGTACGTGCCGCCGGCCTCCTCGTCGGCGAGGAAGGCGAGGACGATGTCGCGCGGGGGCTTGCGTCCGGTGCGCATCCGCTCCCGGACGACCGCGAGGGTCATCGCGTCCATGTCCTTCATGTCGACGGCGCCCCGGCCCCAGACGCATCCGTCGGCGATCTCGCCGGAGAAGGGATGGTGGGTCCAGTCGTCGGCGTCGGCCGGGACCACGTCGGTGTGGCCGTGGATCAGCAGCGCGGGACGGGACGGGTCCTCACCCTCGATCCGGGCCACCGTGGAGGCCCGCCCGGGGTGCGACTCGAAGATCTGCGGCTCCAGTCCCACTTCGGCCAGCTTCTCGGCGACGTACTCGGCCGCCTTGCGCTCGCCGGGACCGGAGTGGTCGCCGTAGTTGCTGGTGTCGATCCGGATCAGCTCGCGGCAGAGGTCCACGACCTCGTCCTCGCCGGTGACGTTCCTGGTCGTGTCGGTCCCGCTCACGTGCTTCCTCCCGCTCGTTCCTGCCGGTGCACCGGGGGCGCCCGGCGGCGGCCCCGCTGGTGGGTCCCCCCATCCTCTCCTCTCGACGCCCGGGTCCCAAGCCCCGCACCGGCCGGTCGCCCGCGGGGACGCCCCGGCGGGCCCGGCCGCTCGGCGGGTGACGCGGCGGGTGACGCGGTGGGTGACGCGGTGGGTGACGCCGGGGGTGACGCGGGGGCGGCCCCGCGGGGTGATCGGCCACCCCGGAACACCTGGTAATGTTTACGTCGTCGCCGCGGGGGGAAACCCGCGCGACAGACACCTTGTCCGGGTGGCGGAATGGCAGACGCGCTAGCTTGAGGTGCTAGTGCCCTTTATCGGGCGTGGGGGTTCAAGTCCCCCCTCGGACACACGAAGCGCGAGGGCCGCGACCATCAGGTCGCGGCCCTCGGGCGTTACCGGACAGCACTGGTCGCGGAGGGTGACATGGCTGCCACTCGTTCCTGCCCCTGCGGGCTCCCCGAGACGTACGAGGCGTGCTGCGGCCGTCTGCACTCCGGTGCCGCCACCGCCCCGACGGCGGAGCGCCTGATGCGGTCGCGCTACTGCGCCTTCGTGCTGCGGGACACCGGGTACCTGCTGCGGACGTGGCACCCCCGGACGCGCCCGGACCGGCTCGACCTCGATCCGGCGATGCGCTGGACCGGGCTGGAGATCCTGGACACCACCGACGGTTCCGCCTTCCACACGACGGGAACGGTCACCTTCCGGGCGTCCTACCGGGGCGGTGCGCTGCACGAGCACAGCCGGTTCGAGCGGGTGGCCGGGGCGTGGGTGTACGTCGACGGGGACTTCGTCGGGGCGTAGTGGGGGCAGGGCCCGGAGCCGGGCAGGGCCGGGCAGGACCCGGAACGGGGCGGGCCGGCCCGGGCAGGGCCCGGACGTGGGCGGGCGCGGCCCGGTGGGTGGGGCGCGGCCCGGAGCCGGGCGGGCGCGCGGGGCGGACGGCCGCGGACGGGCTCCGCGGGACGCGGGCGGGGTTCGGGAGCGAGCGAGCAGGCGAGCAAGCCGGCCCGGGGGCGCGGGGGTCGGCGTGGGTGCCGCGAGCCCGGGTCCTCGCGCGGCGGCGCGTCGGGGTGCCGGGGTCCGCGTCAGGGTGCCAGCACGTCCAGCTCCTCCAGGGCGCCCACGGTGATCTCCCGGGTCAGCCGTTCGGCGCGGTCCGCGTCGCGTTCCCGGACCGCCTCCGCCACCTGGACGTGCAGGGTGACGGCGGCCGGGTCCGGGTCGTCGAACATCACGTCGTGCCGCGTGCGGCCGGTCAGGACCTCCGCGACGACGTCGCCGAGGCGGGCGAACATCTCGTTGCCCGAGGCCGTGAGGATCACCCGGTGGAAGGCGATGTCGTGGAGGAGGTAGCCCTCCAGTTGCTGCCCGCTCGAGTGGGCGACCATCCCCAGCGCGCAGCGGGTGAGTTCGGCGCACTGCTCGGGGGTGGCGTGGCGGGCGGCGAGGCCGGCGGCGACCGGCTCGACGGCCGAGCGGAGCATGGTGAGGGACCTCAGCTGCCGGGGGCGGTCGGCGCCGGCCAGCCGCCAGCGGATGACCTGCGGGTCGTAGACGTTCCACTCCCGGGCGGGCAGGACCGTCACGCCCACGCGGCGCCGGGACTCGACCAGGTGCATCGACTCCAGGACGCGCACCACCTCGCGCATCACCGACCGCGACACGTCGAACCGCTGGGCGAGTTCGTCGGTGCGCAGGACGCTGCCCGGAGGGTACTTGCCCGCCGTGATCTCGGGCCCGAGGGAGTCCAGTACGTGTCCGTGCAGCCCCCGGCCGGTTGTGCTCATGCACTCAGCGTACGGGCCGGGTCACGGAAACAAAAAGTCAGACTTATAAGTCACACAGTCTTGAATTCGTCTGACCAATGAGCTTCAGTTGCGTCCGAACATCACGTGTCGACGAGGACATGCAGACAGTGAGGGCAGCGATGAAAATCCCCAGCGTCGTCGTGGTCATGGGGGTCTCCGGCACCGGCAAGACCACGGTCGGAACCCTGCTGGCGGACCGGCTCGGCGTTCCGTACGCCGAGGCGGACGACTTCCACCCCCGCGCCAACATCGAGAAGATGTCGGCCGGCACCCCGCTCACCGACGACGACCGGTGGCCCTGGCTGGACGCCATCGGCGACTGGGCGCGCGGACGCGCCGGACTCGGCGGTGTGGTGAGCTGCTCGGCGCTCAAGCGCGCCTACCGCGACCGGTTGCGGGAGGCGGCCCCCGGGCTCGTCTTCCTGCACCTCACGGGTGACCGCACGCTCGTCGCGGACCGGTTGGCGCAGCGGAAGGGCCACTTCATGCCCACGGGTCTGCTCGACTCGCAGTTCGCCACGCTCCAGCCGCTCGAACCGGACGAGGCGGGGATCGCCGTGGACGTGACGCCCGACCCGACGGAGATCACCGAGCGGGCGCTGGCGGCCCTCACCGAACTGCGCGGCACCTCCGCCTAGTCCGCGTCCGCTCCCCCGCACCCATCAGGGCGGACACCTCCCCGGCCCGGGCTCCGAAGCGCCCCCACGGTTCCGGAGCACCCCCACGACCGGGGAGCACCCCCGACGACTGAGGAGCACCCCACGTCCGGGGAGCACCCCACGGCTGCGGAGCACCCCACCGCTGCGGAGCACCCCACCGCTGCGGAGCCGCTTTCCCCCATCCCCACAACCTTTCCCCCACGTCCCCCACCCCGTAGAGAACAAGGGATCCACCGTGACCAGACTCAGCGTCGAGCTGCTGGCAGCGGACGCACCCGAGCCGATCACCTCGGCCGGCCACGCTCAGCTGGGCATCGCCGTCCTGGCGGGCATCGCCGTCATCGTCCTGCTCATCACCAAGTACAAGCTGCACGCCTTCCTCGCGCTGACCATCGGGTCGCTCGCGCTCGGCGCCTTCGCCGGGGCCCCGCTGGACAAGGCCATCCTCAGCTTCGGTTCCGGGCTCGGCTCCACCGTCGCCAACGTGGGTGTGCTGATCGCCCTCGGCGCGATCCTCGGCAAGATGCTCGCCGACTCCGGCGGTGCCGACCAGATCGTCGACACCATCCTCGCCCGCGCGAGCGGACGCGCCATGCCCTGGGCGATGGTGCTGATCGCCTCGGTCATCGGCCTGCCGCTGTTCTTCGAGGTCGGCGTGGTGCTGCTGATACCCGTCGTCCTGATGGTCGCCAAGCGGGGCAACTACTCCCTGATGCGCATCGGCATCCCGGCGCTGGCCGGTCTGTCCGTGATGCACGGCCTGGTCCCGCCGCACCCCGGCCCGCTGGTCGCGATCGACGCACTGGACGCCAACCTCGGTGTGACGCTGGCCCTCGGGGTGCTCGTCGCCATCCCGACGGTCGTCATCGCCGGCCCGGTGTTCTCCCGGTACGCCGCGCGCTGGGTGGACGTCCCGGCCCCGGACCGGATGATCCCGCAGCGCCCCTCCGAGGAGCTGGAGAAGCGCCCCGGCTTCGGTCCGACGCTGTTCACCATCCTGCTGCCGGTCGTGCTCATGCTCGCCAAGGCGCTGGTCGACATCGTCATCGACGACACCGGCAACTCCGTGCAGCGGGTGTTCGACGTGATCGGCTCCCCGCTGGTCGCGCTGCTGGCCGCCGTGCTGGTCGGCTTCTTCACGCTCGGCATGCCCGCCGGGTTCAGCAAGGAGCGGATGCAGCAGCTGGTGGACAAGAGCCTCTGGCCGATCGCGGGCATCCTGCTGATCGTCGGCGCGGGCGGCGGCTTCAAGCAGACGCTGATCGACTCCGGCGTCGGTCAGATGGTCCTGGAGATATCCGAGGACTGGTCGATCCCGGCCCTGCTGCTGGGCTGGCTGATCGCGGTGGCGATCCGGCTCGCGACCGGCTCCGCCACGGTGGCGACGGTCTCGGCGGCCGGCCTGGTGGCCCCGCTCGCGGCCGACATGTCGACCACCCACGCGGCCCTGCTGGTGCTGGCCATCGGCGCCGGTTCGCTGTTCTTCAGCCACGTCAACGACGCGGGCTTCTGGCTGGTGAAGGAATACTTCGGCCTCAGTGTCGGGCAGACCGTGAAGACCTGGTCCGTGATGGAGACGATCATCTCGGTCGTGGCGGGCGGCCTCGTGATGCTGCTGTCCCTGATCCTCTAGCACGCCTCCAGCACGGCGATCTCCGGCACGGCGCCCTCCGGCACGGCGGCCGACCGCGAGGCGCCGTGCCGGCGGACGCGGGTGCGGCGGCGTTCGCCTACCCCGGCACAGCCCCGTGCCGCGGACCGGTGACCGGTCCGCGGCACGGGGCTGCGTCACGGCAGGGCGCGGGTGGCGGCACCGTGCTGCGTGGCGGCACCGTGCTGCGTGGCGGCACCGTGCTGCGTGGCGGCACCGTGCTGCGTGGCGGCACCGTGCTGGGTGGCGGCACCGTGCTGGGTGGCGGCACCGGTCGGGGCCGTCCGGCCGCCGAGGGGGCCTTCCGGTGAGCGGCGGGCCACCGGATGATGGTGGCTTCGGTGCCGGACCATCGTGCGGGGGACGTCATGCGGGCATCGCTCGGGACGCGGATCTCGGGGCTGCTGATCGCCGGCTCCCTGGCCGTCTCACTGACGGTCGTGCTGGGCGGTGCCCCGGCCGGGCCGGAGCCCGGCACCGGCCCCCCGGAAGCCGCCCCGGGCAGCACCCCCGGCCGGAGCACGGCGGAGGCCACGGTGCCGCTGCCGACCACCGGCGCCGGGGCCCGTACGTCACCGGACGGAGGGCGCCGTTCGGTCGCCCCGGACCCTTCGGGCCCCCGGCCGCGCGCCGCCGCTCCCCCGCCCGAACCGCCGGCACCCGCCGCGACGCCCGTCCGGCCGCTCGCCGCACCGGTGTGGCTCCCGGCCGGGCCCCGGTCGCCGGACAGCGACGGGGTGGCGGACCCGGCGAGCGTCTACGACCTGCTGCGGACGCCGGACCACTGCGCGGACGCCCTCCGGACGGGGGCGGCTCCCGCCGGGGCGGACGCGGACGCGGCGCCCGACGACGAGTGGCGCGTGCTGGGCGCCCTGGCGCGGGCGTGTCTGGCGGTGCGCGGGGTGGACGGCGGTGACTGGGGAGAGGCGGCCCGGGAGCACGCGGCGCTCGCGGGACGGCCGCTGGGCTGCAAGGGCCGGGCCGCGTACGCGGTGCTCGGCGGTCTGCTGGAGTTCCACGCGCGGCATCCGGACGCCACCGTACGGCCGGTGAGCCCGTCGCGCGGGGGCGCCGCGTGCGACTTCCGCGTGGTGTCGGTGGAGGTGGGCGGGGACGGCGAGGCCCGGCCGGGCGACGCGGTGACGGTCGAGGTGGACGGCGTCTTCTTCGACCCGGCGGAGTTCCTCCGGGAGGGCGGGGTGTCCGTCGGCGGAGTGTCGGTCGGCCGGGTGTCCGTCGGCGGAGTGTCCGTAGGCCGGCTGTCCGTCGGCGGGGTTCCGGTGTCGGACCCGGCGGCGCCCGGCACGCTCGGGGCGGAGACCGGCCCGGCGGGGCGGCTCACCCTGGCCTTCCGGCTGCCGGTCGGGGTGCCGGCTGCCCCGGCCGTGGACGTGGAGGTCGGGTACGCGGACGTCCGGGCGGTGCGGGAGCGGGCTTTCGCCGTCGTGGAACCGCCTGTCCCACCGCCCCCGTCATCCGCGGGAACGGGCGCCGGGTCGGGCACCGGGCCTGCGGCCTGAACGGTAGCCCGGGGCGGCCCGGGTCAGGGGTTCTCGTCGGCTCGCGGCCGGGCTGACCTGACCACGGCGTCACGGCGGCGGAGCGGCCTCCGTGTCAGAGGACGGGCGCGTGGTCGCCTTCGCCCCCAGCGCCGCGTCGAGCCCTGCGTTCGCGTCCAGCCCTGCCTTCGTTCCTGCCTCCGCTTCCGACCCCGGGTCCCCGTCCGCGTCCGCCCCCGCCGTCGGCCCCGGCCCCGTCTCCGCTTCCGTCCCGTCGGCGGCGGCGCGGGCGTACCGGGCGGCGAGGGTCTTGAACGCGGCGACCAGCGGGGGCGGGCCGATGACGTCGACGTCGGCGTCGAAGTGACCGAGGGTGGCGGCGAGCGCGGTCCACGACCAGGAGCCGAGGGTGATCCGGCAGCGGTCGGGGCCGAGTTCCTCCACGACGGCGTCCTGGGCGTACGGAGCGACCTCGGCGGCCGGGAGGTGGAGGACGGCTTCGCCTCGGCAGGGCCACGCGGTGGTCGTGCCGTCGTTGCCGCGGAAGCGGCCGGTGACGAACGTGGAGACGTCGCCGCCGGGGAGTGGGCGCGGGGTGAAGCGGGGGCCGGTCGGTGTGCGGGGGCGGATGCGGTCGACGCGGAAGGTGCGCCAGTCCTCGCGGTCGAGGTCGTAGGCCACCAGGTACCAGCGGTGACGCCAGGTGACCAGGTGGTGCGGCTCGACCCGGCGGGGAGCCTCCGCCGGGGTGGCGGAGGCAGCCGGGGTGTGGTCGAAGCGCAGTTCGAGGTGACCGTGGATGACCCGGCTCAGTTCCACCAGGAGGCGGGGGTCCACCCCGGCGGTGTCGCCGGCCGCGGGCGGGCGGACGGCGGTGACGCGCAGGAGGTCGACGCGGTGGCGCAGGTGGGCGGGCATGACCTGGCGGAGCGTGGTCAGGGCCCGGGCGGCATCCTCGGCGACGGGGCCGCCGGTGGCCGCGGTCTGCAGGGCGGTGGCGAGGGCGACGGCCTGCCCCTCGTCGAACAGCAGGGGTGGCAGCCGGGTGCCCGCCTCCAGCCGATAGCCGCCGGCCGGGCCCCTGACGGTGGTGATCGGGTAGTCGAGGTCGCGCAGCCGGTCGATGTCGCGGCGCACGGTGCGCGAGGTGACGTCCAGCCGCCGGGCGAGGTCCTCACCGGACCAGTCGCGGGGGGTCTGGAGCAACGAGAGCAGCGCGAGCAGGCGGGAGGACGTCTTCTGCATGTGGCCCATGGTGCCGGTAGTAGAGGACACACCCTGTCCTCTATGCCTGCGAGGGTGGGCGCATGCCGACCGGGAGACATCCCTCCCGGCCACGGCGGCCGTCGCCCGTACGGACGGGCCGACGGTACGCAGATCCCATCGAGGCGAGGAGCCCGTCATGTCCGTCACGACCACCACCCACCTGAACTTCCGGGGTGCCGCGCGCGAGGCGCTGGACTTCTACGGCTCCGTCTTCGGGGGACGCACCGTCGCGGTCACCTACGCGGAGGCGGGCGCCGTGCGGAACGAGAGCGAGGCGGACTGGGTGATGTGGGGCGAGGTGGCCGGTGCCAACGGCTTCCACGTCATGGCCTACGACGTGCCCGCGCAGTTGCCCTGGGACCGGGGGGAGAACCCGTTCTTCGTCTCCGTCCGCGGAGACGACGCCGAGGAGATCGGCAGCCTGTGGGGCAGGCTCGCCGAGGGCTCGACCGTGGTGCGTCCGCTGGAGCCCGCGCCGTGGGCGCCGTTGTACGGCATGCTCACGGACCGCTTCGGGGTCACCTGGGTCCTGGACGTCACCGCCCCGTACCACGGCTGAGCCGGACCGTCCGGCACGGGTCGCGCGCCGTCCGGCACGAGTCGCGCGCCGTCCGGCACGATCCGCCCGCCCTCCGGCGGTCACGGCAGCGCGCCGTGCCACCGGAGGGCGCGGGCACGGGAAGCCGGAACACCGGGGGTGCCGGGGTCGCCGTCGTTCCAGCACCCGCACCCGCGACCGCTCCCCTCCTCACGACCGTCCCCCCACCCGCGACCGTTCCCCGACGTCCGTCTCCGCCGCCGAGCCAGAGTGGAACCCTCCATGACGATCCTCGACCACCGCGCGCTCAACCGCGCCACCCTCGCCCGCCAGTTCCTGCTCGCCCGTGCCGACACCTCCACGCCCGAGGCGGTGGCCCACCTGTGCGGTCTGCAGGCGCAGGAACCCCAGGAGCCCTTCATCGGCCTCTGGTCCCGTCTGGCCGGTTTCGAACCGGGGCACCTGGACGACGCGCTCACCGGCCGCGCGGTGGTGCGCACCCACCTGATGCGCCGCACCGTCCACCTCGTGACCGCGGACGACGCGCTCGCCTGGCGCGCCCGTCACGACGCCATGCTGCGGCAGCGCGTACTGGGCACCTACCGGAGCGAGCTGTCCGGGCTCGACGTGGAGGAGGTCGCCGCGGCGGGCCGTGCGGTGATGGCGGACGGGCGGCCCCGCACCCTGCGCGAACTGGCCGAGGCCCTCGCGGACCGCTGGCCGGATCCTCCGCTACGCGCCCTGGGTGAACTGCTCGTCGCCGCCCTGGTGCCCACGGTCCAGTTGCCGCCGCGCGGTCTGTGGCAGCAGAAGGCGGGGGTGCGCAACCTGTCGATGGCGGTCTGGCTGGGGCGGGACGTCGAGCCGCTGCCCTCCGGCGACGACGATCCGGTCGGGCAGCGGTTGCTGCGCCGCTATCTCGCCGCCCACGGGCCCGCCGCCGGCGCGGACCTGCGGGCCTGGTGCGGCCTCGCCGGGCTTCCCGCCGCCGTCAAGGCGTGCCGGGAGGAACTCGTCGTCTTCCGCGACGAACGCGGCCGTGAACTGTTCGACCTGCCCGACGCGCCCCGGCCCGACCCCGACACCCCGGCGCCCGTGCGGTTCCTCCCGGCCTTCGACAACGTCGTGCTCGGTCACCACGACCGCAGCCGCATCATCGACGCCCCCCATCTGGGGTTGTCCGTGGCGGGCCACCGCATGGTCCTGGTCGACGGACGGGTCACCGCCACCTGGACCGTGCGCGACCGGTGGCTGCGCGTCAGCCCGCTCCGTCCCCTCACCCGCGCGGAACGGGAAGCCGTCCGTGCCGAGGCCCAGGACCTGGCGGTCTTCCTCGACGAGGGCATCGAGGACGTCCGGTTCGACGCCGCGGACTGACGTCCGGGGCAGGGGCGACCCCGCCCCGGCACGCCGGCCCCGGTGCGAGGGGCCGTGGCCGGGCCCGGGACGACGGGACCGGGCGACGAGCCGGTGCGACGGCGGGCCAGGGCCACGTCGGGGGTCCCCGGCGGCGCATGCCTCCGCCGCCCGGCCCGGGACCCGTCAGCGCTCCGGGGCGCCGGCCTCCTCGTCGAGCTTGTCGAGCTTGTCGAGCTTGTCGAGCTTGTCGAGCTTGTCGAGCTTGTCGAGCTGGAACGCCTCGTTGCCCAGGCCGATCCGGGCGTGCTTCTCGGGGGCACGGAGGCGCAGCACCAGCCCCTGGATCAGTCCCGCCACCAGGGCGAGCCCGATGACGCCGGGCAGGAGCCGGCTCAGCGCGGAGCCGGGGCCGGCGCCGACGAGCACGTCGAAGTCCTTGACGGTGTAGCCCGCGATGACGACCAGGGCGAGCCCGGCGACCACGGAGGTGACCAGCCGCCAGGCCTGGGCGCGGGCCGCTCCCCGGCGGACGAAGAAGACCACCACGGACAGCGAGGCGATGGCCATCAGCACGATCACGCCGAGGGCTCCGATGTTCCCGAACCAGGTGAACAGGTGCAGCACGGGTGCGGTCGGGTCGCCGACCGGTTTGTCGTCGGTGACGGCGAAGGCGAGCACCAGCACGGTCGCGACCACGGTCTGGAGCAGCGAGCCGGTGCCGGGCGCCCCGCTGGTCCCGGAGGTGCGGCCGAAGGCGGACGGGAGCAGGCCCTCGCGGCCCATCGCGAAGGCGTACCGGGCGACGACGTTGTGGAAGCTGAGCAGGGCGGCGAACATGCCGGTGACGAAGAGGACGTGCAGGACGTCGGTGAAGGTGCCGCCGAGCCGGTCCTCGGTGAGGAAGAACAGCAGGCCCGCGCTGTGCTCCTGGGAGGTGCCGACGACCTGCGCGGGCCCGGTGGCGATGGTGAGCGCCCAGCTGCTGACGGCGAAGAACACGGCGACCCCGGCGACCGCGAGGAACATCACGCGCGGTACCAGGACGTGCGGCCTGCTGGTCTCCTCCGCGTACACGGGGGCCTGCTCGAAGCCCAGGAAGGCGGCGATGCAGAAGCACAGCGCGGTGCCCACGCCGGCCCCGGTGAGGGTGTCGGGGTTGAAGGCGTGCAGGGACAGTCCCTCGCTGCCGGGGTCGGCTATGGCGGCGACGTCGAAGACCACGACCAGCAGCACCTCGATGACCAGCAGGACGCCGAGCACGCGGGCGTTGACGTCGATCTTCAGCCAGCCGAGCACGCCGACGGCGAGGACGCCCGCCAGAGCCGGTATCCACCAGGCGACGTCCAGGCCGGCGTAGGTGGCGAGGAGCCCGGAGACCTCGAAGCCGAAGATGCCGTAGATGCCGATCTGCAGGGCGTTGTAGGCGACGAGGGCGACCAGGGCGGCGCCCGCTCCGGCCGTTCCGCCGAGGCCGCGGGAGATGTAGGCGTAGAAGGCGCCGGCGTTGTGGACGTGGCGGCTCATTTCGGCGTAGCCGAGGCTGAAGAGGATCAGCACGGTGCCGAGGAGCACGAAGAGCAGGGGCTGGCCCACGATGCCCATCACCGCGAACGTGGTGGGCATGACACCGGCGACCACCATGAGGGGTGCCGTCGCGGCGAGGACCGAGAGCAGCAGCCCGCCGGTGCCCAGGCGGTCGGCGCGCAGCGCGCGTTCGTGGCCCTTGAAGGTGCTGATGCCGTCGGCCGCTGGTCTGCTCGTGCGCGAACTGTCCGTCGTCATGCGGAGACCGTCCTTCGGTCGGAGGTGGTGGTCGGGGCCGAGCGGGTCGGAGGAGCGGGAGAGCGGGAGAGCGGAGGAGCCGAGGAGCGGAGGAGTGGAGGAGCGGAGGAGCCGAGGAGCCGAGGAGCCGAGGAGCGGATGAGCGGATGAGCGGAGGAGCTGATCGGGGGTCGGACGGGGGTCGGGCCGGAAGATCGAGCGGGAAGATCGAGCGGGACACGGGGCGGGGACGGCCGGGAGCGTCGGAGCCGGGGCGCGTCGGGGTGTCGGGGCATCGGGGCCGGTCAGGCCGTCCCCAGGGCCGTGGCGCGGGCGGTGCGGAAGGCGGTGACGGGGTCGCGGGCGGGATACGACCAGGGCGCCGGGGTGGCGTGGTCGCCGATGCGGTGGAAGAGGGCTGCCGCCTCGGCGCCCCGGCCCTCGCAGATCTTGGCGTGGGCGAGGTAGTTGAGGTCGATCAGGCGTCGCGGGTGGCCCTCGTGCTCCCACTCCAGCCACCAGTCGAAGGCGGCCTTCATCACCTGCCGGGCCCGACGGCCCGTCCAGTGCCCGGAGGCGACCGGATCGGCGGGCTCGTGACCGGCGGCGGCCAGCGCGCGGTAGCGCTCGGCGTGCGCGATCACCGGGAGGATCGCCAGCGGGGAGTCGGCCGGGGCCTGCTCGGCGGCCCAGGTGGCGAAGTCGTAGACCTCGTGCAGCGGGTCCGCCCCGGCCTCGACGCGGTGCTCGGCGAGCCACGCGACCATCAGGTGGTGGGCGTGGTGGTGATCGGCGTGACGGGCACGGACCTGTTCGAAGACCCGGACGACGTCCCCCTCCGGGCCGAGGGCGCACTCCAGCATCAGCAGACCGAGCCAGGGGGTGGGGTCGGCCGGCCGGAGTGCGGCGGCGCGCTCGCACGCCGCGCGGACCCGGGAAGGGGTGTCCTTGCCGCGCAGCACCCGGCGGACCCCGGCCAGCGCCAGCAGGACCGAGGCGTCGCCCGAGTCGGGTTCGGCGAGCAGCCACTCGCGGGCCCAGGCGGCACTGGTCGACTCGCGGGCCAGCACCGTGATCCGGTGCCCCCGGCGGTCCCAGTCGGTGCCCGTCCGCACCAGCAGCGAGCGCACGTGCTGCCAGCGGCCCTGGGCGAGCGCGCCCCGCGCGACGACGAGGTCGGCGTCGTCGAGCGCCTCGTCGAAGCCCGGAGCGGCACGTCTGCGGGCACGGCCGAGGGGTGGCGGGGGTGGGGGCACCGCGGGACTTCCTCACGCGTTCTTCGTGGTTCGGTTCACGACGGCGGTCGGTACGGCAGTGGTCGGCTGCCGAACGCCATGAACTGATCACGCACAGCAAACCGGCCGTTCGCCGCCGACGTCAAGGGCGCACCGGCCCTTACACGCGTCAACTTCCGTCACCCGTCCGAGAATTGACGTTACCGGCCGACGCCCGGAGCACGCCCGGCGGGACGCGGACGACGGAGCCCCGCACGCCGGGCGCGGGCGGCCGGCCCCGACGGCGGTTAGAGTCGGCCTCACCGTCCGTGATCCCACATGATCATTGAGGTACACAGCGTGTCGGTTCCGGTCCTGGTGCTCGCCCTGAGCGCCGCGTGCTGCCTGGGGTTCGGGTTCGTGCTCCAGCAGGACGCCGCCCAGCGGGCTCCGCTCGGCGACTTCCTCCGCCCCCGCCTCCTCCTCGACCTGATGAAGGTGCCGGAGTGGCTGGCCGGCATGGGGCTGGTCGTGGCCGGCATGGTCCTCGGGGCGGTGGCGTTGAGCCAGGGCGAACTGTCGCTGGTGGAACCGCTGCTCGCCACGAACCTGCTGTTCGCCCTCGCCCTCTCCCGGCACCGGACCCGCCAGGCGCTGGGCCGGCAGGGCTGGGCGGGGCTGGCGCTGCTGGCCGGGGGCGTCACCGCGTTCGTCGTCGCGGGCCGGCCCACCGGCGGCACCGCGCTCACCGACCCGCTGCGTCACTGGCTGATCATCGGCGGCATGGTCGGGCTCGCCCTGCTGCTCACCGGCTGCGCCAGACGCCGGCGGCTGCTCACCTGGGCGCCGATGCTGCTGGCCGGAGCCGCGGGGCTGCTGTACGGGGTGCAGGACGCGCTGACCCGGGTCAGCGGCCAGCGGTTCGAGGCGGGAGGGCTCCACGAGGTGCTGACCGGCTGGCAGCCGTACGCGGTGCCGGCGCTCGGGGTGACCGGGCTGCTGCTGGTGCAGAGCGCCTTCGAGACGGCACCCCTGCGGATGTCGCTGCCCGCGCTCACGGCCGCCCAGCCGCTGGCCGGCATCGTCTGCGGTGTCGGTTTCCTCGGCGACCGGCTGCGCACCGACACCGGCGCCCTGGCCTGGGAGGCGTGCGGCCTGGCGGCGATCGTCGCGGGCATCGTGCTGCTGGGCCTGCACCCGGCGATGCCCCGGGGCACCCTGAAGGGCGCCCCGGCGCGCAGCGTCCGGCTGGGCTGACCGCCGCCCGCCGGGACGGCCGGCTGGATCGGCGGACGGGACGACCGGCCGGGGCGGCGGACGGTGCGACCGGCGGACGGCGGAGGGGACGGACGGCGGAGGGAACGGCCGACGGGCTCGGCTGCGGGCCTGGCACTGCTGCTTGGATGGACGGCACGAGCGGCGTGAGGGGCGTGAGCGGCATGGACGGTGGGCGCGATGTGAGCGGCACGAAGGATCCGAGCGGCCCGGACGGCACGGCCCGCACGGGGGGCGTGAGCGGCACGGAGGGCACGACCGGCCTGGAGGGCGGGTGCGGCGGCCAGGGCGCGGGCGGCAGGAACGGCACGGTCGGTGGGGACGACACGGTCGGTGGGGACGACACGGTCGGTGGGCGTTCCGCCGACGAGATCCTCGACGTCGTGGACGAGCAGGACCGGGTGGTGGGCCGCGCCCCGCGCGGTGAGGTCTACGCCCGCGGTCTGCGGCACCGGTGCGTCTTCGTCCTGGTCAGGGACGCCCAGGACCGTGTCTTCGTGCACCGCCGGACACCGGACAAGCTGGTCCACCCCTCGCTGTACGACATGTTCGTCGGTGGCGTCGTCGGCGCGGGCGAGAGCTACGACGACGCCGCCCTCCGGGAGGCCGAGGAGGAACTGGGAGTGAGCGGTCTGCCCCGGCCCGCGTTCCGCTTCTCCTTCCTCTACGACAACGACGGCGGCCACAGCTGGTGGTCGGCGGTCTACGAGGTGCGCTGCGAGCTGCCGGTCCGGCCGCAGGCCGAGGAGGTGGCCTGGTACACCTTCCTGCCCGAGGCGGAGCTGCGGCTGGACCTGGACCGCCGGCAGTGGGTGCCGGACGGCCTGGAAGCCTGGCGGCGGCTGGAGGCACACCGGTCGACGGGCTGACCGACGACAGGCCGGTCCAGGAGCCCGGGGTGGGGTCCGGACGGCGCCCCGCCGGACCAGGGGCCGAGGGCTGGGGTCGGGGGCGGGGTCACGGCCGGGAGGGCCGCCGGCCGGACCGGGAGCCGAGGGCTGGGGACGGGGCGGCCGCCCGGGCGGTTCCGGAGCCCGGGTTAGGGTCGCCGGGTGATCGAGTTCGTACGGAACGTCCGGTTGTGGTTCGCCCCCGAGGACGCGCGGCAGGAGGGCGAGACACCCGACTACCGGTTCTCCCTGGCGAACGAACGCACCTTCCTGGCCTGGCTGCGCACCGCGCTCGCGCTGATCGGCGGCGGCTTCGCCGTCGACCAGTTCCTGCCGGACCTGCCCGGCCCCTGGCGGACCGGGCTGGCGCTCGTCCTGCTGGCGTCGGGCGCGCTGTGCGCGCTGCGCGCCGTGAACCACTGGGTGCGCTGCGAGCGCGCGATGCGGCGCGGCGAGGACCTTCCGCTGTCCCGGTTCCCGGCGGTCATGAGTCTGGTGATCGCGGCGGTGGCCGTCGTCATGGTCGTCGTGGTGCTGCTGGGGAGGAACGGGTGAGCGGCCCGTACACCGCGGACGGCCCCCGCGACCCCGGACTGCAGCCGGAGCGGACCCGGCTCGCCTGGCGGCGCACCACGCTGGCGGCCACCGTCGCGACCGTGCTGGCGGTCCGGAGCGTGGTGCACGACGGGACGTCGGCGGCCCGCGTCGTGGCGGGCGCCCTGTGCTGCCTGTGCTGGGTCGGCCTGCTCGGCGTCGCCCAGCGCCGGATCCGCAGACTCGCCGGCCCCGGGCTCCCCGCCGCCCCGGCCGCCCGGTTCGTCGCGGCGGCGGTGCTGTGCACGGTGGCGATGGCGGTGTGCGGGGCGACCCTGGTGCGGTAGGGGCACCGCGCGTGAGTGCGGTAGGGGCGCCGCGCGTGCCGCCCAGCCGCCGCACCGGGACACGGGACGCGCTCACCTCAGCGCGCCCGGCGCCTGCGGGGACGGAGAGAGGGACGGGACGCGACGGGGCCGTCGACAGCGACGGCCATGGCGACGGCGATGGCGACGGCAGTGATGGCAGTGACGCGGTGACGGCGGGGTGGCAGGTGCGGTGCGATGCGCCGGGCTTCCCGGCCGGGACCGTCCGGTCACCGGCCGGACCGTTCACCGGCCCCACCCCTCGACCACCCCGCCCGCCGGGCTACTGCCCTTCCGGCGCTTCCCCGCCGACCGTGACGACGATCTTCCCGCGGGTCCGGCCCTCCTGGCTGAGCCGGTGCGCGTCCGCCGTGCGTTCCAGGGGGAAGGTCTCGGAGACGTGCACGCGCAGCGCGCCCTGCTCGGCGAGTTCGGACAGGCGCGTCAGGTCCTCGGGGTCGGGGCGGACGAAGTGGTAGTGGCCGCCGTAGTCCACCACCCCGCCGTCGGCGACCGACGCGAGCCGGCCCTCCGGGGCGAGCAGGTTGGCCGACACCTTCAGGGCGTCGCCGCCGACCGTGTCGAACACGGCGTCCACCCCCTCGGGGGCCAGCCCCCGCACCCGTTCGCCGAGACCCTCGCCGTAGCTCACCGGCTCCGCCCCGAGTTCGCGGAGGAAGTCGTGGTTGCGCTCGCTCGCCGTACCGATCACGCGGGCGCCGAGGTGCGCGGCGATCTGGACGGCGAGGGAGCCGACCCCGCCGGCCGCGGCGTGCACCAGGACGGTCTCCCCGCGGCCCACGGCGAGGAAGCGGTGCAGCACCTGGTAGGCGGTGAGCCCGGCCAGCGGGATGCCGGCCGCCTCCTCGAAGGAGAGGTTGCGCGGCTTGCGCGCCAGGGCGCGCACCGGCGCCGCCACGTACTCGGCGAAGGTGCCCCGGGAGAGGAAGTCCTCGCGGACGTAGCCGATGACCTCGTCACCGGGCTCGAACTCGGGCACGGCCCCGCCGGTGCGGACGACCTCACCCGCGACGTCCCAGCCGGGGATCACCGGGAACACCGCTTGGAGCACCGGGTCGAGATACCCCTCCCGGCACTTCCAGTCGACCGGGTTGACGGCCGCCGCCCGTACCCGCACGAGCACCGAATCGGGTCCCACCTTCGGTTCGTCGACCTCGCCGAAGGTCAGCACCTCGGGGCCGCCGTACTCTGCGTAACTGATCGCCTTCATGCCTCGACCCTCCGGGGCCCCGGCGCGCGACGCAAGCGGAACGGCAGAATCAGGGGCACTGCGGACGGAGGCCGGGGCGGCCCGGCGTGGCCGGGGCGGGCGACGGGGTCCGGGCGCCGGGCCGACGACAGCTTGTGGACGCCGGGCCGACGACAGGTCGTGGACGCCGGGCCGTGGACCGGATCCCGTCCGGTCGCGGACCCGGCCCCGTCCGCTCGCGGACCCGAATCCGTCCGGCCGTGGGTCCGATCCCGTCCGATTCGCCCCCTGGACGGCATACCGACCGGTCGGCATCATGGGGCGGGTACTGTTCGCCTGCCCACAGGAGCGACGATGAGCCCCGACCACCCGCCCGGACTCGATCTCGACCGGCTGCGCGGCCTGCTCGAACGGGAGCGGCCCGGCCTGGTGAACGGCCCGCTGTCCGGCCGGCTGATCGAGGGCGGACGGTCGAACCTGACCTACCGGGTGTCCGACGGCGTCTCGCGCTGGGTCGTGCGGCGCCCGCCGCTCGGCCACGTCCTGGCGACCGCACACGACATGAAGCGTGAGCACCGGGTGATCGAGGCGCTGCACCCGACCTCCGTCCCGGTCCCCCGCACCGTGCTGCTGTGCGAGGACGAGGACGTGCTGGGAGCGCCGTTCTACGTCATGGAGTTCGTCGACGGCACCCCGTACCGCACCGCCGAGCAGCTCGCCCCGCTCGGCCCGGAGCGCACCCGGGGTGCCGTCCTGGACCTCGTCGACACGCTGGTGGAGCTGCACGCGGTGGACCCTGCCGCGGTGGGCTTGGCCGACTTCGGCCGCCCCGAGGGGTTCCTGGACCGGCAGCTGCGGCGCTGGGGCAAGCAGCTGGACGCCTCCCGCAACCGCGACCTCGCCGGGATCGACGAGTTGCACGCCGCACTCGGCCGGGAACTGCCCGACTCCCCGGCGCCGACGGTGGTGCACGGCGACTACCGGCTCGACAACGTCCTGATCGGCGAGGACGACGCGATCCGGGCGATCCTCGACTGGGAGATGTCCACGCTGGGCGACCCGCTGACCGACCTCGGCCTGCTGGTCATGTACAGCACGCCGCTCGGGCTGCCGGACTCGCCGGTCTCCACCACCGCCGAGGCGCCGGGGCACCCGTCCCCCGCCGAACTGATCGAGCGCTACGCCGCCCGCTCGGGACGCGACGTGGCGGCCGTCTCCTGGTACACGGCGTTCGCCTGGTTCAAGCTCGCCGTGATCCTCGAGGGCATCCACTACCGCTACACGCTGGGCCGGACGGTCGGGCCCGGGTTCGACCTCATCGGCGGCCTGGTCCCCGTCTTCATCGAGCACGGCCTCACCACTCTGCAGGGCCTTCAGGAGGGCTGATCGTCATGGATTTCGCGTTCGACGCGCGCACCGAGGAACTGCGGGGCAGGCTGCTCGCCTTCATGGACGAGCACGTGTACCCCACCGAGCGGGTGGCCCACGAGCAGCGCGCCGCCCTGGCCTCGCCCTGGGACACCGTCCCCGTCATGGAGGAACTGAAGGCGGAGGCCCGCAGGCAGGGCCTGTGGAACCTGTTCCTGCCCGAGTCGCCCTACGGGGCCGGGCTGACCAACCTGCAGTACGCCCCACTCGCGGAGATCATGGGCCGCTCGCCCCAGCTGGCGCCCACGGCCACCAACTGCGCCGCGCCCGACACCGGGAACATGGAGGTGCTGGCCCAGTTCGGCGACGAGCAGCAGAAGAAGCAGTGGCTGGAACCGCTGCTGGCGGGCGAGATCCGCTCGGCGTTCGCGATGACCGAGCCGGAAGTCGCCTCGTCCGACGCCACCAACATCACCACGCACATCCGTCGGGAGGGCGACGAGTACGTCCTCACCGGCCGCAAGTGGTACATCTCCGGGGCCATGCACCCGGACTGCCGGATCTTCATCGTGATGGGCAAGACCGACCCGGACGGCGCCGACATCCGCCGCCAGCAGTCCATGGTGCTGGTCCCGCGCGACACCCCGGGCGTGCGGGTGGAACGCGCGATGCGGGTCTTCGGCTACGAGGACGAGTACCACGGCGGCCACGCCGAGGTGTTCTTCGACGACGCCCGCGTACCGGTGACCAACCTGATCGGCGAGGAGGGCGGCGGTTTCGCCATCGCCCAGGCCCGGCTCGGTCCCGGCCGGATCCACCACTGCATGCGGCTGATCGGCATGGCCGAGCGGGCGATCGAGCTGATGTGCCGCCGCGCCGTGTCCCGCGACGCCTTCGGCAAGCCGCTGGCCGAGCAGGGCGTCGTGCAGAACTGGATCGCCGACGCGCGGGTCGCCGTGGAGCAGCTGCGGCTGCTGGTGCTGAAGACGGCCTGGATGATGGACACGGTCGGCAACCGGGGCGCCCACACCGAGATCCAGGCCATCAAGATCGCCACGCCGCGCACGGTCGTCGGCATCCTGGACCGCGCCATCCAGCTGTACGGCGCGGGCGGGGTCAGCCAGGACTTCCCGCTGGCCGAGCTCTACGCCGCGGCGCGCACCCTGATGATCGCCGACGGCCCGGACGAGGTGCACCAGCGGTCGCTGGCCCGCCGCGAGCTGAAGCAGTACCGCTGAGGCCGGTGGACGGCATCCCGGGCGGGGCGGTGGCCGGTCCGCATGACGGGCCGGCCACCGCCCCACGGGCCGACGGGCCGGAGGGACCTCAGGGCCCGTGATCAACGGGCCGGACCCTCAGAGCCCGTGATCAATGGGCCGGGACCTCAGGGACGCAGGGCGCGCAGGAGCAGGTCGGCGAGGTGGTCGGCGACCTGCTGGGGGCTGAGGGGGCCGTCGGGGCGGTACCAGGTCGACAGGTGGTGCACGGAGCCGAAGTGGTAGTCGACCACCAGGTCGGCCGGGGTCGCCCGGGAGAAGACGCCGGCCTCCTGGCCCTCCTCGACCAGCGCGCGGAAGCGTTCGTGGTAGCGGCGGCGCGCGGCGCGCACCTGCTTGTTCTTCTCGGGGCTCAGGTGGTGCATGGAGCGGAAGAAGATCGACGCGTCGTCGAGGTTCTCGATCGTCGTGACGACCACGTCGGCCGCCGCACCGCGCAGCCGCTTCTCGATCGGCTCGTCGGCGTCGGCGAAGGCGTCCAGGCGTTCCTGCTGGACCCGCAGCACCCGGGCGTACACCTCGTGCAGCAGGTCGTCCTTGGAGCCGAAGTAGTGGTAGAGCGCGCCCTTGGTGACGCCGGCCGCCTCGACGATCTCCTGCACCGAGGTGCGGTCGTAGCCCTGCTCGGCGAAGAGGCGCGTGGCGGCGGCCAGCAGCCGCTGGGGTACGGGAGTCCCGTCACCGTCCGTCGTCCTGGGCACTGCCGCCACCTGCTTTCCGTGTCGCTCTTGTCGTCGTGCGCCGTTGCGCGCGTCGTGCGCATCGTCCGTCGGGGACGCCGTCCCCGACGGAGGATTTTCGCACCGCCCGTCCGGCCACGCGGTACGGGCCGCCGTCCGCGCGCGGGCACCGGCGGACAGTCTGCCCCCGGGCCACCCGGCGGGCACAGCCGGGTCCGGGCCGGCTGCCCTGCCGGGCGGTGGCCGCCGGGCGGCCCGGGCGGGTCAGCGGGTGGCCTCCCACTGCTGCTGGAGACGGTTCATGCCGCTCAGCCAGCGCTCGGGGTCGTCCGCGCGGGCCTTGTAGTAGGCGGCGACCTCCGGGTGCGGCAGGATCAGGAAGCGGTCCTCCTCGATCCCCCGGAACAGGGCGTCGACCACGTCGTCCGGCTCGATCGCGGTGGGTTCCAGCACCAGCCGGCCGGCGCTGCCGCTGGCGGTCAGCATGTCGGTGCGCACGCCCTGCGGGCAGATGGCGTGGACCTTCACCCCGCGGTGGCGGTAGGTGAGCGACAGCCACTCGGCGAAGGCGTGGGCGCCGTGCTTGGTGACGCTGTACGGGGCGGTGCCGAGCATGGTGAGCAGCCCGGCCGCGGAGACGGTGGAGACGAAGCGTCCGGCGCCCCGTTCCAGCCAGTCGGGGAGCAGGGCGTGGGCGGCCCGGACATGGGCCATCACGTTGACGTCCCAGGACAGCGCCCAGCCCTGCTCGTCCAGGGGCTCGCCGGGCTCCCCGCCGTCGCGGCCGACCCCGGCGTTGGCGCAGTAGACGTCCACCCGGCCGCCGAGCGCTTCGCGCGCCTCGGCGACGATCGAGGAAGCGTCGCCGGGGACGGCGATGCCGCCGATCTCGTCGGCGACGGCCTTCACCCGGTCGGCGTCCAGGTCGTTGACGGCGACCTGGGCCCCCTGGGCGGCGAAGCGGCGGGCGAGGGCCGCCCCGATGCCGCCCGCGGCCCCCGTGACCACCACTTTCGCGCCTTGTACGGCTTCCACCGTGGGCTCCTGCATGGGCTCCTGGTCTCCTTGACGTGGTGTCGGATCGGTCGGGTCGACGTGGTTTCGGATCGGTCGGGTCGACGTGGTTTCGGATCGGTCGGATCGACGTGGTGCCGGATCCGTCGGGTCGACGTGGGTGCGGGTCGACAGGCCGGTGGCCTGCCGGGCGGGCATCCTGCCGGACCGCCGTCTGCCGGGCGGGCGTCCGGTCGGGCGGTCCGGGTGCGGGTGCCTCCGGACCGATCCGGCGGACGCCCCGGCGTGCGGGCGTCCGGCCGCGACCGCCGCCGCGACGGCGGGACACGACGGGCGTCAGACTAACCGGTCGGTATGTCGTACGGAAGGGTCGCGACCACCCCGTGCGGTGCGGTTCGTTTCGTAGCGGGCCACTGACAGCTAGCGTGCGTGTGCATGACATCCGCAGCGATCACGGAGGCCGCCCCATGAGGTTGTCCAGACGGACCCTGCTCGCCACCACCACGGCCGCGATGGCGGTGTCCGCGGCCCCGGCCCACGCCGCCGCCCCGCCGTCCACCGCGGGCCGCGGCCGACGCACGGCCACCGGCTTCGAACGCCTCGCGGCGGACGGCTACGCCCTGCTCGACGGGCAGCGGGTGGGTGTCGTCACCAACCCCACGGGCATCACCCGCGACGCGCGGCACATCGTCGACGTCATGCACGCCGACGACCGGGTGGACCTGATCGCCGTCTTCGGCCCCGAGCACGGGTTCCGGGGCACGGCCCAGGCGGGCGGTTCGGAGGGCCGGTACGACGACCCCGCCACCGGCCTGCCGGTGTACGACACCTACCTCAAGAGCGGCCGGCCGCTGGCCGACATCTTCACCGCCTCCGGAGTGGACACCGTGGTGTTCGACATCCAGGACGTCGGGGCGCGGTTCTACACGTACATCTGGACGCTCTACGACTGCATGGAGGCCGCCGGGCTCGCGGGCAAGCGGTTCGTGGTCCTGGACCGGCCGAACCCGGTCACCGGCCGGGCGGCGCTGGGACCCGTGCTGCACAAGGAGTTCGCGACGTTCGTGGGCCGGGAGCCGGTCTCCCAGGCGCACGGCATGACGGTGGCGGAGCTGGCGCTGCTGTTCAACGGCGAGTTCCTGACCGCCCCGGTGCCGCTGGAGACGGTCCGGATGAAGGGCTGGAAGCGGTCGGACTTCTTCGACGCCTCCGGGCTGCCCTGGGTACCGCCGAGCCCGAACATGCCGACCCCCGAGACCGCCCTGGTCTACTCGGGGACGTGCCTGTTCGAGGGCACCAACCTCTCCGAGGGCCGCGGCACCACCAGGCCCTTCGAGCTGCTGGGCGCCGAGGGCGTCGACGGCGGCTGGGCGGAGGCGGCCAACGGGCTGGACCTGCCGGGGGTGCGGTTCCGGGAGGCGTACTTCGCGCCGGTCTTCTCCAAGTTCCAGGGCAAGACGGTCGGCGGCGTGCAGCTGCACGTCCACGACCGGGAGGCGTTCGACCCGGTGCGCACCGGCATCGGGCTGCTGATCACCGCCAAGCAGGCGTGGAGCGGCTTCGCCTGGCGCCCCGACCACTGGATCGACAAGCTCACCGGCTCCGCGCGGGTGCGCACCATGATCGACGCCGGTGCGGACACCGACGAGGTGGTGGCGGGCTGGCAGCAGGACCTGGCCGCGTTCCGGCGGACCCGTCGGGAGTACCTGCTCTACCGCTGAGCGCGCTCGCCCCTGGGGGGCGGCGTCCCGCACCGGGCGTCCGCCCTCGGCCTCCGCCGAGCGGCTCGTCCGGCTGACGGCTGCGCTCCGCCGTGGGCCTCCGCGAGCGGTTCGGCCCGCTGAGCGGTTTCGCGCCGAAAAGGGTGGTGTCCGGCCCGTGCCGGACACCACCCCCTTTGCGTCTGCCACCAGCACGGACAGCGTCCGGCGGCCCCGTCCGTCCCGGACACCGTGGCGCTCGGACGGCGATCGGCGCGCATATCCGCGGGGTCTTCAGGAACCCGTGGCTCCTGCGGGGAGTTCTCAGGTCGGCGGGGTTCCGCCTCCCGGGGCGTGCGGACCCCGGCACGGACCCCCGTGGTCGACCACAACTGAAGTACGGATCGGGGGAGTTGACCGGCACGCCGGCGCGGGCGGCCCGGCGGCCGCCGGAAAGAGGATGGAGCCGATTCGCGTGTCGACACGTCTACTCGACGACGTCCGTTCGACGACGCCGAAGTGACCGGATTACAGGTGCAGGTGTGACGGAGGTGCAGGAGGATGGCCGGTTTCCGAAGTCTGGCGAGACAGGTGCGTGATCCGCGGTGCGACCTGGCGCTGCGGCGCTACTCGCTGCGCAAGTGCCTGGAGCGGTTCGCTCCGTACGGGCACAGGGCGACGTGGGACCACTTGTGCTCACGGGCCGGGTTCGACCCCGAGGACCGCTCCGTCGACCCAGCGCGGCTCGTGGCCGCACTGGAGGAACTGGAGGAGGCCCGGGCGGTCTGGCTGGCCTACGAGGTCGAGTTCGCCGCACGGCGCAGGAAGGAGAAGCAGGACGGGCTGCGCAGGCCGGGCAGTGTGGACGACTGGCACCGGCTGACCTGGGGCGGATTCGGTGTGGCCTGGTGCGACGACCCCCGGGTGCATCCGACGGAACCGTTGGCGGAGGTGCTGCGGCGGCTGATCGCCGCGCTGGAGCGGGAGCCGGGCACGGCCTGCCCGGTCTGCCGGGGCGAGCGTCTGACCTGGCGGTACGACCTGGATCACGAGCCGTCGGCCGGACCGGTCTGCACGGACTGCGGGATCCTGGTGCCGCGCCCGGTACTCACCCCGGGCGCCCTGGCGGACGCCCGCCGGGCCAGGCTGCTGGTGTCGGCCTGACCGACACCGCCCACCGCGTGCGGCGGCGCCGTACGCGACGGACGAGGGACAGGAGCGAGCCCCGCCGACGGGGACGGAAGGGTGGCGGCGGGGCGGCCACGGACAACCCGACGCCCGGTTGCCCGGACACCCGGACGGCCCGGACACCCGGGCCGGCAACCGGGCAGCCGGGCAACCGGCAGAGCAGGGCCTCGGACACCGGACACCAGTCACCGGTCACCGGTCACCGGTCACCGGACGAAACAGGACCCCGGACGACGGAACGCCGAGCCGGGCCGAGCCGGGCCCCGGGAGCACGACGGGCAGGGGGTGCGCCGGGGATGCCGGGGATGCCGCACTCCCCTGCTGCCGCTGCCCGGCCGGAACGACGGTCGACGTAAAGTCCCGAGGGCAGCGACCCCGCCCCCTTCCCCACGGGCGGGCTCCACGAAGGACCAGCGGGAGGGCACCCGCCCCTCCCGGCACCTGCCCGTACCGCCCGGGCCCCGGCGGGCGAGCCCCACGGGAGGCCGGTCACCGGGTGGCGGCCGGGCCGGCCCGTCGGATCCGCCCCTCACACGGCGCCGGCGTCGCCGAGATCACCGCCGCCGACGGTTGCCCGCCAGTCGCGGCGGCGAACCCGGCGTTCACGATCGCGGACGGGCAGGACCTCGGGTCGGGCGGGGTTTCTCGGCCATCAGACGGGAGCCGGTTAGCCGGTCGCCGAAGACGTCGTCCGGGTTGGACAGGACGCAGGTGTCCAGGGACAGACAGCCGCAGCCGATGCAGTCGGTGAGGTGGTCGCGCAGCCGGTTGAGCTGCTGGATGCGCTCGTCCAGTTCCGCGCGCCACGCTTCGGAGAGCCGGGCCCAGTCGTCCCGGGTCGGCGTGCGCTCCTCGGGCAGCCGGGCGAGTGCCTCACGGATCGTCGCGAGCGGGATGCCGACGCGCTGCGCGGCCCGTATGAACGCCACCCGGCGCAGCGTGTCCCGGCTGAAGCGGCGCTGGTTGCCCGGGGTGCGGCGGCTGCTGATCAGGCCCTTGGACTCGTAGAAGTGCAGAGCGGAGACGGCCGCGCCACTGCGGGCGGCGAGCTGGCCGACCGAGAGCTCGTGGATCTTCTCTGGGATCTGGGGCACCCCTCGAACCCTACCCAGCGCCGGACGGGCAGGGATTCCCTTCGAGGACCGGACCACCAACCGGAGCCGGACCGGACGGGGAGCGGAAGAGAACCGGCGGGCCGCCGCCGCCCCACCCCCAACCCCCACCCCCACCCGTCGACCGCGCCGCAGCTTCCGCGATCTCCCGGCCGCCCACCCCGCCCGGTCCGTTGACAGGGACGGCCGGGCGGACCATGCTAAGCAGTCGCTTAGAGTTGCGCAGCGGATTGCGCGGCGACTTCCCTGACGCGAGAGGCCGGGACATGGCAGAGCCGAGGATCTTCACGTCCGTCGACGAACTGAAGGCGGCGGTGGGCGAGCAGCTGGGGTACACGGACTGGCTGGAGGTCGACCAGAAGCGGATCGACCTGTTCGCCGAGGCCACCGGCGACCACCAGTGGATCCACGTCGACCCGGAGAAGGCCGCAGCGGGCCCGTTCGGCACCACCATCGCGCACGGTTACCTGACGCTGTCCCTGCTGCCGCTGTTCGGCCCGCAGCTGCTCACCGTCGAGGGCGTGAAGATGGGCGTCAACTACGGCACCAACAAGGTGCGTTTCCCCGCCCCCGTCCCGGTCGGCTCGCGGCTGCGCGCCACGGCGACGATCTCCGCCGTCGACGAGGTACCGGGCGGCGTGCAGGTGGCCACGGCGTTCACCGTGGAGCGCGAGGGCGGCGACAAGCCGGTGTGCGTGGCCGAGTCGGTGGCCCGCTACTACCTCTGAGCCCCGCCACTACCTCCGAGCCCCGCCCCGGCCCGGAGCGCCCCTACCGCCGGGGAGCCCGAGCGCACGACTGCCTGGAGCAGGAGGCCCCACGACTGCCGGGAGCAGGAGGCCCCACGACCGCCCGGAGCCCCGCTACTGCCGCTGCGTCTCCGCGGCGCCCCGGGCCCCCACCATGCGCAGGACGAGGTCGGCGTAGAGCGCGCCGACCTCCTCCGGGGTGCTGGGGCCGTCGACCTTGAACCAGCGGGCCACGTCGACGCAGAGGGAGAGCACCGCGAGGGTCGTGCCGTGCACGTCGATGACGTCGAACTCGCCGGTGCGCGCCCCCTCCTCGATGATCGTGCGCACCTCGGCGTCGACCTGCCGGCGCAGTTCGCGGATCTCGGCGCGGGCGTCGGGGCCGAGCGAGTCCAGTTCGTACTGCACGACCCGGGCGGTGGTGCGTCCGCCGGCGTGCCAGCGGACGAAGGAGCTGACCGCGCCCGCGAGCCGCTCGGTGGGGCTGCCCTCGGCACGGGACGCCGACCGCAGCACCTCCAGGACCTTCTCGTGGCCGATCCTGCTGATGCGGTGCAGCAGCTCTTCCTTGGTCTTGTAGTGGATGTAGAGCGCGGCCGGGCTCATGCCGGCGCGGCCCGCGATGTCCCGCGTCGTCGTGGCGTGGTAGCCGCGCTCCGCGAACGCCTCGACCGCGGCGAGCAGCAGTCGCCGTGCCGCGTCGGGCGTGACCTCACCCCACGGCTGCGCGTCGGCGCCGGCCGTCTCCTCCGCCGTACTCATCGCTCACCTCTTCCACTGGCAGGGGTAACACCATACCGGCACGGGTGAGCGAGCGCTTAGCGGGAGGCAGGGCGGCCCCGGGGCGCCGGCGTCACAGCTTCTCGAAGGGGTCGTGCTCCGCGAGCAGCTTCTCCAAACGCGCCTGGTCCACCCGGGAGACGATCTGCCCGGCCTCCTGGCGGTCGCGGATCACCTTGGCGAGGGTGAAGGCGGAGGTGACGAGGTACAGGACGGCGATGCCGAGGAAGGCGCGTACCCAGGCATCGGCCTCCAGGCGGAAGATGCCGAACGCGGTGGCCACCATGGCGATGGCGAAGGAGGCGACGGCCTGCGCATGGAAGGCGGCCGTGCTCTGCTGCTTGACCGGTGTGTCGCTCATGGGGCAAGGATCGGCGGACGTGGCGCGCCCCACATCCGCCGGAGTACTCAGGTCACGTACTCATGAGACGAACACCGAACACCTCGCGCTCGCGGAAGGCGGTCCCCCCGGGAGGCCGGAAGACGACCCCTCGGGAGGCCGGAAGACGGCTCCTCGGGAGGCCGGAGGGCGGCCCCGTCGGGCGGTCGAGGGGCAGGCCCCTCGGGCGGTCAGAAGGCGGACACCCCGGTCAGGTCGCGGCCGATGAGCAGCTTCTGGATCTGGCTGGTGCCCTCGTAGAGCGTCATCACCCGTGCGTCGCGCAGGAGTTTGCCCACCGGGTACTCGTCGATGAAGCCGTACCCGCCGAACACCTGCAGGGCGTTGTTGGCGGCCCGCACGGCCGCCTCGGAGGCGAACAGCTTCGCCTTGGACGACTCCACGGCGAACGACTGTCCCCGGTCGATCAGATCGGCGACCCGCCAGGTCAGCAGCCGGGCGGCGTCCACATCGACGGCGATGTCGCTGATCAGTTCCTGCACCAGTTGGTGGTGGGCGATGGTTCTGCCGAACTGCTCCCGCTCCCCCGCGTAGGCGACGGCGGCCTCCAGGGCGGCGCGGGCGAGGCCGACACAGCCCGCGGCCACCGACATCCGCCCCTTGGCCAGGGCGGACAGGGCGACGGAGAAGCCCTTGCCCTCCGGGCCCAGCATCGCCGACGCCGGGACGCGCACGTCCTGGAACGCCAGCTCGGCCGTGGCCTGTCCGCGCAGGCCCAGTTTGCCGTGGATGGCGCGGCGGGTGAGGCCGGGCGTGTCGGCCGGCACCAGGAAGGCGCTCACGCCCCGGTGTCCGGGGGCGTCGGTGGACCGGGCGAAGACCAGGACGACGTCGGCCCAGGTGCCGTTGGTGATGAAGGTCTTGCTGCCGCTGATCACATAGGAGTCGCCCTCGCGGACCGCGCGGGTGGTGAGGCTGCCGGCGTCGGAGCCGGTGCCCGGCTCGGTGAGCCCGAAGGAGCCGACCAGCTCACCGGAGGTGAGTCCCGGCAGCCAGGCGCGTTTCTGCTCCTCGCCGCCCCAGGCGGCGATCGTCTTGGCCACCAGCCCCAGGGAGACGGAGACGATGCCGCGCACCGAGGAGTCACCGCGGCCCAGTTCCTCGGTGACCAGGCAGTACGCGAGGTGGTCGCCGCCGGAGCCGCCGTACTCCTCGTCGACGGTCAGCCCGAGGAACCCCAGGTCGCCCAGCTTCTTGACGATGCCGCGGTCGACCTCCTCGGCGCGGTCCCAGGCGGCGGCGTACGGGACGACCTCGCGGTCCACGAAGTCCCGGGCCAGCCGGCGGACGGCGCTCTGCTCCTCGCTGAGCTCCAGGTTCATGCGGGTCACCACCACCAGGGTTTAATTATCACTGCTAGTTTTAGGTCGCAGCCCTACTATGTGCGCCATGGCCCGACCGCGCAAGCCCCTGTTGAGTACCGACCGGATCGTCGCCACCGCCCGCGCGCTGGTGGACGCGGAGGGCCTGCCGGCCGTCTCCACACGCCGTCTCGCCGCGGAACTCGGCGTCAGCGGGCCGTCGCTCTACAACCACTTCCGCACCAAGGACGACATCCTCGAAGCGGTCGCCGACTCGGTGAGCGCGCAGGTCGACCTGTCGATGTTCGAGGACGGCCGCGACTGGCGCACCGCGCTGCACGACTGGGCCGTGTCCTACCGCTCCGCCCTGCGCGACCACCCCAACATCCTGCCGGTGCTGGCCCACGGCCCGGGGCGCCGCCCGGCGGCCCTGCGGCTCGCGGACGCGGTCTACGGGGCGATGGTCGAGGCCGGCTGGCCGCCGGCCCAGGCCACCTCCATCGGCGCCGTGATGCGGTACTTCGTCATGGGCTCCGTCCTCGGCTCCTTCGCCGGCGGCTTCGTCGACGACGCCAGCGCCTACGACCCGGCCGACTACCCGCACCTCGGCCAGGCCCACCTGCTCGCCGAGAAGCAGGAGAAGATCGACGAACGCGCCTTCGAGACCGGTCTGCGGGCGCTGCTCGACGGGCTGGCCGTGCAGTACGAGCAGCTGCACGACACGCCTTAGCCCCGGGGCCTGTCGGGCGGCACCTGGCCCCGGCGATCCTCGGACCCCCGGCGATCCCCGACTTCCCTGACTCCCCCGACGCCTCCGGCGCCCCCCGGGCAGTGCTCCGACGGCACCCGACGGTCCCCCGCGGAGCTCCGGCGGCCGGGGCGCACACTTCGGCGGGGGCCGAACGGTCCGTGGCCCATGCTGGAGCACATGACCCACAGGGCCCCTGCCGCGCCGGGGCTCGCCCGGCTCACGGCGCTGATCGCGGACGAGACGCGGGCCGCCTGTCTGCTGGCGCTGCTGGACGGACGGGCGTGGACCGCGGGTGAACTGGCCCGCGCCTGCGGGGTCGCCGCGTGGACGTTGAGCGAGCACCTCGGCAAGCTGGTCGCGGGCGGTCTGCTGACCAGGAACGGCAGGGCCGGCACCGTTACGTCCGGCTCGCCGACGAGCGGGTGGCCCACCTGGTGGAGGACCTGGCCGCCCGGGTCGCCCCCGAGGCCGTCGCCCGCCCGCGCGGCCTGCGGCAGCACGGCGCCGGGGAGGCGTCCGCCCGGGGCCGCACCTGCTACGACCACCTCGCCGGGCGGCTCGCCGTCACCGTCACCGATGCCCTGACGGCGCGCGGACTGTTGCGGCAGGACACCGGGTTCGCGCTCACGGACGCGGGCCTGCGGTGGTTCGACCGGGCCGGCATCGCCCTCGACCGTGGCGGGAGACGGCCGCTGGCCCGCGCCTGCCTGGACCGCACGGAGCGGCGCCCCCATCTCGCCGGGACGGTCGGCGCCGCGCTGTGCGGGCACGCCCTGACGGCGGGGTGGTGCGTGCGGATCGGATCGGGGCGGGCGGTGCGGGGCACGGAGGCGGGTGAACGGGCCCTGTCCGACCTGCTGGGCATCGACCCCGTCGGCCTGCGGTGAGCCGCCCGGCACCCGCCTCGACCGCCGGCGACCCGTCCGACCGTGCCACACCGCACGCCCCGGCCCGCGCCTGCCCGCGCCGCGGGAGCCCGCGGGCCCGTCCGAGGCCCCCGTCCGGCCGTCATACCGTCCGGCCCTCGTTCCGTCCGGCCCTCGTTCCGTCCTGCCCTCGTTCCGTCCGGGCCCGTCCTGTGCGGCCCCCCGGTCCCGTCCGCTGCGCGTCCTCGCCCGTCCCTCCCCCGTCCACCGCACCGGCGCCCGTTCGCCCGGCCCCTGTTCACCCGGCCCGGTCACGCCCGCCAGGTCCCTCCGGATCCGGTCCGTCCGGTCCGGATCGGGTCCCCTTCCGAGCTCCGCGAGTGCGTCCGCGCCGCGTCCGACCAGCATGGGAGCATGATGAACCGGCTCGTCCCCCGTCCCGCCCGTCGCGGCGAACTGCTCGCCGCGGGTGCCGCGGCCGTCACCGTCGTGCTCTGGGCGTCCGCCTTCGTGTCGATCCGCAGCGCCGGGACCGCGTACTCGCCGGGCGCCCTCGCACTGGGGCGGCTGCTGGCCGGAGCACTGACCCTGGGGATCATCTGCCTCTGGCGGCGCGAGGGCCCGCCACCGCGCGCGGCGTGGCGCGGGATCGCGCTATCGGGGCTGCTCTGGTTCGGCTTCTACATGGTGGCCCTCAACTGGGGCGAACAGCAGGTCGACGCGGGCACGGCCGCGCTGGTGGTGAACGTCGGGCCGATCCTGATCGCCCTGCTCGGCGCACGCCTGCTGGGTGACGCGATGCCGCCGCGCCTGGTCGCGGGCATGGCCGTGTCGTTCGCGGGCGCGGTGACCGTGGGTCTGTCGATGTCCGGGGAGGGCGGGTCGTCCCTGCTGGGCGTGGTGCTGTGCCTGCTGGCCGCGGTGGCCTACGCGGGCGGGGTCGTCGCGCAGAAACCGGCCCTGAGGGCGGCCGGTCCGCTCCAGGTGACGACGTACGGGTGCCTGGTGGGGGCGGTGGCGTGCCTGCCGTTCGCCGGGCAATTGGTGGGCGAGGCCGCCCGGGCACCGATGTCCGCCACGCTCAACATGGTCTACCTGGGCGTCTTCCCGACCGCGCTCGCCTTCACCACCTGGGCGTACGCGCTGGCCCGCACCACGGCCGGGCGGATGGGGGCGACCACCTACGCGGTCCCCGCCCTGGTCGTGCTGATGTCGTGGCTGACCCTCGGCGAGGTGCCCGGCCTCGTCACGCTGGCCGGCGGTGCCCTCTGCCTGGCGGGGGTGGCGGTGTCCCGTTCGGGCCCCGGCGGCGCCTCCCGGAGCGCGGCGGCGACGGGGCGGCCCGCCCGGGAGCGGGGCACGAAGGGGGGCCGGAAGCAGGGCCGGGCGCCCGGTTCGAGGGGCGAGGCGGAGGACCGGCCGATGCCGGACCGCGCATGATCCCCGCACGGTCCGGCACGGCGTCGTCCCAGAACGGCGGCGGTCCCGGTCACCACCCCGGTCCTGCGCCCCCCTCCCCCCTCCCCGGAACGGCTCCGATCCGCCGCGCCGGGCCGCGCCGGGCCGTGGACCGGAGGACGGGAGGACCGGAGGACGGGAGGACCGGAGGACGGGAGGACCGGAGGAGCGGAGGACGGGAGGACCGGAGGAGCGGAGGACGGGAGGAACCGGAGGACGCCCGAGTCCCCGGTGTCAGAAGACGACGAGGGTCCGAGCCCCCTTGCCCGCGATCATGGTGTCGAAGGCGGCGGGGACGCCGTCCAGGGGGATCCGTTCGGTCACCAGGGCGTCCAGGTCCAGGCGTCCCGCGCGGACATGTTCGGCGAGCACCGGCAGGTCCCGGGCAGGGTCGGAGTTGCCGTAGACGCAGCCGGAGAGCGTCCGGCCCCAGTGGAAGATCTCCAGGGCGTTGAAGGTGACCTGCTGGTCCTTGCCGCCGATCCCGACGACCGTGGTGCGCCCGCCGCGCCGGGTGGAGTCCCAGGCGGTGCGGATCGTGGTGCCCCGGCCGACGCACTCGACGGCCACGTCCACCCCCTGCTTCCCGGTGAGGGCGCGGATCTCCCGGGCGGTGGTGTCCGAGGCGACGAGGTAGTCGGTCGCCCCGGCCGACCGGGCCAGCTCCTCCTTGTCCGGCGAGACGTCGACCGCGACGATCGTCGACGCGCCGGCGATGCGGGCGGACTGCAGGGCGGCGAGGCCCACTCCCCCGGCACCGAACACGGCGACGCTCTCCCCGGGGGCGACCCGGGCGGAGTGGTGGACGGCTCCGTAGCCGGTGAGGACCGCGCAGCCGAGCAGGGCCGCGTCGGTGAGCGGGACGCCGTCCGGGGCGGGCAGCACGCAGGACTGCGGCACCACGGTCTCCTCGGCGAAGGCGGCGACGTTCAGGCCGGGGTGCAGAGCGGTGCCGTCGTCGGCACGGTGGGCGTGCACCCGCGCGGCGCCGTCGAGGGCGCTGCCGCACAGCCAGACCTCGCCGCGCCGGCAGGCGGCGCAGGCGCCGCAGGAGGGCGCCCAGTTGAGGACGACGGCATCGCCCGGCGCGACGGCGGTGACGTCCTCGCCGACGGCGACGACCGTGCCGGCGCCCTCGTGGCCGAGGACGGCCGGGACCGGCAGGCGCATGGTGCCGTTGGTGAGGGACAGGTCGGAGTGGCAGACCCCGGCGGCGGCGAGGCGGACCCGCACCTGGCCGGGGCCGGGGTCGGGCAGGTCGATCCCGGTGATCTCCAGGGGGGCGGAGACGGCGGGCAGGACAGCGGCACGTACGGCCATGGCGGTGACGACTCCCTTAGAACTGGAGGGACTTGGTCTGGAGGTACTCGGTCAGGCCGTGCACGCCGAGTTCTCGGCCGACGCCCGACTGCCGGTACCCGCCGAAGGGCGCCAGCGGGTTGAAGCGGCCCCCGTTGATGTCCACCTGTCCGGTCTCCAGGCGGCGGGCGAACGCGACCGCCCGCTCCTCGTCCCCGGCCCAGACGGCACCGGCCAGCCCGTAGACGGTGCCGTTGGCGATGCGCAGGGCGTCCTCCTCGTCCTCGTAGCGCAGGACGCACAGGACGGGGCCGAAGATCTCCTCCTGGGCGACGGTCATCCCGGGGGTGACGTCGGCGAGGACGGTGGGGCTGACGAAGTAGCCCGTCCCGTGCGGGGTGTCGGGCCCGCCGGCGACCAGGCGGGCGCCCTCGGCGACGCCCTTCTCGATGTAGCCGCGCACCCGGTCGCGCTGCTGGGCGTTCACGAGGGGGCCGATGCGGTCGCCGTACTTCGCGGCGGCGTCCGCGGCCAGGGCGACGGCCTCGTCGTACTGGTCACGATGGACCAGCATGCGGGTCCACGCGCTGCACGTCTGACCGGAGTTGGACATCACGTTGGCGACGCCGACGTTGACCGCGCGGGCGAGGTCGGCGTCGGGAAGGATGACGTTGGCGGACTTCCCGCCCAGTTCCAGGGCGACCCTCTTGACGGCGCCCGCCGCGATGGCGCCGATGCGGCGGCCGACGGCGGTGGAGCCGGTGAAGGAGACCAGATCCACGCCCGGGTGTTCGGCGAGGGCCTGGCCGGCCACCGGGCCGAGGCCGGTGACCAGGTTGAACACGCCCGCCGGGATCCCCGCGTCGTGCACGGCCTCCGCGAACAGCCGGGCCACCAGCGGGGTGTCCTCGGCGGGCTTCACGACGATCGTGCAGCCGGCGGCGAGGGCGGGCGCGACCTTGGCGACGATCTGGTGCAGCGGGTAGTTCCACGGGGTGATCGCCCCCACCACGCCCACCGGCTCGTGGTACACCGTCGAGTTGCCGATCCGCTCCTCGAAGACGTACGTGGCGGCCAGTTCGGCGTAGGAACCGGCGACCGCGACGGGGAGCCCCGCGTGGACGGTCTGCGACAGCTTCAGGGGGGCGCCCAGTTCGGCGGTGACCGTCTGGGCGATCTCCTCCCGTCGGGCGTCGAGGGCGTCCCGCAGGGCGGTGAGCCGGGCCGCGCGCTCGGCGGGCGGGGTCGCGGCCCACGCGGGGAGGGCGGCGCGGGCCGCCCGGACGGCGGCGTCGACGTCCTCGACGGTGCCCGCCGGGACGGTGGCGATCACCTGCTCGTCGGCCGGGTTCACGACCTCGATCACCTCCGGACCGGCGGCCGGGCGCCAGGCGCCGTCGATGTACATGCCGTCGTATGCCTTCATCGCGCTTCCTCCGGGAGGGTGGGCGTCGTCGGTGTCGTCTGCCGCCACATAAACTAGCGGTGGTAATTTACGGACGCCAGGGGAACCCGCCGGACGATGCCTGAGAGGGGCGTCACTCGGGGCGCGGCTCGGGGCGTCGCTCGACGCGTCACCCGGAGGAAGCGGTTCGGGGCGCTACTCGGGAGCTGGGACGCCGTTCGGGCGCCGTTGGGCCGCCCCTTCCGGTGCCGGTCGGGGCGTCACTCCTCCAGGTCGGGCAGCCGCGCCGGGTTCGGGCAGATTCGCTCGCCGTGCTGGTCGAAGACGAACAGGTGCGCGAGGTCGACCAACAGCGGCACCTGCATGCCGTGCCGGAGCCGCACGTCCGGGGTGGTCCGCACGATGAGGTCACCGGGCAACCGTGGATCGGCGCCCGCGGGCGGGGCGGGCTCCGGCGCCCGCCCGCCGGGTTCCAGGGTGGCCACCGCGCCGGGGCGCAGGGCCCCGGCCCGCTCCCGCAGGCGGCCCAGGACCGTGCCCTCGCGACGGCGGCGCCGGTCGGTGCGGCCGGGGTGCGGGCGCGGCGCCTCCAGGTCGGGGACGACGGCGGGGCGCGAGCCGGTGTCGAAGTGGACCAGTACCTCGTGCCCCTGGAACTCCACGTGCTCGACCAGCCCGGTGAGCACCACCTCGCCGGGACGGGCGGCGTCGGCCCGGGCGATCCGGACGGCCTCCGACCGCAGCCCCACGATCACCTCCCGGCCCTGCTGCACCCGCAGCAACTGGTGGTCCAGCGACAGGGGTTCGGGCAGTCGCAGGAACTGCTTGCCCAGGCTGATGGTCATGGCCCCGTCGAGCGGCGCCCGGACCAGTCCGCGCAGCAGGTTGATGCGCGGGATGCCGATGAACGCGGCGACGAAGACGTTGGCGGGCAGCGCGTAGACCGTGCGGGGACTGCCGACCTGCTGGAGGACGCCGCCGCGCAGCACGGCGACCCGGTCGCCCAGCGACATGGCCTCCGCCTGGTCGTGGGTGACGTACACCGTGGTGACGCCGAGGTCGCGGGTGAGGCGGGAGATCTCGGCGCGCAGGTGGTTGCGGAGTTTGGCGTCGAGGTTGGACAGCGGCTCGTCCATCAGGAAGGCGGAGGGGTGGCGGGCGATCGCCCGGCCCATGGCGACACGCTGCCGTTCGCCCCCGGAGAGCTGTGCGGGGAAGCGGTCGAGCAGGTCCTCGATGCCCAGCAGGCGGGCGGTGGCGTCGACCCGAGGGGACGGATCGGCCCCGGGTGCCTCGATGCGCAGCGGGAAGCCGATGTTGTCGCGGCTGGTCATGCTCGGGTAGAGGGCGAAGTTCTGGAACACCATCGCGATGTCCCGTTCGGCGGGCGGCAGGTCGTTGGCGTACTCGCCGTCGAGGAGCAGGCTCCCCGCGTCGATCTCCTCCAGGCCGGCGATCATCCGCAGCACGGTGGATTTTCCGCAGCCGGACGGTCCGAGCAGGACGAGGAACTCGCCGGGTGCGATGTCCAGCGTCAGCCGGTCCACCACGCGGGGACCTCTGGCGTAGGACTTGCTCACGTCGTGCAGCTTGATGGCGCGTGTCATGAGGGTGCCCCCATGGGGTTCGGCAGGGCGGCGGGTACTCCGTGCTCCGCGATCGACGCCCGTCCGGCCGTCCGGGCCATCCGGGCCGGCCTGATCGACCGGCTGACCGGGCTGACCGGGCCGACCGGGCCGATCTCGGCCTCACCCACCTGACCGGCCCGGAACACCCGAACCGTACGAGCCGTACGGGGCGTATGAGTCACGGAAGCTAACGGATCGTGCACGGCCGGGGGAAGAGATCGGACACGTCCCGTTGCCGTCGTCCCAGTACGTGAGAAGGGGGACGACCGGATTCCGGTGGACTCATCCGTGGTGGGCGTCGTCCCGGTTCCGGGAGCCGGGCGCCCGTGCGGACCGGTGCCCGGAGCCGGGCACGTCGCGAGCGCCGGGATCCGCGGCCGGGCCGGGCGAGGCCGGGCCGGGGGCGCCCGGGGCGCGCAGGGCGACGCCCGCGGAGAGCAGGAGCAGCGCCCCGAGCATGACGAACGGGGCCGCCACACCGGCGACCCCGGCGACCAGGCCCGCCGTGGCCGGGGCGGCGACCTGGCCCAGACGGTTGCCGGTCAGGCGCAGGGCCAGGGCGGTGGAGCGGGCCCCGTCCGGGGCGGCCTGCACCACCGTCGTCATGGACAGGGGCTGGCCCACGCCCAGGCAGAAGCCGAGCACCGCGAGCAGCACCGCCAGCGCCCCCACCGGCAGGGGCAGCGCGATGCCCGCGCACAGCAGGGCCGCGACGAGGCACGTCACGGTCAGCAGCGCCGTCCGGCCGAGCAGGCGCAGCAGCGGGGTGAGGACCAGCCGGCAGGCGATGGTGGCCGCCGCCCGCAGGCTGAGCAGCAGGCCGACGACGGCGGGGGCGATCCCCCGCTGCTCGCCGACGACCGGCAGGTAGGCGGTGAGGATGTCGGTCGCGGACAGCACGGCCATGCTGATCAGGATGCCCGCGGGCACGCCCCGGGCCCGCAGGATCCGCCCCACGGGGACGCGCCCGTCCGTGCCCGCGCGCGCTGCCGTCCCGGTGCCGGGCCGCTCGATGCGCCACAGCGAGGTGAACGCGACCGCCGCCCCGGCGCCGGCGGCGAGCAGCGCGAGGGCGCTGGTGCGGGCCATGTCGGAGCCGCCGATCAGTCCGCCGGCCGCGATCGGGCCGACGAGCTGGCCGAGGGAGGCGCCGATGGTGAAGTGGCCGAAGTTGCGGTCCTGTTCGTGCGGCGCCGACTGGCGGGCGACCAGTGACTGTGCGCCGATGACGAAGCACAGGTGTCCGAGTCCCATCACCCCGCTCCACAGGGCCATGGCCCACAGGGATCCCGCGACGCCGCTCAGCGCGCAGCCTCCGGAGATGAGCACCACCCCGGCCGGCAGCAGCGGTGCGCACCGGCCGTGGTCGGTGCGCCGGCCGAGCGGTACGGCGGCGAACAGCGGCAGCAGGGCGTAGACCCCGGCGATCACGCCGACCGCCCGTTCGTCGGCACCGAGGGCGAGCGCCCGGTAGGAGACGGCGGGCCGGGCCATCGACACCGCCCCCTGCGCGAAACTGAAGGCGATGACGAGGCGCAGCAGCCAGCCGCGGTTCCCGCCGGGCGTCATGGTCGGGTCCTCCTGGGCGGATCGGGCCGGTCGGACCGGGTCGGTCGGACGGGTTCCGGTCGGACCGGTTCCGGTCGGACGGGTTCCGGTCGCTTCGGTCGTGACGGTTCAGTCGTATCGGTTCGGTCGTATCGGTTCGGTCGTGACGGTTCGGTCGTAACGGTTCGGGACGGCGGCCCGCGGCGCGGGACGGGGTCCGTCAGACGATGCCGAAGAGGAGTCCCGCGCCGAGGATCAGCAGTGAGGTCAGCGCCGCCCACTTCACCACGAACCGCGTGTGGTCGCCGAACTCGACCTTCGCCATGCCGACCAGCACGTAGACGGCGGGCACCAGCGGGCTGGACATGTGCAGGGGCTGGCCGACGAGGGAGGCGCGGGCCATCTCCAGCGGGGTGACGCCGTGTGCGGCGCCGGCCTCGGCGAGGACGGGCAGCACGCCGAAGTAGAAGCCGTCGTTGGACATGAAGTAGGTCAGCGGGAGGCTGAGCACGCCGGTGACCAGGGCCATGTGCGGACCCATCGCCTCGGGGACGACGCCGACCAGCCACTCGGCCATGCTGTCGACCATGCCGGTGCCCTGGAGCACGCCGGTGAAGACGGCGGCGGCGAACACCATGCCGGAGACGTTGAGGACGTTGTCGGCGTGCGCGGCGATCCGGGCCTTCTGGTCGGGCAGGTGCGGGAAGTTGACGGAGAGGGCCAGCGCCGCTCCGAGGAGGAACAGCACCGGGATCGGCAGCCACTCCATGATCATGGCGGTCAACAGGGACACCGTGAGCAGGGCGTTGAACCAGTACAGCCGGGGGCGCAGGGTGGGGCGTGCGGGGTCGAGTCCCTGGAAGTCGTCGTCCTCGTCCTCCCTGCCGGGCCCGTGTCCCGGCCGCACCCCGGTCAGCTCCCCGGTGTCCGCGTCGGCCCCGGAGCCGCCGGCGCCCGGCTCGCCCCCGCCCGGCCGGGAGGCCGTACCCGCCGTCGCGGCACCCGCCGCCGTGGCACCCAAGGCCGTGGCATCCGCCGTCGTGGCACCTGCCGTCGCGGCACCGGCTCCGGCGTGCCCCCCGGCACCGACGCCGGTCAGCACCGTCCCGCCCGCCTGCGCCACCGTCTTCTCCTTCGCGACTCTCCCGTCGAGCGTCAGCGGGCCCAGCCGGCGGCGCTCGCGCAGTCCGAGGACGTAGGCCAGCACCAGGACGCCCAGTAGCCCGACCAGCAGCGCCGGGATCATCGGCACGAAGACGTCGCCGGCGTCCAGCTCCAACGCGGTGGCGGCGCGGGCCGTCGGGCCGCCCCACGGGAGCGTGTTCATCACGCCGTTGGCCATGGCGGCGACCCCGGTCATCACGACCAGGCTCATCCCCAGCCGCTTGTACAGCGGGTACATGGCCGAGACGGTGATCATGAAGGTGGTGGACCCGTCGCCGTCGAGGGAGACGATCGCGGCCAGCATCGCGGTGCCGACGACGATCCGCATCGGGTCGGCCCGGCAGAAGCGGAGGATGCCACGGACGATCGGGTCGAACAGACCGACGTCGATCATCACCCCGAAGTAGACGATCGCGAACATGAGCATCGCCGCCGTGGGCGCCAGTGCGACGACGCCGTCGATGACGAAGTCACCCAGGTGGGCGCCCTTGCCGACGAACACGCAGAACAGCGCGGGGATCAGCACGAGCGCCGCGATCGGCGACATCTTCTTCATCATGATCAGGACCAGGAAGGTCGCGATCATGGTGAAGCCGAGAATGGTCAGCATGAAGGGAACACCTAACGTTCGCCCTTGAACTCCCACCGGGGCCGGCGGTGCGACGAGACGTTAGGCGGTACGAAAAAGCGTGAGCAAGACGTCGGAGCGCGAGCAATAAGCGCAAAACTCCAGGTCAGGGCTTTGCTGAGGTCACAGCGCTGACCCGGTCACGGCCCTGGCCCGTCACGGCAGTGCTCCGGTCACGGCAGTGCTGCGGTCCAGCGCTGCGGTGGGGCCGCGCCGGTCCGGCGGCGGGGCCGGGCACGGGGCCGGACGGGCCTCACCCCGACAGGGCGCGCGGCACCGTCCCGGCTCACGTCGCGGCGCTGCGGGATGCCTTCGGCCGGACCGGCGCCTGGGCGGTGACCTCCACCGGGACGCCGTTGAGGACGGCGTTGCCCGACAACGGGTCGAGGAGACTGCCGTCCAGGAGCTGGTTGACGTTGACACCGGGGTCGGTGGCGGCGTGCCGCAGCCGGGTGCCGGGGCGGTCGTGGCCCCAGCCGTGCGGCAGGCTGACCACGCCCCGGCGCACCTCGGTGGTGACCTCGGCGGGCGTGGTCACCTCTCCCCCGGCACCCTTCACCCGTACCGGCTCGCCGTCCCGGACCCCGAGGCGTCCGGCGTCCTCCGGGTGGATGTGCAGGGTGCAGCGGTTGGTGCCGCCGGTGAGGGCGGGCACGTTGTGCATCCAGCTGTTGTTGGAACGCAGGTGCCGCCGTCCCACGAGGACGAGTCCGGCGGGGCGTTCGGCGAGGGCGGCGCGGAGCCGGGGCAGGTCGTCGACGATCGGTTCCGGGAGCAGTTCCACCTTGCCGCTCACGGTCTTCAGGGGCTGCGGCAGCCGGGGGCGCAGCGGCCCCAGGTCGATGCCGTGGGGGTGGGCCAGCAGCCGCTCCAGGGTGAGGCCGTCCGGCCGCGCGCCGAAACCGTCGCCGTAGGGCCCGAGGCGGAGCATCAGGTCGAGGCGGCGTTCGGGGCCGTTGTCGCCGGTGAGCCGGGCGGCCAGCTCCCGCGGATCGCGGCCGTGCACCGGGGAGTTCGGGTCCCGCACCGCCTTGCCGAGGGTCTGGTCGACGACCAGGGCGTCCACCGCCGCCGGGTCGGCGCCGTGCTGTCCGGTGGCCGCGAGGATCAGCCGGGCCATGATCTCGGTCTCGGCCATGCGGCCGGGTTCGAGCGGGACCGCGGGGCGGGTGTAGCGGACCTGGTGGCGCACGGCGAGCCGGTTGAAGGCGAAGTCGTGGTGGGGACTCTGCGCGGGCGGCGGCGGTGGCAGAACAACGTGGGCGTGGCGGGAGGTCTCGTTGAGGTACGGGTCGACACTGACCATGAAGTCCAGCGATTCCAGCGCCTGGTCGAGCCGGTCGCCGTCGGGCGCGGACAGGACGGGGTTGGCGGCCACGGCGATCAGGGCGCGGACCGGCGTGCCGTGGTCCGTCGGGGTGTCGATCTCCTCGGCGAGTGCGGCCAGGGGCAGTTCACCCTTGGCCTCGGGATGACGGCTCACCCGGGAGTGCCACCGGCCGAGGGCGAAACCGCGGCCGGGGCCGGCGGGGCGGGGCGTCCGGTCGGTGGCGGCCTGGGGGAACAGGGCGCCGCCGGGCCGGTCGAGGTTGCCGGTGAGGGTGTTGAGCACGTCGACGAGCCAGCTGGCGAGGGTGCCGTGCGGGACGGTGCAGCTGCCGATGCGGGCGTAGACGGCGGCGGTGGGGGCGGCGGCGAGTTCCCGGGCCAGGGCGCGGACGGTGCCGGCGTCGACGTCGCAGGCCGGGGCGACCGTCTCGGGCGTGAAGTCGGCGAGGGCGGCGGCGAGTTCGTCCGCCCCCTGGACGTGCGGGGCGAGTCCGCCGAGGTCGGTCAGGTCCTCGTCCAGCAGAACGGTCACCATGGCGGCGAGCAGCAGCGCGTCCGTCCCGGGCCGGACGGCCACGTGCCGGTCGGCGAGACGGGCGGTGCGCGTGCGACGCGGATCGACGACCGTGAGCGTCCCGCCGCGGGCCCGGAGCGCCTTGAGGCGGCCGGGGAAGTCGGGGGCGGTGCACAGACTCCCGTTGGACTCGAGCGGGTTGGCGCCGATCAGCAGCAGGTGGTCGGTGCGGTCGAGGTCGGGCACCGGGATCGCCTGGGCGTCCCCGAAGAGCAGGCCGCTGGAGACGTGCTTGGGCATCTGGTCGACGGTGGAGGCGGTGAACAGGCTGCGGGTGCCGAGCCCGGCGAGCAGCAGCGGCGGGTACAGGGCGCCGGCCATGGTGTGCACGTTGGGGTTGCCGAGGACCACCCCGACGGCGTGCGGGCCGTGCCGCTCCACGACGGGCCGGAGGCCGGCGGCGACGGCGTCGAACGCCTCGTCCCAGGTGGCTTCGCGCAGGACGCCGTCGACCCGGACGAGCGGGGCGCGCAGCCGGTCGGGATCGGAGTCGAGGGCGGGGAAGGCGGCGCCCTTGGGGCAGATGAACCCCTTGCTGAAGACGTCGTCCCGGTCCCCCCGGGCGCGGGTGACCCGACCGTCTTCGACGGTGAGGGTCAGGCCGCAGGTGGCCTCGCACAGGGGGCAGATGCGCAGGGCGGTGCGGGGCACGGGGCCTCCCGGGTACGGCGGCGGTGACGCTCGGACGGGTCGAGCATACCGACCGGTACGCATGCCGGGGAGGGGGCGGACGAATGCGGCCGGGGAGCGGTCCGCGAGACGGTCCGGGATGCGGCCGGGGGGCGCCCGGGACCGTCCGGAACGGGACGCGCGGCACCCCCTCCCCCGGGAGGGCCGGGAACGGGAACGGACAGCAACCCGTGGCGGGCCCGGGACCGCAACGCGCGGCGACCCGCGGGCGGCCCGAAACCGGAATGCACAGCGCGACCCGTGGACGGCCCGGGACCGGAACGGCAGCGCCCCGTGGGCCGCCCCGAACCGGAACGCGCAGGCGACGGGGAGCGGTACGCCCACGGCCCGACCCCGGACGCTCAGGGCCATCCGCGCCCGCGCCCTACAGCTGCTCGGCCTCCGGTGCGGGCGGGTCCAGGACACCCGCCAGATACGCCCGCAGCATCCCCCGCAGTTCCTCGATGACCTTGGCGTCGCCGTCGGGCGCCATCCGGAAGGCCAGGTGGATCACGGTGTCGGCGGTCTCGACGGCGACCAGGAAGGTCCGGCGCAGGTCCTCGTCGGGGGTGCGGCCGAGGTAGCCGGAGAGCAGATCGGTGAGGCGGTCGGCCACCCGCAGGTTGGGACCGGTGCGGGGGGAACCGACGGGGATCTGGTTGCCGAAGTCGACGAGGGAGAAGCCGGGCGCGGTGCGCTTCATGTGCAGGTACTCACCGATCACCGCGTCCAGGGCGTACCGCCAGCCCCGGTCACCGGTCCCCCGCAGCCGGTCGGCGATCCGGTCCGTGAACCGTTCGAGGTTGCGCTGCGCCAGGGCGTCGGCCATCTGGCGCTTGTTGCCGAAGAACCGGTACACCGAGCCGATGGGCACCCCGGCGCGCTCCGCGACGGCCCGGGTGGTCAGCTCGTCGTAGCCCGCCTCGTCGAGGAGTTCGGCGCAGGCGTCGAGTATGCGGGTCAGCCGTTCGGCACTGCGCCGCTGGACGGGCGCGCGGCGGAGCGTTCTCGGATGGGGCACGCCCTCATGATGCCTCGTCCGCACGTTCGGGTGAACCTCACCCTCCGCACCTCCTCACCACCGCCGCCGCCCCTTCACCCCGGACCCGCCACCCTCACCACCGCCCCTTCACCCCCCATCTGCCCACCCTCACCACCACCCCTTCACCCTCACCACCGCTCCCCTCCACCCCCGGTCTGCCGCCCTCCCGCACGGGAGCGAACGCGAGGCGGAGCGGACCGGAGCGGACCGACGTCACCGGCCGGGGCCGAGCGGAACGGGGTCGGGCAGGGCCCCGCAGGGCGGGGCCGGACGGGGCCGGGCAGATCGCCCAGCAGCAGTGCGCACGCAGTGGATCAGGGCGCCGCAGAGCGCGGCGGCTGGGTGGATCCGGGCGCCCCGGTACCGGAACCGACCTCGGCACCACCCCCACCACCGGCCCCGGCAGAAGCTCCGTCTCCCGCCCCGGCAGACGCCCCATCACCGGCCCCGGCAGGCGCCCCGTCACCGACCCCGGCACCGCCTCCCGTCCCGCTGCCGCTCCCCCCGGCCGACGGTGCCGCGTCCGGTCGGGACACCGTGACGTCGGCGGTGCTCTCCACCGGCTCGCCGTTCACGGCCCACACCGAGCCGTCGTCGGCGTACAGCCGGGCGGTGACCCGGTGCGTGCCGCGGGGGACGGAGTCCGGGGACAGCCGGTGGCCGGGGGTGCGCAGCCGGGCGACGAGACGGTCGTCGACGTAGAGGTGGGCGAGCCCGCGCCCGGGGACGGCGCGTCCGGTGGCGCCGTGCGGGGAGAAGCGGAAGCCGCGCACCCGCAGGCGGACGGCCCAGCCGCCGTCGGCGTCGGACGTCACCTCGACGCCCACCCGCGGCGCCAACTCCTCGTCGACCTCGCGGTACGGGCGCCCCTCGGGGTCCCGCGTGTCCAGCAGTCGGCCGGCCGCAGGGGGCGCCCCGTCCTGCCCCCGCGCGTCCGGGGAAGCGCAGCCGACGAGTCCGGCCGTCAGGGCCAGCGCGACGGCGAGCACGGTGATCGGGGTCCGTGTCGACGACATGCCGAGGAGCGTAGAACGGGGGGCGACCGCGGGGATCCCCCCTGGAGTCTGGTCCGCGCCCGTCCGGTGTCCTCCGCCAAGAGGAGGACACCGGACGGGGTGACACCTGAGGCGGACGGCCAGAGGCGGACGGCGTGAGGAGGACGGCCTGAGGCGGGCGGCGCGGGAGAACGACCTCCGAGGTGCGCCGGACGAGGGACGCCGGCAGGACACGCGCCGGATTCGCCCGGCCCCCTTGCGCGCGGGAAATCGCAATCCTACGGTGTTGCATAGGAATCGGACGCAAGGGAGCACCGGACATGACCGATGGGGGCACCGCCCGCGTGGGCACGGACCTGCGCGGGGGCGCGCGCAAGGCCGTGGAAGGATTGGAACACCTGACCGGCTTCGGCAACCAGCACAGCTCCGAGGCGGTCCCGGGAGCTCTCCCCGAGGGCCGCAACTCGCCGCAGCGCGCACCGCTCGGGCTGTACGCGGAGCAGTTGAGCGGTTCCGCCTTCACCGAGCCGCGGGCCGTCAACCGCCGCTCCTGGCTGTACCGGATCCGTCCCTCGGCGGCCCACCCGGCGTTCACCCGGACGGGCAACGGCACGCTGCGCACGGCGCCCTTCAACCAGGCGGTGCCGGACCCCAACCGGCTGCGCTGGGACCCGCTCCCGGAGCCCCCGGAGGGCACGGACTTCCTGGCGGGCCTGTGGACGCTGGGCGGCAACGGGGACGTCACGCAGCGCACGGGCATGGCCGTGCACCTCTACCACGCCACCGCCTCGATGGACCGGGTGTTCAGCAACGCCGACGGTGAGCTGCTCGTCGTCCCGGAGCTCGGCGGGCTGCTGCTGCGCACCGAGTTCGGGCTGCTGCACGTGGAGCCGGGTCACATCGCGGTCGTCCCCCGCGGCGTGCGGTTCCGGGTGGAGCTGCTGGACGACACCGCCCGCGGCTACGTGTGCGAGAACTACGGCGCCCCCTTCGAACTCCCCGAGCTGGGCCCGATCGGCGCCAACGGCCTCGCCAACCCGCGGGACTTCCGGGTGCCGGTCGCCGCGTACGAGGACGTGGAGGGGCCGGTGGAGGTGGTGAACAAGTTCTGCGGCAACCTGTGGTCGGCGACCTACGGCCACTCCCCGCTCGACGTCGTCGCCTGGCACGGCAACCATGTGCCGTACGCCTATGACCTGCGCCGCTTCAATGTGATGGGCACCATCTCCTACGACCACCCGGACCCGTCCATCTTCACGGTGCTGACCTCGCCGAGCGACACCCCGGGGCTGGCCGGGGTGGACTTCGTGGTGTTCGCGCCGCGCTGGCTGGTGGGCGAGGACACCTTCCGGCCGCCGTACTTCCACCGGAACGTGATGAGCGAGTACATGGGCCTGATCGAGGGCGCCTACGACGCGAAGGCGGAGGGGTTCGTGCCGGGCGGCGGCTCACTGCACAACATGATGTCGGCGCACGGACCGGACCACGAGACGTTCGAGCGGGCGAGCGCGGCCGAGCTGCGGCCGCAGAAGATCGACGACGGTCTGGCCTTCATGTTCGAGACCCGCTGGCCGCTGTCGCTCACCCCGCACGCGGCGCGCGCGGAGCACCTGCAGGAGGGGTACGACGACGTGTGGCACTCCTTCGAACGGCACTTCCGCGTGCAGTGAGCCGGGCAGCCGCGTACGGCGGGGCGGAAGCCCTCGCGCCCCGGGCGGGGACGGAGGCACCCGTCCCCCGGGCAGGGACGGAAGACCTTCGCCCCGGCGGGGACGGAAGGCCCGCGCCCCAGCGGGGGCGGAAGCCCCGCGCGTGGCAGGGGCGGAATGCCCGGCTCCGCCGTACGCGGATTGCACTGAGCGTTCCCGACCGATACGGATGACCCGTGACTTCCTTCGCTCCGGATTCGATCGTCCTGAACCGCAAGTTGCCGCTCTGGTACCAGGTGTCGCAGTCACTGCGCGCCTCGATCCTCGGCCGCTCGCCCCAGGACCCGCTGCGCCTGCCCACCGAGGAACAACTGGCCGGGCACTACGGCGTGAGCGTGCTGACCATGCGGCAGGCGCTGAAGGAGCTGGAGGACGAGGGGCTCATCAGCCGGCACCGGCGGCGCGGCACGTTCATCGAGCCGGGCGCCACCCGGGGCACCCCGGTGCGGCTGCTGGGTTCGGTGGACGCCATCGTGGCCCAGCAGTCCGGGATGACCACCGAGCTGCTGGAGCACGGGCCCGCCCCGGTGCCGGCCGAACTCGCCGAGCACTTCCCGGACCTGACCGAGGCGGCGGCCTACCACCGGCTGCGCAGCGACGAGCAGACCGGGGAGCCGACCAACCACGCCCGCAACTGGGTCCGCCCCGAAATCGCCGCCCGCATCGACCCGGAGGACCTGGTGCGTTGGCCGATGACGAAGGTGCTGCGGGACGTCGTCGGCGTCGACATCAGCCGCATCACCGACACCGTGGAGGCGCGGCTCGCCGACCCCGAGACCGCACGGCTGCTCCGGGTCCCGCTGCTCAGCCCGATCCTGCACTACACGGGCATCACCTACGGCACCGACGGGCGGCCCCTGGACGTGGCCGTGATCCACTACCGGGGCGACCGTTTCTCCTTCACCGTGACCCTCGACGCCCACTGATCCCGGCTCCCGCCCAGGCCGTACGATGCCCTGCGTGACGCACGACGACGCTCCGCCGCTGGCGGACCTCATGCCGTGGTCCGTCGCACCGCCGCGGCTCGGCCGGGCGTGGCCGGCGGGCCCCGACGCGGGGTCCCTGAAGGCCCGTTGGAACGCCCTGGTGGCCGCGGAGGGGGCCGAGCGCGAGGCCCTGTTCCGGCCGACGCGCGCCCGTACGCCGCACACCCCGGTCGCCCAGCTGCCGGGGGGCGGCGGTGGCACCGAGCGGCTCGCCCGCGCCTCCGGGCCGTGCCCGGAACCGGTACGGGTGCTGGCCGCCCCGTTCGACGAGCAGTGGCTGATCCCGGACCACCGGCTGATCGACGCGGCCCGGCCCGAGCTGTGGCGGGTGGCGGACGAACGGCAGACGTTCGTCGTGGAGACGCCCGCCCCCGCCGGTGCGCCGGGCCTGCCGCTGCTCGCGACTCCGCACGTCCCGCTGCTGCGTCCCGGCCGGATCCGGCCGCTGTACCGCAGGCCCCGGGGCGCCGAACCGAATCTCACCCCCGGCCTGACCGCACACCTCGCGGCCCGCCTCGGCGGGGCGGTCGACGCGGCGGACGTGCTGGCCTGGATCCTCGCCGTGGCGCGGCCGGGGCCGAACGGGCCGGTGGTTCCGCTCACCGCCGACGCCGACGCCTGGGCGTCGGGGGTGGCGGCGGGCCGCCGGATGCTGTGGCTGATGCGCCGCGACGGCGAGCGGCCCAAACTGCCGGGCGGACGCCGCCCCTACGTCCGGGCCCCGCTGCCGGCCCGGCCGGTGACCCTGGACTACGACCGTGACGGGGAAGCCCTGCTCCTCGACGACGGCCGGATCGCGCCGGTGCCGCCCGCGGCGTGGGACTTCGAGACGGGCGGGATCCGCGTACTGGAGCAGTGGTTCGCCGCACGCACGGACGCCGGTGAGCCCGGCACCCTGGAGGCGGTGCGCCCGACGGCCTGGCCGCAGAGCTGGACGTCGGAGCTGCTGGAGCTGATCACCGTGCTCAGCCTGCTCGCCGAACTGGGCCCCGCGCGGGCCGCGTTGAGCGACGCCCCGCTGCCCGCTCCGGTCGGCCGGTCCGCACTGCGCACGGCGGGCGTCCTGCCCGTCCCGCCCACCGCCCGCCGTCCCGCCTCGGTGCTGGACGTGCACGAGGAGGGCCCGGAGGGCCAATTGGCCCTGCTCTGACCCCGCCACGGCCCCACACGGTCCCGCGTCGCGGTGCCGGATCGAGCCCGTCGAGCACCCGGCCCGGCGTCCGTCGCGCTGCTCCTGCTGTTCCGTTTCTCCTGCGTCTGGGTCGGCATGTATCTCGGGCTGCTCACGCGCGACGAGGAGGCCGCCGGTCAGCTGGGGGGCGCGAGCTTCCTGCTGCCGCTGCTCTCCGGCGCGTACATCCCCACCGAGGGGCTGCCGGGCGGGCTGCGCACGGTGGCGGAGTGGAATCCGGTCAGCGCGGTGGCGACGGCGCTGCGGGAGCTGTTCGGCAACGCTCCGGTGCCCGCGGACGCCGCGTGGCCGGTGGCGCATCCCGTGGCCGGGTCACTGTTGTGGTGCGCGGTGCTGCTCGCCGTGTTCGCCCCGTTGGCGGTGCGGCAGTACGGGCGCGGCGAGCGCTGAACTCCGGGCGGGACCGGCGAGGCGGTGGGCGGGCCCCCGGCCGATTGCCGGGTGGGGTCGGGGGCTCCGGGAGGGGACGTGCCCGCGCGTGACGCACCGTGCGGGTGCGCCGCTGCGCGCGGGGGTGGCGTGCTCCGGGACGCTGCCGCGCCGGGGAGGGCACAGTCTCCGGGCGCGCGGGGCCTAACGGCCGCCGAAGAGCGTGCGGCGCAGCCTGCGCAGCGGCGCGAAGAGCGAGACGCGGCTGGTGCGGGCCCGGACACCGCGGGCACCGCGGTCGTGCGCGGGGTCACGCGCGGTGAGCTCACGCATCAGTGACGTCGCCTCGGCCGTCTCCCGCTGGGGGACCGCCGGTCCCGACAGCACCGCGAGATGGCGGTCGAGGCGCGAACTGGTCGCGCTGCTCCCGCAGGTGATCGCAGGGACCCTGGCCCTGCTGCGCACTGTTATCTGTTCCATGTCACTCCCCACCCGTACGAGTCCACCCGGCCCGGGCAGGGTAACCCTATCGCCCCGTACCGGCACACGTGTATCGCGCCCACGGGATTCACCTTCCCCGCAAGGGGGTTGACGAACACTCGACGACTACTCTCCGAATCCGACCGTTTTCAGGGCGAGTTGGACGATGGGCTGCGCAGTGGGTTGCGGAGAGCCTCCGTCCGGTTCGACGGTCACGGCGAGTGACGTCGCCGAGGTCTCCAGATCGGAGGCGACCAGGGGCGTGTCGCCCTCGAAGAGGCCCAGCGAGCGCGGTGGTGCGCCGGGGCGCATGAGCCAGAGCTGACGCACACGTCCGTTCGGCGGGTCCTCGTAGCCGCCGAGGGTGACGACCGCGCTCGCCGTCGACGCGGAGGCGATCACTCCGATCGTGCGGCCGTCCGCGTCGCGCCCGCTGTCCACGCGGGCGTCCGGAGCGGACAGGACGTGGGCGATCTCACGTGACCGGTCGCGTTCCGCGGCCAGTTCGTCCTCGGTGCGGTTCGCCTGGACGGCGAACAGCGAGGCGACGACCAGTGCCGCCGCGGCGGTCGCCGTGGCGAACGGCACGAACAGCGGCGCCAGGCGGCGTCCGCGGTCGCCCGGCGGGGGTCCGGCGCCCCACACGTGCGGCGGCAGTCGCGGCGCACGCGCGCGGGCCGCCTCCTGCGGCGGCGGGTCCTGCGGGGTGGTCCGTACGGCGGCCAGCACCCGGTCGCGCAGGGCGGCCGGCGGCGGGGCGGCGGTGGACCAGGCGAGGCGGACGGCGTCCTCGGCGAGGTCGCGCACCTCGGCCCGGCAGCGCCCGCAGGTGCGCAGGTGCCGTTCGAAGCGGACCCGTTCGGCGGGCTCCAGGGCGTCGAGCGCGTAGGGAGCGGCCAGCGAGTGCAGGTCGCCGAGGCGCCCCAGCCGATCGAACAGGCTCATACGGCGCCTCCCAGGCAGTCGCGCAGCCGGGTCAGGCCGTCGCGCATACGGGTCTTGACCGTGCCCAGTGGCAGCGAGAGCCGCTCCGCCACCTCACGGTAGGTGTAGCCGTCGTAGTAGGCGAGGGTGACCGACTGCCGCTGGAGGGCGGTGAGGCGGTCCAGGCAGCGCCGCACCCACTCGCGTTCGAGACCGGCCTCCACCTCCTCGGCGACCTGGTCGAAGGCCGGGCCGCCGGCGCGCCGGGCCTCCCGCTCCTCGCGTTCCCCCGCGGCCCGGGCACTGCGCACCCGGTCGACGGCGCGGCGGTGGGCGAGGGTGAGGACCCAGGACAGCGCGCTGCCCCGGGCGGGGTCGAACCGCGCGGCGGACCGCCACAGTTCGAGCAGCACCTCCTGGGCCACCTCCTCGGACTGGGCGGGGTCGCGCACCACCCGCCGCACCAGTCCGAACACCGGCCCGGACACCAGTGCGTACAGGTCCTCGAATGCCGTCTGGTCGCCTCCCGCCACGCGCACCAGAAGCTCGTCGGCCTCCACCAGCCACCCCCCTCTCCCGGGCACCGCCGGGCCGTCCTGCCGAGCGAGGCGTGCGCAACGAGCGCGCCTCCGGAGGGGACTACGGATCACCGGGCCGAAAACGCGGGTCGGGCGGCGGGAAATCCCACGGCCGGTCGGGTCGGGTCCGGTCCGATCCGGTCCGATCCGGTCCGATCCGGCGGCAGCGGCCGGGCGGGCGGGCCTCGTGGGAACTCGGCTGGTCCGCCGCCGTCACCGCTCCGCGTCCCCTTGCGTCAGAGGCACGTCGGCACGGAGGACGGACGGCACGGACGGCATGACACCTGTCTCGAGCACCGCCGCCGGCTGTCTCGGGTACCGCCACCGGCCGTCTCCGTGACGGTCACCCACACCCCGGGGGTGGTGGCGCCGGGGCTGCCGGTCGCGGGCTCCTCGGGCCGCGGCGTCCTCGGTGGTTGCCGGTCCGGGCGTGGCGGGCGGGGTCCTGGGCATCGGGACGGGGACGGTGGGTGGCCGAGGACGGTTCGGTGGCCGACCCGGGCCGGCGGACGCTGTCGTTCCCGGCGGGCGGCGGGACCGAGGAGCGGGACACGGTGGTCGTGACGACGTACGGTCCCGGCCCGCATGGGGAGGCGGGGACGTCCGCGAGCCGGATCGAGGGGGGAGGCGGGGACGTTCGACGTTCGCGAGCCGGATCGAGGGGGGAGGCGCGGGAACCGGTGCGCGTGCCGTCCGGTTCGGTGCCGTTCTCCGTGACGTGCGAGACGGAGACCCCGTCGGGCGGGGTCTCCTCCTCTCCTTCCGGTTCGGTGTCCGCTCGCTGACGCGCCGAGGGCGCGGAGGGGTCAGACCGCGTTGGCCAGGGCCGGGAGGTAGCCGCCGGACTGGCCGGCCGCCTTCGGGTGGTACGAGTTGCCGATGTTGAGCCAGTCGACGCTGTGCAGCCAGGAGTTGCCGGAGCAGATCTCATGGCCGGCGAAGGTGGTGCGCACGTCGCCGAAGGTGAACCCGTGGGCGCCGGCGCGCTGGGCGAGCGCGGCGGCGAGGTGGTCGGCGGCGCCGTTGATCGCCTTCCGCTTGGTCTCGGACAGGCCGAGGCAGGTGGTGCCGAGCTGGTAGAAGCGGGGGTAGCCGAGCACCACGACGTGTGCGTGCGGGGCCCGGGTGCGGATGGCGGTGTAGACGCTGTCCAGCTTGCCGGGCAGCGTCGAGTCGACGTACGCCTTCGCGGTGGCGATCCGCGAGAGGCAGGAGCTGTCGGACTGGAGCACACAGGTCGTCATGACGTCGGCGAAGCCGGCGTCGTTGCCGCCGATGCTGATCGAGACCAGTGAGGTGGTGGCGCTGAGCGGGCCGAGCTGCCCGGACAGAACATCACCCGTTCGAGCGCCCGAGCAGGCCACGAAGTCGAAGGACGAGGGTGAGTTGGCGGCCTGCCAGAGGTACGGGTAGGCCTTCGTGCTGCGCTTGCAGTCGCCGCTGCCGGAGATGTAGCTGCCGGCTCCGACGCCGGAGGAGTAGGAGTCGCCGAGGGCCACGTAGCCCCCGTTCGCGGCCTGTGGGGACGCCTGTGCCGCAGCCGCACCGGTGAGGGCGGTGGCGAGGGCGAGGAGGAACGCGCTCAGAATGAGCACAAGTCGGGAACGTCTCATGGAACCTCCCTTTAGCAGGATCTCTGCCGCAACCTTCGTACCAACTACGCGTGTTGAACGGAAGTGTCCATGTCAAAATTGGGACGCTCCTTCCCGCATCTCCTGAACCTGCAGGACTTCTTCACGCCCTGTTCGATCCCCCCGGGGTGCCGGGAGCCCGCCCGGCACGACGACCCGCCGCGCCGACCCCGCACCGAACCGGGGGGTCAACCCACCACACGCCCGCACCCGTTCAATCCGGAACGAAATTCGGCCCGAGGGACTTACGGCCCTTGACGCCCCCAACGGGGTGCGCCACATTGAAGCCCGGCATCCGACACCTAGGGGGGCAAAGTCGGTCATGCAGGCATCCGCATCAGGGCGGAATGTGTGCACAGGGGCCGCATCGCACCGAGGCGAGGCCGCAGGGGCGGTCCTGCCGTTCGGGTTCAGTCGTCCATACCGTCATCCATCTCATCTCACCCGCACCGGTCCGTCAGTACGCGGCTTCAGGGGAGGGCTCGGGACCGCGACGCACCGGCGCGGGGCGCGGTAGGGGGGTGCCGTGCTCGGGAGCGCCAGCGTGACCGGGCCGTGCCGCGCGGCCGGCGGCGGTGTGTCCGCAGTCGGCCAGTTCAGCCAGCTCACCCGGCGTGCACGGAGCTCCGTTCCGTCGTGCCGTGTGTGAAAACCCCCCTTTCGAACCGGAAGTAGAGCCGGGCCGCCCGAGGGGCGGGCGGTCCACCGGACGAGAGGGACCAGACTCATGAGCTCCGTTCTGCCGCCGACGACCGCGGACCAGGGTTCGCGGCCCGCCGGCCAGTACCGGCCCGTCTCCTCGCACCTGGCGATCGCACCGCCGGTGAGCGTGGTGATCCCGGCCATGAACGAGGCGGAGAACCTGCCGTACGTCTTCAAGACGCTTCCCGACTGGATCCACGAAGTGGTCCTGGTCGACGGCAACTCCACCGACGACACCGTCGAGGTCGCGCGCGGGCTGTGGCCCGGCGTGAAGGTCGTCGCCCAGCGCGGCAAGGGCAAGGGCGACGCCCTGAACGCCGGGTTCCGCGCGTGCACCGGCGACATCATCGTGATGGTCGACGCGGACGGCTCCGCCGACGGCAACGAGATCGTGTCCTACGTGTCCGCCCTCGTCTCCGGCGCCGACTTCGCCAAGGGGTCGCGCTTCGCCAACGGCGGCGGCACCGACGACATGACGTTCGTCCGCAAACTGGGCAACCGGGTGCTGTGCGCCGTCGTCAACCGCAAGTTCGGCGCCCGGTACACCGACCTCTGCTACGGCTACAACGCGTTCTGGCGGCACTGCCTGGACGAGATCGACCTCGACTGCACCGGGTTCGAGGTCGAGACCCTGATGAACATCCGGGTCGTCAAGGCGGGCCTGAAGGTGCAGGAGATCCCCAGCCACGAGTACCTCCGGATCCACGGCACCAGCAACCTGAGAGCCGTGCGGGACGGGTTCCGGGTGCTCGGGGTGATCCTCGGGGAGCGGTCCAACCGGCGCGCCCTGCGCCGCCGCGCCCACCCCTCGCCGGCGGTGGCCGGCGCGGTGCGGAGGAAGGTGTCTTGAGCGGACCCGGCACCCCGGACGTCTCGGTCGTGATCTGCGCCTACACCGAGGACCGCTGGACGGACGTCCTGGCGGCCGTCGCCTCGGTGCGCGCGCAGTCACGGCCCGCCCGGGAGACCCTGCTGGTCGTGGACCACAACCAGACTCTCCTGGACCGTCTGGAGAAGGAGTTCGAGGAGACCGGGGAGGTGCGGGTGCTCGCCAACGCGGGCCCCCGCGGCCTGTCCGCCGGCCGCAACACCGGCATCGCGGCGGCGCGCGGCGAGGTCGTCGCCTTCCTCGACGACGACGCCGTCGCCGAACGCGACTGGCTCCGGCACTTCGCCGAGGCGTACGCCGACCCGCGCGTGCTGGCGGTCGGCGGGCGCACCGAACCCCTGTGGGCGTCCGGGCGGCGCCCGGCCTGGTTCCCGGAGGAGTTCGACTGGGTGGTGGGCTGCACCTACCGCGGTCTGCCGCCCGGCCGGGTCGAGGTGCGCAACGTGCTGGGCGGCAACGCCTCCTTCCGGCGGACCGCGTTCGACGCGGCGGGCGGCTTCGCCACCGGCATCGGGCGGGACGGCGACCGGCTCCCCCTCGGCGGGGAGGAGACGGAGCTGTGCATCCGGCTGAGCCGGGCCCGGCCCGACGCGGTCCTGCTGATCGACGACCGGGCGGTCATCCACCACCGGGTGCCCGAGGCCCGGGAGACGTTCCGCTACTTCCGCACCCGCGCCTACGCCGAAGGGCTGTCGAAGGCGCTGGTGGCGCGCAGCGTCGGCGCCGCCAAGGGGCTGGAGTCGGAACGCCGTTACACCACGCGGGTCCTGCCGGCCGGCGTCGCGCGGGGCCTGCGGGACGCCCTGCTGGCCCGCCCCGGCGGCGCCGGGCGCGCGGCGGCGATCGTCACCGGGGTGCTCACGGCGGCGGGCGGCTACCTGGTGGGCAGCCTGCGCGCCCGGCGCGACGGGGTCACCTTCTCGGTGGTCCCGGTCGGTACGGCGGTCCCGGCCGACACGACGGTCCCGGCCGACACGACGGTCCCGGCCGGCACGGAACCGGTGGACGGGGCCGCACACCCAGGGGGGCACCCGTGACCGACCTGCGCGTACCGATCCTGATGTACCACGCGGTCGCCACCGACCCGCCCCCCGGCACCCGGGCCCTGTCCGTCACCCCGGGGGCGTTCGCCGAGCAGATGGCGCTGATCGCCGGGCGGGGTCTCACCCCGGTCGGCACCGCCGACCTGGCCGCGCACTGGCGTACGGGGCGCCCGCTGCCCCGCCGACCGGTCCTGATCACCTTCGACGACGGCTACGAAGGGGTGCACCGGCACGCCCTGCCGGTGCTCGCCCGGCACGGCTTCCCCGCCACCCTGTTCGTCACCACCGGCTGGCTGCGCGGTCCGTACGCGACCGGACAGGCGCCGGACCGGATGCTGGACTGGGGCCAGGTGCGGGAGCTGGCCGACGCCGGCGTGGAGATCGGCGGGCACACCCACAGCCATCCCCAGCTCGACCAGCTCGACGACGGGCGGCTGCGCACCGAGCTGATCCACAGCAAGGAGATCCTCTCCGACCGGCTCGGACGGGTCCCGGTCTCCTTCGCCTACCCCTACGGCTACTCCAGCCGCCGGGTACGGCAGGCCGTGCGGGAGACCGGGTACGCGCAGGCGCTCGCCGTCGGCAACGGCCTCGCCCGGCGCGCCCAGGGCCCGTACGCCCTGCGCCGCGTCACGGTGCGCCGGTCGACGGACGCGGCCGAGTTCGTACGGCTCCTCGACGGCCGGGCCCTGACCCGCGTCTTCGCCCGCGACCGGGCCCTGACCAAGGGCTACGCGGTGCTCCGGCGCGCCCGCCGCGCCGGACACCTGCTGACGCCCGCCCCGGCCCGCGCGGGAGGGACCCCGTGCCGGACCTGCTCGACCGCCGGACGGGGCGGGTGACCGGACCAGCCGGGTGACGGACGGGCCGGGTGCGGCCCGGACCGGGTGCGGCCCGGACCGGGTGCGGCCCGGACCGGGTGGGCGCGGGCCGCGTGGGCGCGGGCCGCGTGGCGCACGTCCCGGATGAGGCGCGGGCCGTGACGCACGGGCCGGACCGGATGACGGGGACCGGCCTCGCTTCCCGCCCCGCCCGTCCCGCCCAGACCCGGCAGGTGCCCGGCACCAGCGGGACGGGGGCGGCGCCGACCGTGACGGCGGGGCGCGCGGGTCAGACGGCGCGGGCGACGGCGGGACCGGCATGACGCCGGGGCGCGCGGGGCCGCACGGGCGGGCGGTACGGCGGCCGGCGCGTCGAGCTGGGGGGCGGCGAGGCGGTACGAGGCGGGGCGAGGCACGGCAGGCCGGTACGAGCCGGGGCGAGGCACGGCAGGCCGGTACGCGGCAGAGCGGGGCGAGGCAGCGCAGGCCGGTACGAGGCAGGGCGAGGCGGGGCGGGAAATCGGATGCGCCCCCGGAGCTCCGTGCCGGATCATGTCGGCATGCCTGCGCACCCGCACGACGCACCGCCGATCCAGCTCTCCGTCGACAGTGACTGCCCGACCGACGTCGTCAACGCGCTGTTCCTCGACCGTTTCAGCACGGGTGAGCAGCCCCATGCCCGCGGCGTCACCCTCGACCGGGTGCGCTCCGCCGCGACCCTGCTCCCGGCCGGCGCCCGCCTGCTGCGTGCCGTCCGCGAGGAGCACCGCGCCGCCACCCTGGCCGAGGGGGACGGCTGGACCCTGCTCGTCTCCCGGTGGAAGCGCGGCGCCGACGTCACCGTCACCGCGACCTCCGCCGAGCTGGCCACGAAGGTCCTGGACGAGGCGACCGACGGCGCGGCGGACGAGCAGGAGCCCCGGCCGGACAACGTCGGGATGGGTTTCTGGTACGCCTCCCCGACGCGCGGCCCGCACCGCACCACCCGGCAGATCACGGCCGGCAGCTGGGAGGAGGTCCGGCCCAACTACACCCGTCCGGTGGCGGACGCCATGGACCGCCTGATGAAGACGACTCCCGAGGACATCTCCGGCCGGCTCCTGCTGCTGCACGGCCCGCCGGGCACCGGCAAGACCTCGGCCCTGCGCACCCTGGCCCGGTCCTGGCGGGACTGGTGCCAGGTGGACTGCGTGCTGGACCCGGAGCGGCTCTTCGCCGACGTCGGGTACCTCATGGACATCGCCATCGGCGAGGAGGACGAGGACGGCAACGACCGCTGGCGGCTGCTGCTCCTGGAGGACTGCGACGAACTGATCCGCGGCGAGGCCAAGCAGGCGGCCGGCCAGGCCCTGTCCCGGCTGCTGAACCTCACCGACGGCCTGCTCGGCCAGGGCCGCAACGTCCTGGTCGCGGTGACCACCAACGAGGACCTGGAGCGTCTCCACCCGGCCGTCGTCCGCCCCGGACGCTGCCTGGCCCGGATCGAGGTGGGCCCGCTGACCCGCGCCGAGGCGGTCGACTGGCTGGGCCGCGAGGACGGCATCGGCCGCGAGGGCGCCACCCTGGCCGAGCTGTACGCGCTGCGCCGCGGCACCTCCCCCACCGCCCTGCCCGAACCGCGCGGGAACGCGGACGCCGGGCTGTACCTGTAGGCCCGGCCGAGGGGTCCGCGTCGCCGCCCGGTGGTGTGATGGCCGTATGACCGTGTTCGTCGGGACCTCGGGCTGGCAGTACCGGGACTGGCGCGACGTGCTGTACCCGTCGGGGCTGCCGGTGCGGCTCTGGCTGGAGGAGTACGCCGCCCGGTTCGCGACCGTCGAGGTCAACAACGCCTTCTACCGGCTGCCGTCCAGGGAGACCTTCGCGTCCTGGCGGGAGCGCACCCCGCCCGGCTTCGTGGTCGCGGTGAAGGCCGGCCGCTACCTCACCCACATCAAGCGGCTGAAGGAACCGGAGGAGCCGGTCGAACGGCTGATGAGCCGCGCGGAGGGACTCGGCGACCGGCTCGGTCCGGTCCTGCTCCAGCTGCCGCCCAGCCTGCGGGCCGATCCGGCCCTCCTGGACGCCTGCCTGCGCCGCTTCCCCGCCGGGCAGCGGATCGCCGTCGAACCACGGCACGCGTCCTGGTGGACACCCGAGGTGCGCGGCGTCCTGGAGGCCCGCGGCGCCGCCCTGTGCTGGGCCGACGTCCTGGCCCGCCCGGCGACCCCGTTGTGGCGCACCGCCGACTGGGGGTACGTCCGTTTCCACCAGGGCCGGGCCCGGGCCTGGCCGCACTACGGTCGCCGGTCGCTGCGCACCTGGGCCGAACGCGTCGCGGACACCTGGCCCGGCGGCCAGGACGTGTACGCCTACTTCAACAACGACCCGAACGCCGCGGCGGTCGGCGACGCGGCCCTCTTCGCCCGTACGGCACGAGCGGCGGGACTGGAGGTGACCCGCACCCCCCGGCTCCCCGCGTCCGCCTGACCCGGAGCGGCAGCGGGGCACGCCGTCGGCTCACGTGCCGTAGGCCGCCCGCAGCGCGTCCCGGACCGCGGCGAGGGCGTCCGCCTCGTCGAGACCGAGCCGGCGCGCCCGCTCGGCGTACGCCTGCGCGGCGGTCGCCGCCTCCCGTTCGGCCGCCGACCCCGCGGCGGCGACCAGGGTGCCGTTGCGTCCCCGGGTCTCGATCACCCCGTCCGCCTCCAGGGCGCGGTACGCCTTGGCCACCGTGTTCGCGGCGAGACCGAGGGTCTCCGCCAGCCCCCGCACGGTCGGCAGGCGGTAGCCCACGGGCAGCGCCCCGGACCGCGCCTGCTCGGAGATCTGCGCCCGTACCTGCTCGTACGGTGGCGCACTGTCGTCGATGTGGATCGTCAGGCTCACGTCCCGATTGTCCCGCACCCGGTCCGCGCGGTCGAAAAGGAGAGGCGGCCGGCGGCCCTCCCGGCATAGCGTGCGCCCTCATGACCGTCATCGTGCGCGACCTGCGACCGGAGGTGCGAGCCGACGCCGAGGGGTTCTCCCGCGTCCGCCGCCTCGCCGTCCCCTTCATGCTGTCCACCCCGGACTCCGTCCTGCACCACCTGCGCCACTCCCACCCCGACGCCCACTTCGGCCAGCTCGTGGCCGAGGCGGACGGCGAGATCGTCGGCACGACGCAGCTCGGCGTGGCCCACGACAGTCCCGAGCCGGGTCGGGGCTCCGCCAACGTCTACGTGCACCCGGAGCGGACCGGGCGGGGCGCCGGTTCGCTGCTGCTGCGCACCGCCGAGGAACGGCTGGCCTCCCTGGGCGTCCACACGGTCTTCAGCTGGGTGCCGGACGAACCGGGCAACCGCGCCTTCGCCGAACGGCACGGTTACCGCCCCGGGCGGTCCGCGTACTTCCTGCGCCTCGGTCTGGACGGAGGCGCCCTGCCCCCGCTCGCCGGCCCGCCGCCCGGCGTCGAGCTGCGTACCGGGGCCGACTTCGCGGACGATCCGCGCCCGCTGTTCGAGCTGGACGCCGAGGTCACGGCGGACGAGCCGGGCGACGTGACCTCGGAGCTGTCCGACTACGCGGCCTGGCTGGAGGACACCTGGCGGCACCCCCTGCTCGACCTCCGCCTGACCACGGTCGCGGTCGTCGACGGCCGTCCCGTGGCCTTCACCGCCGCGCACACCGACGGGGAGGGCCGGTACGGCACCGCGATGACCGGGACCGCCCGGGACCACCGGGGGCGGGGCCTGGCCAAGCTGGTCAAGAACACGTCCCTGCACCGGGCGCGGGCCGCCGGGTGCAGGGAGGCGTTCACGGGGAACGACACCGGCAACGAGCCGATGATCGCCGTCAACACGTGGTTCGGCTACGACATCTGCGCGACGGAGGTGCGGTATGCCCGCGAACTCGGCTGACCCCTCGGCCACCGCCCGGCTGGAGGTCGTCCTGGTCAAGGCGGGCCGCACGAAGATCCGCTACCCGGCCGAGCTGCTCCACGACGACGGCACCCGGATCACCGTGCGCGCGCCCTGGGCGGGCGACGGCGTGCGCGACTTCGGCTTCGTCCGCTTCGAGCCCGGTGACGTCTTCACCGAGCACTTCTGGCGCGACCGGTGGTACGCGGTGAAGGAGGTGCGCACCGCCCGGGGCGTGCTGAAGGGGCACTACTGCGACGTCACCCGTCCGGCCGCGCGGTCCGGCGGCGAACTGGTCGTGGAGGACCTCGACCTGGACCTGTGGCGCTCCGCGGACGGTGGGCTGATTCTGCGGCTGGACGAGGACGAGTTCGCCGCGAGCGGCCTGGCCACGGCGGACCCGGACGCGGCGACCGCCGCCGTCCGGGCGCTCGACGAACTGGACGCGCTGGCCCGCGGCGCCGACGGCTTCGCGCCCCTGTTCGCCTGACCGCCGCCGACGCCCGGCGCACCCGCCCCCGAGCCCCGCGCCGGTCGCCGTCAGCCCACCGCCGCGATCACCGCGTAGCGCTCGTCGTCCACCGCCCGGCCCCACAGCGCCGGGTCGCCCGAGAGCCGCTCCAGGCGGACCCGGTGTGCCCGCCCCGTCACTGTCGTCGTTCATGCGCCCCAGGGTGACACCCGCCACGGACACCGCCGGGGTGACCGCGGCCACAGACAGACCGGGACCGATGAGGAACTCTCGCCCGAAAGGTCTGCCCCCGTGAGACCGCGGAACCCGGCGGACCGGAGGAGGCAGCCATGCGCCGCACCACCGTGCAGAAGCCCCTGAAGAGGACCGGCACCCGCCGCACCGGCGAGGAGACCGACGAGCGCCCCGCCGGGCGACCGGAGATCCGCAAGGACATCGCCCGGACCTGGTGGCCCGAGGACTGACCGGAACGGATGTTCCCGGTCCGCGTACCTGAGCGCAGCCTGAGCACTTCCTTAACGGGGCCATAAGGATCACCCCGGACGGCTTTCACCGGACGTTTTCCCGGTTCCGTGGGGCTAGCTTCTGAGCCATCCCCCACGGGATCCCCTCCCCAAGTCCTGTGATCGTTCCGAGGAGTTGCTGCCCCATGCCCGCACGCCGCAAGGTCGCTGTCGCCGTCGTCGGTGTCGTCCCGCTCGCCCTGGCCGGGCTGTCCGCCGCGCCCGCGTCCGCGCACGGCTCGATGGGCGACCCGGTGAGCCGGGTCGCGCAGTGCTACGCCGAGGGCCCGGAGAGCCCGAAGTCGGACGCCTGCAAGGCCGCGGTCGCGGCGGGCGGCACCCAGGCGCTCTACGACTGGAACGGCGTCCGCATCGGCGACGCGGGCGGCCGCCACCAGGAGCTCATCCCGGACGGCAAGCTCTGCAGCGCCGGCGACCCGACGTTCAAGGGGCTCGACCTGGCCCGCGCCGACTGGCCCGCGACGAGCGTCGACAGCGGCTCGTACACGTTCAAGTACCGGGTGACGGCCCCGCACAAGGGCACCTTCAAGGTGTACATCACCAAGCCCGGCTACGACCCGTCGAAGCCGCTGGGCTGGGGTGACCTCGACCTGGCGAACCCGGTCGCGACGTCCACCGACCCGGCGCCCTCCGGCGGCTTCTACACCTTCTCCGGCACCCTCCCGGAGCGCTCCGGCAAGCAGCTGCTGTACGCGGTGTGGCAGCGCTCGGACAGCCCGGAGGCGTTCTACTCGTGCTCGGACGTCACCTTCGGCGGCGGCAGCGGCAGCGGCGGCAACGCCGGCGGCGAGGCGGCGGGCGGAGAGACCGGCGGGGACGCGTCCGCCGACACGCCGAAGAAGGCGGACGCCCCGGCCCCGGTCGCGTCCGCCCCGTCCGAGCAGCAGATCAAGGACGGCGCCGAGAAGTCGACCATCGAGAACCACGGTCACGGGGACGACGACCCGCACACCACGACGGACCCGACGCCGCCGGCCGAGGCCGGGGGCGACGACGGCGACGACGGCTCGGCCGGCAACCAGCCCAAGGCGGCGGGCGCCTCGGCGAACCTGGCGGAGACCGGCGGCGACAGCACGACCCCGTACCTGATGGTCGGCGGTGCGGCGGCGCTGGCACTGGGCTCGGCGGCGCTGTTCGCCTCCACCCGCCGGCGTGCGGCGGGCGCGCGGCACGGTCGCTGACCCGACGAGCGGGGCCTGTCCGGCGGCTCAGGCCGGACAGGCCCCGTCGCGCTGCGCGCGGTGGCACGTGTCCGTCACGTGTCAGCTGAACACCGAGGCGCAGGTGGTCCGTTCGGCCCGCGCCGGGTCGAGGGCGTTGGCCACCTCGTGGAAGGCGATCCGGTCGATCAGGGCGATCGCCAGGTGCTCGGACAGGTCGAGCGGGCACAGGTCCTGGAGCAGGACGTTGCGCACGTTCGGGCCGCTGAGGAACTGGTTGCGGTACGGGGTGAGCACCTGGTCGTAGCGGGTGGCGATGACGGTGTAGCGGACCCCGGGCACGGTGTCGCCGCCCGCGTTGAGCTTGGTGAGGAAGTCGGATCCGACGACCTGGTCGGTGAGGGCGGGGGTGGCCTTCTTCAACAGGTCGGCCGCGCCGGGGAAGTACGGCAGGAGCTCGGCGAGCCCGCTGAGGGTGGTGCCGTGGTTGTTGGGGGCGATCCCGACGAGGGCGTTCACCTCGGCGGCGCCGCCGAGGAACTTGAGGTAGTAGCGGGGCATCATGCCGCCCTGCGAGTGGCCGACGATGTCGACCTCGTCGGCGCCGGTGGCGGCGAGCACCCGGTCGACGTAGGCGTCGAGCTGCTCCGCGGACTTCTCGACCGGGCCCAGCCCGTGGAAGAAGGGGACACCGGGGAGCTGACCGTAGTCCAGGGAGAAGACGCAGTAGCCGCGGTGCTTCAGGTAGGGCGCGAGGCCCAGCCAGTTGTCGACGGAGTTGCCCAGGGTGCCGTGGACCAGGACGACCGGGCGGGGGTGGGCGGTGGACGGCTTGCAGGAGTAGTCGTTCCAGCCGCGGTCGGGGGCGGTGCGGGCGGCGGCGGGAGCGGCCTGGGCGGCGGGGGCGGCCTGGGCGCTGGTGGCGGTGGGGACGGTGACGGCTGCGGCGGCCAGCAGGAACGCGGCCAGCGGTCTGATCACTCGCTTCCAGGGCAGCATCGGGTGATCTCCTTGCGCTCAAGGGGAGGATGCGACGGCGTACGCCTTGTGATCCGGATCACGAGGATGCTGTTCACTCATCAAGTTACGGGCGAGTAGGAAACCCTGGAGGTTACGGGTCGGTAAAAACTTCCGGCTTCAGTTGCCGGACAGCCCTCCGCACCTGATATGAGGTCACCAAACGGGACGAATCGGCCCCCCGGGTGCGATGCGCAGCAACACCCGCCCGAGCGCCCGCACTTCGGCCTCCCCCAGCTCCGCGCTCCAGGCCCGCACCGCCTCCGCCGCCGCTTCCTCGGCCGCCCGGGCGCAGGCCCACCCCGCGTCCGTCAGCACGACCAGCCGCGCCCGCGCGTCCGCGGGGTGCGGGCGGCGCTCCGCATACCCCTTGCGCACCAGCTCGTCCACGAGCTGACTCGCGGCCTGCTTGGTGACCCCGAGGTGGACGGCGAGCTCGGTGACCGTCGCACCGTCCGGGGCGAGCCGGGTGAAGGCGAATCCGTGCGCCGGCCGCAGGCCGTCGAACCCGCGAGCGGCGACACCGTCGTCGATGCGCCGGGTCAGGTCACCGGCGACCGCGAGCAGCGCCGCGGACAGGGCCATGGCTTCGGGATTCTGCACGAGGACATTCAAGCACCTTGACCATATGGTCAAGTAGCTTGAATATATGGTCAGGCAACTTGACCATCATCGCCCGCCGGGAGGCTCCTCATGACCGTCGTCCGCCCGTCCGAAGCCGTCGTCCACGAGGTGCACGGCGTACGTTTCGTCGCGCACGCCACCCCCGCGGCCGGCAGCAGGGAGCTGTGTGCCTGGCGGAGCGAGATCCCCGCCGGCACCCGGGCACCCGCGCACACCGTCAGCCGGGAGGAGATCTTCCACCTGCTCGACGGCGACCTGCGGATCACCCTCGACGGCACCGCCCACCGGATCACCGCCGGCGACACCGTGATCGTCAACCCGGGCACGACCCTCGCCGTCGAGAACCCCACCGCCCGCCCCGCCGCCGCCTGGGTCACCACCTCCCGCGGCCTGCGGGCGACCCTGGCCGACGGCACCCGCCTCACTCCGCCGTGGGCCAACTGACACCGCACGCCCCGGGACGACGCCGTCCCGGCCGCACCGGGCCTGACCGCGGGCCACCCGGACCGGACTGCTCAGGCCGCCAGCGTCCCCGGCATCACCGCGCGGGGCCCGAACTTCGCCCGTGCGCGGTCCGCGACCTCCTCGATCCGGCGCACTTTCTCGTCCACCGGATCGAAGGTGAGCTGGTGGGAGGCCCGCTCGGCGGGGTCGAGCCCCTCCGCGCGGAGGGCGATCGCCCGCACCCGGGCGCGTTGCAGGCCGAGCGCCTCGTACAGGCCGTACGCCGCCGCGGTGAGCGCGGCCGAGTGGCCGGTCGGCTCGGGGAGGGTGCGGGTGCGGGTGGTGGCGGACCGGTCCGCGTAGCGGACGGTGAGGGTGAGGCCGCGGCAGACCTTGTCGAGGGCGCGCAGCCGGGCGCCCAGTTCCCCGGCGGCCGACAGCAGGGCACGGCGGTGCCGGTCGGGGTCCAGTTCGTCGCGGGTGAAGGGGCGTTCGGCGGCCAGCGACCGGGAGACGGCGTTCGGGACGACCCGGCCGCGGTCGACACCGTTCGCCCTCTCGTGCAGTTCGCGTCCGGCCCGGGCGCCCACCAGCCGCTGGAGCGTGGACAGGGGGGCGGCGGCGACCCGGCCGAGGGTGTCGAGTCCGTACTCGCACAGGGTGCGGGCGGTCTTCGTGCCGACCCCGGGCAGCGCGACGACGGGCCGGCCGGCGAGGAACTCCCGCACCTCGTCCCCGGCCACCACGCGGGTCAGTCCCGGCCGGGCGTCCCGCAGGGCCATGCGGGCGAGCATCGGGCCGGGCCCGGCGCCGATCACGCAGTCGACGCCGTACAGGGCGAGGGCGCGGACGCGGATCACCGAGGCCAGTTCCAGGGCGGTGCGCCCGAAGTACCGTTCGGCGCCGCGCAGATCGGCCAGCGCCCCGTCCGGCGGCAGGGCCTGCACGACGGGCGTGAACTCCTCGAGCAGGCCGAGCAGCCGGGGCAGGACGGTCTCGTCCGCCGACGGCGCCTGGAAACGTACGCAGAGGATGGTCATCCCGCACTCCCTGGACTCTGGTGCCACAACTTCCTTCCGACCGCGGGCCCTTCGCCCGCGGGACGCAGATCGGCCCAGGGGTGCATCTCGTACCCCGTGGGCATACGGATCGTCCGGTCCTCCCGGCCCTCCCGGTCTCCCCGGCGCTCTCCGTCCTCCCGGCCCTCCCCGCTCTCTCCGGCCTCCCGGCCCTCTCCGGCCCTCCGGCCTTGTCCTGCCTCCATCGGGTCGCGGGCCGCGGAGCCCGCGGGCGCCGGGCGGCCGTCCGAGCCGGTGAGCCGTCGGCGGGCCGGGCCGTCGCCGTCGTCCACGCCGGTGCCGGTGCCGCCCGTTCCGGCCAGCCGGGCCGCGACGCCCTCCAGCCCCTCCTCCCGGCGTACCTCCAGCAGGTCGGCGAGGTTCCAGGCGGCGGAGCCGACGATGCTGAGGCTGCGCGGCCCACGGCGCTGCACCACTCCGCGGACCAGCAGCAGCCAGGAGTGGAAGACGGTGTGGGCGCAGGTGTCGTGGGAGTCGTCGAAGAAGGCGAGGTCGACCAGGCCCGTGCCGTCGTCCAGGGTGGAGAAGATGACCCGCTTGCCGGACCGGATGGGCGGGGTCTGGGTGGCCGCCTTGGCGCCCGCGACCAGCACCGTCTCCCCGTGCCGGGCCTCGCGCAGCCGTCGCGCGGAGACCACGCCCAGTTCGTCGAGGAAGGCGCGGTGGTCGTCCATCAGGTTGCGCGAGGCGTCCATGGACAGCACGCCCAGTTCGGCGCTCAGCCGCTCCGGCGGGGTGAGGTCGGGCAGCCCGGCCGGGGCGGTCCGCCGGCCGCCGGGCAGCGGGAGCTGGTCGCCGCGTCCGCCCCGGGCACCCCGGTGCAGCTCAGTGAGGTGCAGTTGCAGATCGCGCCGGTTGGCGCCGAACGCGTCCAGCGCGCCGACCTGGGCGAGCCGCTGGGCGACGGGCCTGCTGGGCCGGGCCCGCTCCCAGAAGTCGAGCAGCGAGGCGTACGGCTGCCCGTCGGCGATCCGCGCGGCCTCGGCCTCGCTGATGCCGTGCACGTCGCAGAGCGCCAGCCGCAGGCCCCACGTCCCGCCGCCCTCCGGCGCCTGCTGCCCTTTCGCCCCTTTCCCCCTCTTTGCGTCAGACACCAGTTCGACACGGTGGGTGACTCCCGACTTGTTCACGTCCAGCGGCAGGATCGGCACCCCCCGCCGCCGCGCGTCCGCCAGCAGCAGCCGCTTCGGGTACATCCCGGGGTCGTGGGTGAGCAGCCCCGCGTAGAAGGCGGCCGGGTGGTGCGCCTTCAGCCACGCCGACTGGTAGGTGGGGACCGCGAAGGCGACCGCGTGCGCCTTGCAGAAGCCGTAGGAGCCGAACGCGGCCACGATCTCCCAGGTGCGCTGAATCGTTTCTGCGTCGTAGCCCCGGGCCGCCGCGTGCTGCGCGAACCACACCGCGATCCGCCCCTGCGACTCCGGGTCGGACAGCCCGCGCCGCACCCGGTCCGCCTCCCCGCGTCCGCAGCCGGTCATGATCGAGACGATGTCGATGACCTGCTCGTGGAAGACCACCACCCCGTACGTCCCCTTCAGCGGTTCCTCCAGGTCCGGGTGCGGGTAGCGCACCGGCGCCCGCCCGTGCCGGGCCTCGATGAACGGCCGCACCATGTCGGCGGCGACCGGGCCGGGACGGAAGAGGGAGATGTCGACGACGAGGTCGTGGAAGGTGGCCGGCTGGAGCCGCCCGACCAGGTCCCGCTGGCCCGGCGACTCGATCTGGAAGCAGCCGAGCGTCTCGGTGGACCGGATGAGCCCGTACGTCGCCGGGTCGCCCTCCGGCACCGCGTCCAGGTCGATCCGCTCCCCCGTCGCCCGCTCCACCTCGGTGACCGCGTGCGCCATCGCCGACTGCATCCGCACCCCCAGCACGTCCAGCTTGAGCAGCCCGAGGTCCTCGACGTCGTCCTTGTCGAACTGGGCCATGGGGAAGCCCTCGCCGCTGGTCGGCATCACCGGCGTGCGGGTGAGCAGGGAGGCGTCGGACAGCAGCACGCCACAGGGGTGCATGGCGACGCCGCGGGGGAGCGCGTCGAGGGCCTCGACCAGTTCCCAGAGCCTGCCGTACCGGTCCTTCTCCCCCGCCAGTTCCCGCAGTTCGGGCAGTTCGTCGAGGGCCGCGCGGGCGTCGCGGGCGCGGATGTGCGGGAAGGACTTGGCGATCCGGTCGATCTCGGCCGGGTCCATGGACAGCGCCGCGCCGACGTCCCGGACGGCGTGCCGCACCCGGTAGGTCTCGGGCATCGCCACCGTGGCGACCCGCTCGGTGCCGAACCGGCCGATGATCGCCCGGTAGACCTCCAGCCGGCGGGCGGACTCCACGTCGATGTCGATGTCGGGCAGCACGACCCGCTCCTTGGACAGGAAGCGCTCCATCAGCAGCCCGTGCTCGACCGGGTCGGCGTGCGCGATGCCGAGGAGGTGGTTGACCAGGGAGCCGGCGCCGGAGCCGCGCGCGGCCACCCGGATACCGAGGTCCCGCACGTCGTCCACGACCTGGGCGACGGTCAGGAAGTAGGAGGCGAATCCGTGGTGGCCGATGATGTCCAGCTCGTGGTGCATCCGCTCCCAGTAGTCCCGGCGCCCGGCGTAGCCGCGCAGTACCATGCCCGCCGTCGCCCGGGAGGCCAGGGCCCGCTGGGCGGTACGGCGGCCGGCGCCGACGAGGTGCGGTTCGGGGAAGTGGACGCTTCCCATGCCGAGGTCGTCGTCGGGGTCGACCAGGCACTCGGCGGCCGTGGCCTGCGTCTGCTCCAGCAGCCGGCGGGCCGCCGTACGGCGGAAGCCCGCGGCCTCCACCATCCGCTCGGCGGCCCGCTCCATGGCGCCCGCGTCCTTGAGCCATGCCTCGCCGGAGTCCAGCCCTTTGGCCGGGTCGACCGGGACGAGGCGGCGGGCGGCGTCCAGGACGTCGGCGACCGGCCCGAGGCCGGGGTCGGCGTAGCGGACGGCGTTGCTGAGCACCGGGCGGATCCGCTGGTCGGCGGCGAAGCCGAGGGTGCGCGCGGCCAGCCGCAGGGAGCCGGGGCCGGTGCCCCCGCGGCCGTGCCACACGGCCTCCAGGCGCAGGGCGTCGCCGTAGACCTCCCGCCAGGGGGCGAGCAGCCGGGCGGCCCGGTCGGGGCGGCCCGCGGCCAGGGCCCGGCCGACGTCGGAGTCGGGGCCGAGCAGCACGGTCAGGCCGTCGCCGTGGTTGTCCTCCCAGGGCAGGAGCGGGAGCCCGCCGGAAGGCGGTCCGCCCTGCCCGGAGGGGACCGCGGGCCCGGTGGCGTGGGCGGCGGAGACCAGGCGGCACAGGTCGGCCCAGCCCCGGGCGCCGTCCCGGGCGAGGAAGGTGACCCGGGGCGCCGAGTCGTCGACGAAGGCGCCCCCGCGCACCGGCGTGCGGCGCCGTTCCCTGCGCACCGCCTCGTCCCCCCGGACGCCGCCGGGCCCCGTCGCGCCGGCCGGGGCGGCCGGAGGGGCCGCCACCGCCAGTTCGGCGCCGAACAGGGGGCGGATCCCCGCCTTCGCGCAGGCCTTGGCGAAGCGGACGCTCCCGGCGAGGGTGTCACGGTCGGTGAGGGCGAGGGCGTCCATGCCCCGTTCGCCGGCCCGCTCGGCCAGCCGTTCCGGGTGGGAGGCGCCGTACCGCAGGGAGAACCCGGAGACGGTGTGCAGATGCGTGAAACCCGGCACACGCACCTCCCGCACTCGTGAGCCCCGATCGACTCTCGAACATGTGTTCCCAACTGCTTCACCCCCACCATAGACCAATTCTCGAATGTGTGTACGACCCCCTTTCGGCCCCTTCCCACCTGCGGGAACACGCGAACCCCCGGACCGTGGGGGCATGACGCAGACCACCGGCGCCCGCCCCTCCTCCCCCTCGCTCCTCGCCGAGGTGAGGAACGCCGTCACCCCGCGCGCCACGCTCCTGGTGCTCGGCGTGCTCGCCCTCCAGCTGCTGTTCATCACCTCCTACGTGGGCGCGCTGCACCAGCCGAAGCTGCGGGACGCGCCCTTCGGGGTGGCCGCGCCGCCGGCCGTCGCCGAGCAGGCGGTGACCCGGCTGGAGCAGTTGCCCGGCTCCCCGCTGGACCCGCGCGCGGTGGCCGACGAGGCGACCGCGCGGCAGCAGATCCTGGACCGGAAGATCGACGGCGCCCTGGTGGTGGCCCCCTCCGGCACCACCGACACCCTGCTGGTCGCCACCGGCGGCGGCACCTCGCTGGCCACCGCCCTGGAGAAGCTGGCCGTCACCCTGGAGGAGGAACAGCAGCGCACGGTGCGGGTCGTCGACGTGGCCCCGACCTCCTCACGGGACGCCAACGGCCTGTCGTCCTTCTACGTCGTCGTCGGCTGGTGCGTGGGCGGCTACCTGTGCGCGTCGATCCTGGCCATCAGTTCGGGCGCCCGCCCGTCCACCCCGAGGCGCGCGGGGATCCGGCTCGCCACCCTGGTCCTGGTCGCGATCGTCGGCGGCCTCGGCGGGGCGCTCATCGCCGGGCCGGCCCTGGGTGCGGTGCCGGGCGGCTTCCTCGCCCTGTGGGGACTCGGCGCACTGATCACCTTCGCGGTGGGCGCGGCCACCCTCGCCCTGCAGAGCCTGCTCGGGGTCGTCGGCATCGGCGTGGCCATCCTGATCGTGGTGATCCTGGGCAACCCGAGTTCGGGCGGCGCGCTGCCGCCGCCGCTGCTCCCGCCGTTCTGGGAGGCGATCGGACCGGCGCTGCCACCGGGGGCGGGCACCTGGGCGGCCCGCTCGATCACCTACTTCGACGGCAACGCCCTGACCGGCTCCCTGCTGGTGCTGTCGGCGTGGGCCGTCGTGGGCGTCGCGGTGACGATGGGGGCGGCGCTGCTGCACGCCCGGTCCGACCCCACGCCGCCCACGCCCCCTCACGCCGACGCTCCGCCCACGGCCTGACCCCACGTCCCCCACGCCCCCTCAGGCCGGCGCTCCGCCCCCGCACACGCGGACGTCCCGCCCCGCGCGAGCGGGACGGGACGTCGCGGACACGTACGGACCCGGGGGTCAGCCGATCTGCGTCCCGGTGGCCGACAGGGCCTCCGTGACCGGCTGGAAGAAGGTCGTACCGCCCGAGGAGCAGTCGCCGCTGCCGCCGGAGGTCAGACCGACCGCGCTGCTGCCCGAGAAGAGCGAGCCGCCGCTGTCGCCGGGCTCGGCGCAGACGTCGGTCTGGATCAGACCGTTGACGATGTCGCCGTTGCCGTAGTTCACGGTGGCGTCCAGGCCGGTGACCGTGCCCGAGTGCACCTGGGTCGTGGAGCCACTGCGGGTGACCTGCATGCCGACGGTGGCCTCGGCGGCGCCGGAGATGGCCTGCGTGGAGCCGTCGTAGAGGTTCACCTCGCTCGGGTGGTCCACGTCGGCGGTGTACTTGACCAGGCCGTAGTCGTCGCCCGGGAAGCTGGACGCCGCGTTCTCGCCGATCACGTCGCCGGAGGAGTCCGACCACGTCGAGACCCCTTCGGTGCAGTGGCCCGCGGTGAGGAAGTGCGGCTCCCCGCCCTTGGTCACGTTGAAGCCGAGCGAGCAGCGCGCGCCGTTGCCGGTGATGGCGTCGCCGCCCGCGATGAAGGGCTGGTACTCGCCCTTCGTGCGCTTGAGTTCGGCCTTGGCGCCGAGCCCTTCGACGACCTCGGTCAGCCGGGACCAGTCCGCCCCGGAGACCGTGCGGTCCGCCGTGACGACGACCTTGTTGGTGGTCGGGTCGGTCACCCAGGAGGTGCCCGGGATGCTCGCGTCCTGCTTCAGGGTGGTGCGCGCGCCCTTCAGTTCGGCGAGGGAGTGCGCCACGACTCTCGCCTCGGCTCCCGCCGACTCGACGGTCCGCGCGGCGGCCTCGTCGAGCACGTTCACCACGAGGCGCTTGCTCTTCGCGTCGTAGTACGTTCCCGCCGCGTCGGCGCCGAGGTCCTCGGCGAGCGTCGAGGCGAGCTTTCCGGCCGCCGTGACCGAGAGGGTCCGGGGCGCGGAGGTCTCCGGTGTCTCACTGGCGTTCGCAGTCTGGAAGGTGACTCCCGCGGCGACCAGGGCTGCGATGCCCGCACCGGCCAGCGCTGCGCGCCGCCGGGGTATGCGTCGGTGCTTCAACTGACGTCCTCCTGTGGGGGGACGGCCCGGGAGGTTGTGGGGACCTCGCGGGCCGGAAGGCGTGCGGCCACGAGGGCGGCAGACGAAAAAAGCCGCGCTCGTGCCGGTGGAACGCCGCCTACTATTCCCAGCCCCCGGGGGAGCACACAAGGTCGACTTCAGGACGCGCGTACGGCAACGGCCGTGCGCCCCCTATGTCCTGACAGGTCATGGAGACGCAGGGCGGTTCGGACTGCAAACAGTACGAGCGAGTAACCCGGGGGGCCGCCCCCGCCGCCTACGCGTGGCTCGAATTCGACCCTTCGCCGTCCGGTTCCCCGCGGGGCGGGACGGCGCGCCGTTGCTCCCGCACCGTTTCGGACACCGGCTCCCCAGCCGCACCGATCCCCGCCTCACGCACCGTTCCGGACCCCGCGCCGGACCCCGCGCCGGAGGCCGGCCCCACAGGAACCGGCCCCGCCGCGACCGGCTCCACGGGCGCCGGATCCGCGGGCCTCGCCTCCACGGGCGCCGTCCCCGCCAGAGGTGCCTCGGCGGGGGCCGCCCCGGGGGAAGCCGCCTCCGTGGCCGACCTCGGTGCCACCCGGGCCCGCGGGGGTTCGGGGGCCGCCGTCGGCAGCGGCTGCTGGGCACGTTCCAGGAACCGCAGGAGTTCGACGGGGAAGGGCAGGACGAGGGTGGAGTTCTTCTCGGCGGCGACGGCCACGACCGTCTGGAGCAGCCGCAGTTGGAGCGCGGAGGGGGTGTCCTCCATCTGCTGGGCGGCCTCGGCGAGCTTCTTCGACGCCTGGAGTTCGGCGTCGGCGTTGATGATGCGGGCCCGGCGTTCGCGGTCGGCCTCCGCCTGGCGGGCCATGGAACGCTTCATCGTCTCGGGCAGGGAGACGTCCTTGATCTCGACCCGGTCCACGTGCACGCCCCAGCCCACCGCCGGGCTGTCGATCATCAGCTCCAGGCCCTGGTTCAGCTTCTCCCGGTTGGACAGCAGATCGTCCAGGTCGCTCTTGCCGATGATCGAACGCAGCGAGGTCTGCGCCATCTGCGAGACCGCGAACCGGTAGTCCTCCACCTCCACCAGGGCGTCGGCCGCGTCGACCACCTTGAAGTACACCACCGCGTCCACGCGCACCGTCACGTTGTCCCGCGTGATGCCCTCCTGGGCCGGCACCGGCAACGTGACGATCTGCAGGTTCACCTTGTGCAGCCGGTCCACGAACGGAACGATCATCGTGAACCCGGGGGTCCGCTCCCCGGGCTGGAGCCGGCCGAGGCGGAAGACGACCCCGCGCTCGTACTGCTTGACGACCCGCGCCGCCGCCATCAGATAGACGGCTCCGGCGGACGCCAGCGCGACTCCCGCCGTCACCAGTTCCTCGACCATCACGGCCCCCAGGGTCCGAAGTGGCGCATCAGGTGAGCCCGCGTCCGGCGCCGCCCGGCGCGTCCTGGTGTGTCCCTCGACGGTAACTCCGCGGCCCGCGCAGGGGCGAGCCCCCGCACGCCGGTTGCGTGCGGGGGCTCGCCGTGATCGCCGTCCGCGGGGGGACCCGTGGGGCCCGTGGGACCGGTGGGGCCCGCTCCGCGACGCGGGCCGCCGGTCCCGGGGCCGGCCGTCAGTAGACGCTGACGCCGTAGGCGCTCAGGGCCTCCGTGACGGGCTGGAAGAAGGTCGTGCCACCGGTGCGGCAGTTGCCGCTGCCACCGGAGGTCAGACCGTACGCGGTGCCGTTGCTGCCGTAGAGCGGGCCGCCGGAGTCGCCGGGCTCGGCGCAGACCGTGGTCTGGATGAGGCCGTAGACGACGTCGCCACCGCCGTAGTTGACGGTCGCGTTGAGGGCGGTGACCCGGCCGCTGTGGGTGCCCGTGGTGGAGCCGTCACGGATGACGGTGGTGCCCACGCTCGGGGTGGCCGCACGGGTGATGTCCACGCCGTTCGCGGTGCCGGGGCGGCTGACGGACCCGGTGTAACGCACGATGCCGTAGTCGTTGCCCGGGAAGCTGGAGCCGGCGGTCGAGCCCAGCACCTGGCTGCGCGCGGAGTTGCCGTACCAGGTGCCCGCGCCCTGGGTGCAGTGACCGGCGGTGAGGAAGTACTCGGTCCCGCTGCTGGAGCGGACGTTGAAGCCCAGGGAACAGCGGCCGCTGTTGGAGTAGATGGCGTCGCCGCCCTGGATGAGCTTGGTGAACTTGCCCGGGGTGCGCTTGATGGTGATCGCGTCGGCGTCGTTCCCGGCCTGCTGCCTGATCTTGTTGATCTCGGCCTGGGAGACCGTGCTGTCGACGGTCACGACGACCCGGTTGGTCTTGCTGTCGACGGCCCAGGCGGTGCCCGGGACGTCGGCCTTCAGCACCGAGCTGCTCACACTCTTGAGCTCGGCGGAGCTGAAGGTGGTGGGGGTGTCGGCCGCGTTCGCGCTGGGGACCGCGAACGCGGCAGCGGCCACGAGGCCGGACGTGACGGCGATCAGCCGGGTACGTCTCGTGATACCGCTGCGGGGGGTGGTGCGCTTGATCCTCACTTCTCGTCCTCCACAAAGGAAGTAGGGGGCCCTCGTGGGGTTGTGGGCCCGTGAGGCGCAGTCAGCGGACGGCCGTCCGGATTCCGGATGTGCCGTGCCCCTGACAAGCGCTGTCCGTGAGTATTCGGCCGAACGGCCGGTCGGCACAAGGGTGCCTTTCGGCCGTCAACCTTTGAACCATCTGTGCGCCTTGGTCCCTTCACGTGCACAGCGTCATCCGTGGCCACCTCTGTGTCACGCTCCCCCGGCCCGTCGGACCGGTGTCCGGAAGTCGACCCTCCGGATCCGCTCCGCCCGGCCCGCACGACCGCCGGAGGACGCGGGACCACCGGGCCGCGCGACCGCCGGAAGCGCCAGGAACCCCGGCCCGCGCGACCACCGGAAGCACGAGAAACCCCGGCCCGCGCGACCACCGGAAGCACGAGAAACCCCGGCCCGCGCGACCACCGGAAGCACGAGAAACCCCGGCCCGCGCGACCACCGGAAGCACGGCCCGCGCGCCCCTTGAGGCACAGGACCGGTCGACGCGACCGCCGGAGGCGCGCATCCCCTCCCCCGTCCGCGCGACCGCCGAGGGACGCGGCGCCTCGGGGGCCCGAGACCCGGCCACCCGAAGCGCGCCACCCCCGCCCGCGCGCCCATCCCCACCCGCACGCCCACCCGCGCCCAGCGACACCGGCGCACGCGACCGCTCGTGACCGTTCGTGACCGCCGTTCAGGACCGCGCGGGCGCACGAGGCATGCACCGCCCCGGGCTCCACTCGGGGTGCACCACCCCGGCCCCCGCACGACCGTCCGGCCCGCGTCCACCTCCGCGCCCGCTCTCGCGCGCTCCTCCCGCGCGCCCTCCCGCCCGGTCAGCAGTCGCAGCCGCAGTCGCAGCCGCCGTCCTCACCGCAGCAGTTGCAACAGTTGCAGCACTCGCAGCAGTTGCAGCAGTCGCCGCACCCGCTGCAGTCGTACCGCGAGCAGACGCCCTCCTTGTGCTCGCCGCTCCACGGGTCGTGGTAACTGCCGCAGCACAGCTGGCAGGTGCAGGCGAGCCCCGCCCACACCGCGCACCCCGCGAGCAGACCGCGCCGGCGCGGCGGCCGGGGCGGCGGCGGGGCGCCGGGGCCGGCCGGGCCGCCCGGCGGGGCGTAGGGGTGGGAGCCGTGCGCGGCGGTGCCGGCCCCGAAGGCCCGGTCGACGGAGCGCGGCAGTTCGTGCACCAGGAGCCGGTGCACGAGGCGGCCGCCGCCCTTCCCGTCCGGCCCGGATCCCCAGTCGACCTCGGCCAGCGCGAGACGGATGCCGTGCACCGCGTCGTCGGCGAGCCGGCGCGCCTCCGGCAGCGGGGTGCCGGTGGCGGTGAGCGGGTTCCAGGCGCCCGAGGCGGTGTCGGCCTCCCGGTCCTCGACGGCGTCGAGGAGGTGGGCGAGCCGCCCGAAGAGGCGTCCGGCCTCGGCGAGCGGCGCGGCGTTGTGCGGCCGGCCGGCGAGTACCGCGGTGTGCGCGAAGGCCGCCGCGGTGGCGGTCTCGGTGGGTTCGGTGACGGTGAGGACCGGCGTGCCGGGCCCGGCGAGCGCCTCGATGCCGGTCTGCCGGTCGACGGCGTCGACGAGAACGGCCGTGTCGAAGCCGACGTCCGCGCCGGAGCGCGCCCCGGCGCGGTCCCAGCCCGCCGCGACCCGGCGGGCGGCGAGCGCCACCGGACGGCGGGCCAGCAGCCCGTCCCCGTCGTCGACGTGGTCGCGCACCTTGGCCGAGGCGAGCACGAGCGAGACGGCCGCCGCCAGCCGGGCGCCCTCACCGTGGGCGACGGAGGCGGTGCGCATGCCGCGCAGCGGGCAGGGCCCCGCCGTGCGCCGTCCCGTGCCGGCGCGCTCCGACTGAGCCTCCGTCAGGACCGAGACGAGCAGACCGTCGTAGTTGGTGACGACGCGGGCGAACTGTCCGTGGTCCTTGCGGAGCGCGAGACAGAGCCCGCACAGGTGCGCCATCCACTGGGCGGTGAGCTTCTCGCCCAGCCGATGCCGGCAGGGCCTGACGATTCCGAACACGACATCCCCCGTGAGTCGTACAAGATGAGCGGCGGCATCGTATCGGGCCGCCGACCGGCGGTGTCTTTCACCCTGACGCGCCGCCGCTCACCCGTACGCCGCGAAGAATATTATTTCACTCACAGTCAGCAGCCGTTTACATCAAGACCCTTGGGAAACACGGACTCTCGACGGATTCGCTGTGCACCAGTACCGTCACAAACCCCCCGCGCGGCGTCTATCCACTTGGCGCGCCATCCGCATCATGGATGACCATAGGGATGCGGAAAGCAAGAAAGACCGCTGTGAGAGGAGGCGTCCATGGGATCGGTACGCAAGGCGAGTGCCTGGCTCGGCCTCGTCGACGACAACGAAGACGAGCGTTACTACGACGACGACTACTCCGACGGAAACGACTCCGGGGACGCCTGGGTCACCGATCCGCGGGTGAAGGTGGCCGCCGACGTGGCCGAGGAGAAGGGCCGCCGCATCGGCACGGTCACCCCGGACAGCTTCCGGGACGCCCGCGCCATCGGCGAGCTGTTCCGCGACGGCGTTCCCGTCATCATCAACCTCACCGCCATGGACGCCTCCGACGCCAAGCGCGTGGTGGACTTCGCCGCCGGGCTGATCTTCGGTCTGCGCGGGTCCATCGAGCGGGTGTCCCACCGGGTGTTCCTGCTGAGCCCGGCCGACACCGAGGTGCTGAGCGGGGAACCCGCCGCCCACCGCTCGGACGGCTTCTACAACCAGAGCTGAGGCAGGGCCGCTCACCGGCGCCGCCGTCGGGCCCCACCGCCGGACGCGGGATCACCGGAAGGCGTCGAGCCCGGTGAGCGCCTTGCCCAGCACGAGCTGGTGCATCTCGACGGTGCCCTCGTAGGTGAGCACCGATTCGAGGTTCGTCGCGTGCCGCATGACCGGGTACTCGAGCGAGATCCCGTTGGCACCGAGGATCGTGCGGGCCGTCCGGCAGATGTCGATGGCCTCGCGGACGTTGTTCAGCTTGCCGAAACTGACCTGCTCCGGACGGAGCCGGCCGGCGTCCATGCGCCGCCCCAGGTGGTGGGCGAGCAGAATCCCCTTGTGCAGTTCGACCGCCATGTCGGCGAGCTTGGCCTGCGTCAGCTGGAACCCGCCGATGAGCCGCCCGAACTGCTCCCGCGACGTCGCGTAGTCCACGGCGGTCTCGAAGCAGCTGCGCGCCGCGCCCATGGCGCCCCACACGATCCCGTACCGGGCGTGGGAGAGGCAGCTGAGCGGGCCGCGCAGTCCGGTCACCCCGGGCAGCACGGCGTCGGCGGGCAGTCGCACGTCGTCCAGGACGAGTTCGCTGGTGACGGAGGCGCGCAGCGACCACTTGTGCTTGATCTCGGGCGCCGAGAACCCGGGGCTGTCGGTCGGCACGGCGAAGCCCCGGATGCCTTCCTCGGTCTGGGCCCACACCACGGCGACCCCGGCCACGGACCCGTTGGTGATCCACATCTTGCGCCCGGTGAGCCGCCAGTCGCCGCCGTCGCGCTTGGCGTAGGTGCGCATGGCGGCGGGGTCGGAGCCGTGGTCGGGCTCGGTGAGGCCGAAGCAGCCGATGGTCTCGCCGGCCGCCATCGACGGCAGCCAGCGCCGCTTCTGCTCCTCGCTGCCGAACCGGTGGATGGCGTACATGGCCAGGGAGCCCTGCACGGAGACCAGCGAGCGGATCCCGGAGTCGGCCGCCTCCAGCTCCAGGCAGGCCAGTCCGTACTGGACGGCGCTCGCGCCCGCGCACCCGTAGCCGTCGAGGGACATGCCCAGCGCGCCGATCCCGCCCAGTTCGCGGGCCAGTTCCCGGATGCCGGGCAGCTCGCCCTTCTCGTACCAGTCGGCGATGTGCGGCAGCACCCGGTCCGCGGCCCAGCTCCGCACGGTGTCCCGGACGGCGAGGTCCTCCGGCTCCAGCAGATCGTCGAGCCCGAGGGGGTCGGCGGGGTCGAAGGGCGGCAACTTCGCGGACGCGGACACGGGAACACCCTCCGGGGACGGTCGGCCTGCCGTGCGATCACGGCTCGGGGCGACGTTACGACGCGCTCCCGCGCGCGTCCACCCCGGCCCGGTGCCCACCGCTCACACCTTCAGGCCGTTGAACGGGGCGGTCGCGGCCTCCCGGGGCGCGGGCACGGCCGGCGCCGGCGTCTCCCCGCCGGGCACGCCCGCGCCGGACGGTTCCGTGCCGGCGGCCTCGCACTGCATCGCCCGGGGCAGCCGGAGCGCCATCACCGCGCCGAGCAGCAGCAGGCCGGCGCTGACCAGCAGCGTCACGTGCAGCCCGTGCACGAAGGACTCGCGGGCCGCCTGCCGCAGGGCGACTCCGGCGGGGCCGCCGAGCTGCGCGGCCACCTCGTAGGCCTCCCCCAGGGAGTGCCGGGCCGCCGCGGTGGCCGAGGCGGGCACCCCAGGCACCCCGGTCAGGCCGGGCGCGTAGGCGGCGTTCATGACGCTGCCGAGCAGGGCGATGCCGATGCCGGCGCCGAGCTGGTAGGAGGTCTCGCCGATGGCCGCCGCCCCACCGGCCCGGTCCGCGGGCGCGTCGCTCAGCATGGACTCGTACGCGCCGAACAGCGTCGTCTCCAGGCCCCAGCCGAGCAGGACGAAACCGGCCAGCAGCAGCGGCCAGTTGTCCTGCGCGCCCATCGCGGTCAGCAGCACCACCGCGGCGGCCGTCAGGCAGAAGCCCGCCGAGACCATGCGGCGCGGACCGAACCGGCGCAGCAGCCGGGCGCCCGCGAGCCCGGCGCCCATCGCGGCGAAGGTCAGCGGCAGCAGCCGCAGCCCGGTCTCCAGCGGCGACAGCCCCAGCACGAGCTGGAGGTACTGCGCGGCGATCAGTTGCAGGCCCACCAGGGCGAGCATCGCCAGCACGATGCAGCCCACGGACGTGCTGAACGCGGGGCGGGCGAACATCCGCAGGTCGACCAGGGGGTGGGTGCGGCGCCGCTGCCGGCGCACGAAGGCGGCCAGCAGGGCGCCCCCGGCGAGCAGCGGCAGGACGGTCCACACGCTCCCGGCCGTCTCGGCGGCGCCCAGCCGCTTCACGCCGAGGACGACGGCGAAGAGTCCGGCGGCGGCCATCAGCGCGCCGAGCAGGTCCCAGGGGCCGGTGCCGTCGCCCTTGGACTCGGGCAGCAGGAGGCGTCCCACGGGCAGACTGACCAGCATCAGCGGGATGTTGACGAGGAAGACCGAGCCCCACCAGAAGTGCTCCAGCAGGAAGCCGCCGAGCAGCGGGCCGACGGCCGCGCCGACCGCGGCGACCGCGCTCCAGACGCCGATGGCGAGCGCCCGTTCCCGGCGGTCCGGGAAGACCTGCCGCAGGATGGACAGCGTGGCCGGCATGATCATGGCGCCGCCGACGCCGAGCAGCGCCCGCGCCGCGATGAGCACCGGGCCGTTGTCCGCGAGGGCCGCCATGCCGGAGGCGACGCCGAACAGGGCGTAGCCGAGCAGGAGGACGCGTCTGCGCCCGACGCGGTCGCCCAGCGTGCCGAACAGGATCAGCAGCGAGGCGCAGACCAGCGGATAGGCGTCGACGATCCAGAGCAGCTCCATCGCGCCCGGCCGGAGGTCCTCGGTGACGGCGGGGACCGCCACGTGCAGGACGGTGGCGTCGACGGCGACGAGCAGCAGGCTGACGCAGAGGACGACCAGTACCAGCCAGCGGTTGGCGCCGGCCCCGGTCGCCCGACGGCGCAGCACGGAGGCGGCCGTGGTCGTCCCGGACATGTACGTACCTCCCAGATGCTCCCTCGCGTCTCGGCGGGCACACGGGGTGGGGGACTCCCCCGTGACTCGGCCGGGGAGGAGCGGAAGGTCCCCGGCCCGCGCAACGAGTGGCGAGTGACACGTCAGCGTACGCGAGGACGCGGCGTGGTCGAGTGGCGGGTCTCTCACACCACCGGCGAATCGGTGTGGCGTACACCACTCCTCCCCGCCGTGCTCACGCTCCGCGGGGCGGCCCGGTGCCCCGCGGAGTCGATAATCGGGCCCGTGAACGATCTCGACACGCGCGTCCGGCCGGCCCGCCCGGACCTGCTGCGCCGGGCGGCCCCGGCACTGCTGGGGTACGCGGCCGTACGCGCCCTGGGGCTGCTGGTGCTGGCCCTGTGGAGCGCGGCGCGCGGGACGAGCTGGTACACGCTGCTGACCGCCCGCTGGGACGCGCTCTGGTACACCCGGGTCGCCGAGCTGGGGTACGGCTACGAGGTGCGGCTGCCCAACGGGGACGTGCACTCCAACCTGGCCTTCTTCCCGCTGCTGCCGTGGCTGGAGCGGCTGGTGGCGGCCGCCTCCCCGCTGTCGTACGCGGACGGCGGCTTCCTGGTGAGCCTGCTGGCGTCGCTGGCGGCGGCCGGGGGGATCTTCGCGGTGGCGGACCGGCTGTACGGCGCGCGGGCGGGGGTGTGCGCGGTGCTGCTGTGGGCGGCGCTGCCGGTCGGGATCGTGCAGTCGATGGCGTACAGCGAGTCCCTGTTCACGGCGCTCGCCGCCTGGTCGCTGTACGCGGTGCTGACCGGCCGCTGGGTGACGGCGGGCCTGCTGGCGGCGTGCGCCGGGCTGACCCGGCCGGTGGGCCTGGCGGTGGTGGCGGCGGTGTGGGCGGCGGGCTGCGCCGCTCTGTGGCGGGACCGGCGGGCGGCCCCGGCGGACCGCGCGGGCCCCCGGGAGCGGGCGGCGCTGCTGTCCGCTCTGGCCGTGGCCCCGCTCGGGGCCGCCGGTTACGTTCTGTGGGTGGGGCATCGGACCGGAAAGGGCCCGCTGGGATATCTCGACGTCCAGGCGGGCTGGCGCAACGGTTTCGACGGGGGGTACGCCTTCGCCCGTTTCGTGGGCGGGAAGTTCACCGCCCTCCCCACGGTCCCGGCGGGGCTGGCGCTGGCCGCGGGGGTGGTCCTCCTGGTGTGGCTGTACGTGGTGTGCGTACGGCAGCGGCAGCCGCTCGCGCTGCTGGTGTACGCCGGAGTGGTGACCGCGCTCGCCCTGTGCGCGTCGAGCTACTTCGGTTCCAAACCGCGTCTGCTGCTGCCCGCCTTCCCCCTGCTGCTGCCGCTCGCCCGGCCCCTGGCCCGGCTGGGTCCGTCCAGGTCGGCGGCGGTCCTGGGGGGCCTGGCGGCGGTCTCGGCGGTGTACGGCGCCTTCTGGCTCAACGGCTCGGGCCCGCCGTGACGCCTCCGTGACCCCGCGGAGGCGGCCGTGACCTCCGGCGCAATTCCGTCCGAGGCCCGCGTGAACGAATTGATAAGCGCGTCGGAACGACTTTCGGAAACGATCGGACAAAAGAAAGCCCGAAGCGTTCGCAGATTATGGACATGGCCCGGGGATAGCCGTTCCTGAGAGGAATGCCACATCACATCGTCATCACAACCCCGCTGATTCGACGGGGTTCGGCGCTCACTCGCTGTAACGTCGATCGGGTGCGTACCGAACGGAAGCCCACCCGTCTGGACCGGGTGTTCGCGAGGCTGGATCGTGAGCCGGAACGACCGGCTCACATCGACGTGCCGCGGATGAGCCGGCACCGGGTGGTGCTCTTCGGGTCCACCCTGGCCTTCTACCTGGCGATCGTGTGGGCCGTCGTCATCACCTCCTGGCTGGTCCGGCTGGACTGGCAGGTGATGTTCTTCCGCCCCTACGAACAGTGGCCCGAGCTGCACCCCTTCGTCGACTACTACGTCGTCCTCGGCCAGCGCGGCCCGACCGCCGTGATGGTTGCGGCCTGGCTCGGCTGGCGCTCCTGGCGGCAGCACACCCTGCGTCCGCTGCTCGCGCTCGGGGTCTCCCTGCTGCTGCTCAACGCCACCGTGGGCGCCGCCAAGTACGGCATGGGGCGGCTCGGGCCGCACTACGCGACCGAGGTCGGCTCGAACGAGATGTGGCTCGGCGGCGACATATTTCCCAGCGGGCACACCGCGAACGCCGTGGTGACCTGGGGAATCCTGGCCTATCTGGCCTCCACCCCCAGAGCCCGGCGCTGGCTGTCCGCGCTGTCCGCGGTGACCTCGCTCGGTGTGGGGATGGCGACCGTCTACCTCGGTACGCACTGGCTCAGCGACGTCCTGCTCGGCTGGGCCGCGGGTCTGCTGATCCTGCTGGCGCTGCCCTGGTTCGAGCCGCTGATCGCGCGCGCCGAGGCCTGGATCCTCGACCGGCGGGACCGTCTGTTCGCCCGCTGGGGACGCGGAGCACGGCGCCCGGCCGGCAGCAGGACGCCGCCGGCGGTGGTGGTCAGGCCGCTGCCCGGCCGCGAGGGCCCGGCGGTCCCCGACCCGGTCCCGGCGGGCCGCCCGGCGGCCAGGCCGCCCGTCTACCTGGCCCCCGGCCCGCACACCACGCGCGCCGAGCGCAGTCCGGTCACCCCGGCGGGGAGCAGACGGCCCCCGCACACGGAGCGGCACCCGCGCGGCACCACGTCGGCCACCCGCCCCTGACGGAGGGCCCGCCCGGCCGCCGCACCCGGACTCCGGCCCCGGTCACCGCTTCCGCGGGGGCCGGGGCCGTGTCGTCGTCCGCGGGCGCTCCTCAGCCCTTCCAGGCCCGGGCCACCCGGCCGCCGCTGACCTCGAAGTTCAGCCGGCCCACGCGGTACTCCATGGTGATGATCGCGCCGGGGGGCAGGGACCGCACGGTGGACCAGCCGCGCTCGCGCGCGCGGTGCTCGGCCCGGCCGGCGTCGAGACCGACGTAGGCGTCCGGGCTGTCGTCGGGTTCCGCGGGAGGTGTCGGGAGGGAAGCCATACGGTCACGCTAGGCGCTGCCCCGCCGGCACGGTAGTCCGTCCCCCGAACAGCCGGACGATGCCGCACGACGGTCACGCTTCTGTCACAGATCCCGACGGGCGTTTGCGCCCGGGGACGTCACACGGACGGGCGGTTCCGTCCCTCCTCCTCGAAATGCGAACCGAATTCCCGGACGGCCTCCCCCGGCCGGATATGACCGGCCCGGAGGAAATGCGGGCGGAATGCGCGAGCCGCCCTTTCCGCCGCCCCCACCGCGGCACCGCGGAATACCCGCCCGTAATGTCCGCGCACAAGGGGCACACGTTTCTCTCACACCGCGTTCAGGGCCCCTGGCCGTGACGCCGCCCCCGCGCCCCGCCTTCAGGGCCACTCCGGCCCCGCCGCTCCCACACCCCGCCTTCACCCCTGCTCCGACCGCTCCGCCCCCGCACCGGTCCGGGAGAGGGCGCGGGAGAGCAGACCCTGGGCCGCTTCGATCGCCTCGGTCAGCCCGTCCGGTTCCAGGACCTCGAACTCGAAGCCCAGCATCAGCAGGTGCAGCACCATGAGCTGCAGGTCGGCCGCTCCGGTGCGCAGGACGCAGCTGTCCGGCCCCTCCGCCTCCAGCGTCCCGACGTCCGGGGAGACCCGCCGGGCCGCCTCCTCGGCGGACACCAGCAGCCGGAGCACCGCGTGGGTGGCGTACGCGCGGGTGGACACGCCCCGGGAGACGTAGGCGGCCAGGTCGTCGGCGGGCGGGTCACGCGGGACGAAGCGCGGCCCGTGCGGCGGCCTGGGGTCGATCCGGTCCACGCGGAAGGTGCGCCAGTCGGCGCGGTCGAGGTCGAAGGCGACCAGGTACCAGCGGCTCTCCGAGCACACCAGCCGGTGCGGCTCGACGGTGCGGCGGCTCTCGGCTCCGTCGTGGTTTCGGTAGACGAAGCGCAGGCGCTCGGTGTCCCGGCAGAGGTGGGCCAGCTCGGTCAGGACGGCCGGGTCGACGGTGGCGCCGTCCGGGCCGCGCAGCATGGGCACGACGTAGGTGGTGAGGGTGCCCACCCGCCGGCGCAGCCGGTGCGGCAGGACCCGCTCCAGTTTGGCCAGCGCCCGCACGGACGTCTCGCCGATGCCCTCGATGCCCCGGCCGGCCGCGGTGCGCAGCCCCACGGCCACGGCCACCGCCTCGTCGTCGTCCAGCAGCAGCGGCGGCAGTTCGGCCCCGGCGCCCAGCCGGTAGCCGCCGCCGGTGCCGGGGCTGGCGTCGACGGGGTAGCCGAGCCCGCGCAGCCGGTCGACGTCGCGGCGCAGGGTGCGGGCGCTCACCCCGAGCCGGCCGGCCAGTTCGGTGCCGGACCACTCCCGGTGGGTCTGGAGCAGGGACAGCAGGCGCAGCAGACGTGCCGAGGTCTCCACCATGCAAGGGAGTCTGCCGGACCTTGCGGACAGGTTCCGTCCTGAATGAGGGTCCGCCGCGGAGGGCCGGACGCCGAGGGGAGCGTCCCCGGCCGGGCAGCACGCGGGGGCGACAGCCGCACGTACCGGCGATTTCCGGCCACGCCCTTTCATTCGTGGATTTCCTGATTTGTCGAGCGTGCACGGCCCGGCCCGACGAGCCGGTACCGCTGTGCAACAGCGCTTCTGCGCTGGGACGTTGACGATGAGGGAGCCGTTCCGGAGGGGTCCCGTCCGAACGCGCCGGTTGGGTGGATTCGATTGCTCCCCAGGCGTGACTCCCGCCACGGATCGCCCGTTGTCTTCTGCATGAGCCGGGGACCCACCCGGACCACGGACCGGGAGCCACCCGGCCCGGTCACGCACCGCATCCCGAGGGAGCCACCCGTGCCGCGCATGCTCGACGTCAGCGACGAGGTACGCGCCGAGATCGGCGACGAAGAAGCCGACCGTCTGCTCACCGGAGAGTCCGCCCAGGGCGGCTACGACTGCACGTCCTGCCGCACTCCCGGCGACCCGGAGCAGGAGCGCACCAGCACCGTCCTGTTCATCGGGGACGAGACCGCCGTCCTCGCCTTCGCCCACGCCACCTGTCTGCCCTCCCAGGTCGTGCAGGTCACCGAGGAGCAGCTGCGCGGCGCCGTGCGGTCCATCTCCGGCGACGCCGCCGCACCCCAGCAGCAGAGCCCGCACCAGAGCCCGCAGCAGGTCACGCCGGAGCAGGCCGTGCTGGGGGTGACCAGCGGGCTGGTCCTGATCTCCGGCGAACTGCACCCGGCCCTGGTCGTCGAGCCGACGGCTCCCGTCGCCCGGCCCGGCTCCCTGGGCCCCGGGGACGACTTCCTGCCGCTGCTCGTCGAGCAGGGCTTCCAGCAGGTGGCCGACCTGTCGGCCGCTCCGCACGTGCTGCACGGCTGGTCGGTGCTGCTCGCGGTGGGCCAGCTGCACGCCGTGCTCCAGCCGAACCCCAACGGCGGCCAGCCGGTGGCGTGGTGGCAGGCGCACCAGCCGCTCCAGGTCACCGACGGCTGGCGCACGGCCGCCAACAAGCACCAGCAGGTCCTGATGTTCGCCGCCCCGGTGGGCTCCATCGGCCGGCAGCCGCGCGAGGACCTGCTGCGGGACGCGCTGGACAAGGCGGCGGCCAACGGCCGGCTGGTCGCGGCGGCCCTGCCGCTCGCCGGCACCTGAGCGGACCGGTACGGCACGGACGGGCGGCGAAAGCCGCGGGTGCCCGCATCCCTTGCGGCACCGGGTCGTTTGGAGAGGTGTGCACGCATACGACGCTCCCCGCCGCCCCGCTCTCCCCGCCCCCGTACGCCCGGCGCAGGACTTCCGGAGCGGCCCTTCGGCCACGCCGATCTACGACGCCCTCTACGCCGAGTACGTCAAGTCCTTCCGCTCCCTGCCCGGTGACCGCAGCGGCGAGGAGAAGCTGGGCTTCACCGCCTTCGGGAGCCTCCCGCACGGCCCGTACGGCGGCCAGGGCCCGGCGTCCCCGGGCGGTTCCCCGGGCGGCGGCTCGTACAGCGCGTACAGCGCGGGTGCGCACAGCGCCCGGCAGGGCGGGGGGCAGCAGCCGCAGTGGCAGCGCGTCGGACCGGTCGGTCAGTCCGCGGGCGGCATGCGGCACGTCCCCGCGGGGCTCCCCCCGGCCCCCCGCAGAGGCGCGTGACCGCAGCACGGCCGGCACCCGGCCACGGCACGGCGAAGGGGCGGTCCCTCGGGGCCGCCCCTTCGTCACGTCCGCGGGTCCGTCGCCGGACGCCTCACTTCTTCCGGCCGCGCTTCTCGCGCACCCGCACCGAGATGTGGATCGGGGTGCCCTCGAAGCCGAACTCCTCGCGCAGCCGGCGCTCGATGAAGCGCCGGTAGCCCGCCTCGATGAAGCCGGAGGCGAACAGCACGAACCGCGGCGGCCGGGTGCCCGCCTGCGTGCCGAACAGGATGCGCGGCTGCTTGCCGCCCCGCACCGGGTGCGGGTGGGCCGCCACCAGCTCCCCGAGGAAGGCGTTGAGCCGGCCGGTGGGCACGCGCGTCTCCCAGCCCGCCAGGGCCGTCTCGATCGCCGGGACCAGCTTCTCCATGTGGCGCCCGGTGCGCGCGGAGACGTTCACCCGGGGCGCCCAGGCGACCTGGCCGAGTTCGGTCTCGATCTCCCGCTCCAGGTAGTAGCGGCGCTCCTCGTCGAGGGTGTCCCACTTGTTGAACGCCAGGACGAGCGCGCGGCCCGCCTCGACGGCCATGGTGACGATCCGCTGGTCCTGGACCGAGATGGAGTCGGCCGCGTCGATGAGGACGACGGCGACCTCCGCCTTCTCCACGGCGGCGGCGGTGCGCAGCGAGGCGTAGTAGTCGGCGCCCTGCTGGAGGTGGACCCGCTTGCGGATGCCCGCGGTGTCGACGAACTTCCAGGTCTTGCCGCCCAGTTCGATCAGCTCGTCGACGGGGTCGCGGGTGGTGCCCGCGAGTTCGTTGACGACGACCCGCTCCTCGCCGGCGACCTTGTTCAGCAGCGAGGACTTGCCCACGTTCGGACGGCCGATCAGGGCGACCCGGCGGGGGCCGCCCACGGCGGTGCCGAAGGTCTGCGCGGGCGCCTCCGGCAGCGCCTGAAGGACCTGGTCCAGCATGTCGCCGGTGCCGCGGCCGTGCAGGGCGGACACCGGGTGGGGCTCGCCGAGGCCGAGGGACCACAGATAAGAGGCGTCGGCCTCGCCGCTCGGGCCGTCGACCTTGTTGGCGCACAGCACGACCGGCTTGCCGGCCTTGCGCAGCAGCCGGACGACGGCCTCGTCGGTGTCGGTGGCGCCGACCTTGGCGTCCACCACGAAGACCACCGCGTCGGCGGCCTCGATGGCGTACTCGGCCTGGGCGGCGACGGAGGCGTCGATGCCGAGGACGTCCTGCTCCCAGCCGCCGGTGTCGACGACCTTGAAGCGGCGGCCGGCCCATTCGGCCTCGTAGGTGACGCGGTCCCGGGTGACGCCGGGCTTGTCCTCGACGACCGCCTCGCGGCGGCCGATGATGCGGTTCACCAGGGTCGACTTGCCGACATTGGGGCGGCCGACGACGGCGAGCACGGGGAGCGGGCCGTGTCCGGCGGCCTCGATGGCGCCCTCGACGTCCTCGAGGTCGAAGCCCTCCTCCGCGGCGAGCTCCATGAACTCCGCGTACTCGGCGTCGCCGAGAGCCCCGTGGTCGTGCTCGGGCGCGCCGTCGTGGGCGTCCGAGCCGTCGGGCTGGATGTGGTCGTTCATGAAGTCGGTACCTCGTCGTTCATCGTGGTGGTCGGTGGCCCGCCCGGTCAGGGACGGTCCACTACTCAGTGTCGCTCAGCGCCCGGTGAGGCGCCGCGCGTTCTCCAGGTGCGCGGTGAGCTGCTTCTGGATGCGTTCGGTGGCCGCGTCCAGGGCCTTGCGGGTGCGCCGTCCGCTGCCGTCGCCGGCGTCGAACGGGTCGCCGAAGACGACGTCGACGCGGGAGCGCAGCGGGGGCAGCGCCTTGACGAGCCGTCCGGCCCGGTCGGAGCTGCCGAGGACGGCCACGGGCACGATGGGTGCCCCGCCGCGCACGGCGAAGTAGGCCAGTCCGGCCCGGATCGCGGCGAAGTCGCCCTCGCCGCGGGTGCCCTCGGGGAATATGCCGAGGGCGCCACCGTTCTCCAGCACGCTCAGGGCCCGCGAGATCGCGGTGCGGTCGGTGGTGTCCCGGTCCACCTTGAGCTGGCCGATCCCGGTCAGGAACGGGTCGAGCGGACCGATGAACGCCTCCTTCTTGATCAGGAAGTGCGTGGCCCGGGGCGCGACGCCCATGACCATCGGTCCGTCGAGGTTGTGCGAGTGGTTGACGGCGAAGATCAGCGGACCGCTCGCGGGCACCCGCCAGGCACCCAGCACCCGCGGCCGGAACAGCCCGTACATCAGGCCGACGCCGATGCGCCGCCCGACCTCGGCGCCCCGCGCCGATGGGACGTCGGTCACTTCCCCGCCCGCTTCTCCTCGACGAGGGTGACGACGCACTCGACGACCTGCTGCAGGGTCAGCTCGGTGGTGTCCACCTCGACCGCGTCGTCCGCCTTGGCCAGCGGGGAGGTCGTGCGGCTGGAGTCGGCCGCGTCCCGCTTGATCAGGGCCTCCTGGGTGGCCCGGACGTCGGCGCCCTTGAGTTCACCGCTGCGGCGGGCGGCCCGGGCCTCCGGGGAGGCGGTGAGGAAGATCTTGAGGTCGGCGTCGGGCAGCACGGTGGTGCCGATGTCGCGGCCCTCGACGACGATGCCCGTCACCGCGGCGGCGGCGATCGCGCGCTGCAGTTCGGTGATCCGGGTGCGCACCTCGGGCACCGCGCTGACGGCGCTGACCTTGGCGGTGACGTCCTGCTCGCGGATCGGGCCGGCCACGTCGATCCCGTCGACCGTGATGGCCGGGGCCTTCGGGTCGGTGCCCGAGACGATCTCGGGCTTGCCCGCGGCGGCGGCGATCGCGGCGGGGTCGTCGGTGTCGATGCCGTTGGTCACCATCCACCAGGTGATCGCCCGGTACTGGGCGCCGGTGTCCAGGTAGCTCAGGCCGAGCTGCGCCGCCACGGCCTTCGACGTGCTCGACTTGCCCGTGCCGGAGGGACCGTCTATCGCGACAATCACGGGGCGGGCGGCGCCGTTTTCCACGGAGGAACACCTTCCTGGTGCGCTGGAGAGGGAGTGCGGGGCGCGAGAGGGCCCCGCACAAGGTTACTGGCTCACCGGATGCCCTCCGACCGGCCCGTGGTCGGCGGGTTCGGTCACTGCCGGATCGCCCAGCCCCGCTCGCGGAGCGCCGCGGTGAGGACGGGGGCGGCCTGGGGCTCCACGACGAGCTGCACCAGGCCCGCCTGCTGTCCGGTGGCGTGCTCGATGCGGACGTCCTCGATGTTGACGCCGGCCCGGCCCGCGTCGGCGAAGATGCTGGCCAGCTGGCCGGGCTGGTCGTCGATGAGGACCGCGACGACCTCGTAGACGCGCGGCGCGGTGCCGTGCTTGCCGGGGACCCGCACCTGGCCGGCGTTGCCGCGGCGCAGCACGTCCCGGATGCCGGTGACACCGTCCTGCCGCTTGGCCTCGTCGGCGGACTCCAGGGCGCGCAGGGCCCGCACGGTCTCGTCCAGGTCGCCGGCGAGGTCCGAGAGCAGGTCGGCGACCGGGCCGGGGTTGGCGGAGAGGATGTCGATCCACATGCGGGGGTCGGAGGCGGCGATGCGGGTGACGTCCCGGATGCCCTGCCCGCACAGCCGCACGGCGGCCTCCTCGGCGTGCTCCAGCCGGGCGGCGACCAGGCTGGACACCAGGTGGGGCATGTGGGAGACGAGGGCCACGGCGCGGTCGTGGGCGTCGGCGTCCATCACGACCGGCAGGGCGCGGCAGTGCGAGACCAGTTCCAGGGCGAGGTTCAGCACCTCGGTGTCGGTGTCGCGGGTGGGCGTGAGCACCCACGGGCGGCCCTCGAAGAGGTCGGCGCTGGCGGCGAGCGGGCCGGACTTCTCCCGCCCGGACATGGGGTGGGTGCCGATGTAGGCCGACAGGTCCAGGCCCCGCTCCAGCAGTTCCCGGCGCGGGCCGCCCTTGACGCTGGCGACGTCGGCGTACGCGTGGGCGACGCCCCGGCGGATGGCGTCGGCGAGCACGTCGGCCACGTGCGCGGGCGGGGCGGCGACGACGGCCAGGTCGACGACGCCGTCCGGGGGCTGGTCGGTCCCGGCGCCGAGGGCGGCGGCGGTGCGGGCCTGCTCGGGGTCGGGGTCGGACAGGTGCACGGTGATGCCCCGCCGGGTGAGGGCGAGGGCGGCGGACGTGCCGATGAGTCCGGTGCCGATGACGAGTGCGGTTCTCACTGGGCGATGTCCTTGCGCAGGGCGGCGGCGGCACCGAGGTAGACGTGCGCGATGCCGGAGCGGGGCCGGTCGGACTCGATGTGCGCGAGGATGCGGACGACGCGCGGCATGGCTCCCTCGATGTCGAGTTCCTGGGCGCAGATCAGGGGGACGTCGACGATGCCCAGCTTGCGGGCCGCCGCCGCCGGGAAGTCGCTGTGCAGGTCGGGCGTGGCCGTGAACCAGATGCTGATCAGGTCGTCCGCGGTCAGACCGTTGCGTTCCAGGAGGGCGGTCAGCAGTGCGCCGACCTGTTCCTCCATGTGTCCGGCTTCGTCCCGTTCCAGCTGGACGGCGCCCCGGACCGCTCGTACCGCCACGACGGTGCTCCTTGCTGACGTGCGTATCGGCTGTTCGGTCGTCCAGCCTAGTCAGGACGCCGGGGCGGGGTGTCCGCCGCCCGCCCGCTGAGACGGACACAGATGGGCTGTACGTCCACCCTTGCCCGGATTTGCTTCGCCTTCGGCCGCTTCGGTGGAAAGATGAATCGGCCATCGGCCCCCGCTCCTGCCGCCCGACCGTCCCGGCGCCGTGCCCCGGCCCCGCCCCCCTCGCACGGAGGACCGACATGACTCACCAGGCGACGCGACGCACGGTTCTCCTCACCGCCGGCGCGGCCGGCGCGACGGCGCTGACGGCCGCCTGCGGCGGCGGTGGCGGAGCCGGCGGGGACACCGGCTCCGCCACCGACACCGGCACCTCCGGCCCGGACGCCGACGGCGGCGGCCGGGAGCTGCTGCGGACCGACGACGTCCCGGTGGGCGGGGGCACCGTCCTGGGCGAGGAGAAGATCGTGGTGACCCAGCCCTCCGAGGGCGAGTTCAAGGCCTTCTCCGCGATCTGCACGCACCAGAACTGCCTGGTGTCGACGGTGGCGGACGGGACGATCGACTGCCCGTGCCACGGCAGCCGGTTCCGGATCGCCGACGGCTCGGTGGAGCGGGGACCGGCGACCCGGCCGCTGCCCGAGGAGCGGATCACCGTGGACGGGAATACGATCCGCACGGCGTGACCCGCGGGCGTACGCTCCCGGGATGCGCCCCGAGAGCCTGGTCCGCGACCACACGATCTACGCCTGCGTCATGGGTTCGCGCGCCTTCGGTCTGGCCACGGAGGACAGCGACACCGACCGCCGGGGCGTGTTCCTGGCGCCCACGCCCCTGTTCTGGCGCTTCGAGAAGCCTCCGACGCACGTCGAGGGTCCGGCCGAGGAGCAGTTCAGCTGGGAGCTGGAGCGTTTCTGCGAGCTGGCGCTGCGCGCCGACCCGAACGTCCTGGAGTGCCTGCACTCCCCGCTCGTGGAGTACGCCGACGCCACCGGCCGCGCCCTGCTGGACCTGCGCGGGGCGTTCCTCTCCCGCCGGGCCCACGGCACGTTCACCCGCTATGCCCGCGGTCAGCGCCGTCGGCTGGAGGCCCGCGTGCGCGCGCACGGCGCCCCGCGCCACAAGCCCGCCATGCACCTGCTGCGGCTGCTGATCAGCGTCCGCGACCTGCTGCGCACGGGCACGCTCACGGTCGACGTGGGCGCGCACCGCGAGCCGTTGCTCGCGGTGAAGCGGGGCGAGGTGCCCTGGGCCGAGGTGGAGTCGTGGATCACCCGGCTGGAACGGGAGGCCGACGAGGCGGCCCGGCACAGCCCGCTCCCGGCGGAGCCGGACCACCGGCGCGTCGAGGACTTCCTGTTCCGCGTCCGCCGCGCCTCGGCCCTCCGGGCGGACGCCGGCACCGGCCCCGCCCCGGGCGCCGGGAGCGGCGCGGAGGCCACGGGCCGCGGGTAGGCCGACGGCCTCCGCGCGGGCACGCCCCGGCCTCAGGCGTCCCAGGCGGCGCCCAGGGCCAGCAGCTGGTCCCGGTACTCGATCCGGCCGGTCCACTCGGCGGGCCAGGCGTCCGCCCCCAGGTACGCGCCGGCGAAGGCGCCCGCGAGGCAGGCGAGGGAGTCGGAGTCGCCGGAGGAGCAGGCGGCGCGGCGCAGCGCGGTCAGCGGTTCGTCGACGAACTGCAGGAAGCACAGCAGGCCGGCGGCGAGGGCCTCCTCCGCGATCCAGCCCTCGCCGGCGGCCAGGCAGGGATCCGTCTCGGGCGAGACCGTCCGCACGGTCTCCTGGAGGCGGCCGAGGGTCTCCAGGCACTCGTCCCAGCCGCGGGCGATGAAGTGCCGCGGGTCCGGGTCACCGGCGCGGGTCCACAGGTCGCCGAGCCACTCCTCGTGGTAGCGGGTGCGGTTGTCACAGGCGTAGGAGCGCAGCAGGCCGATCAGGCCGGTCGGGTCGGCGCCGCCGGCGAGCAGGTGGACGGCGTGCGCGGTGAGGTCGGAGGCGGCCAGCGCGGTGGGGTGCCCGTGGGTGAGGGCGGACTGGAACTGGGCGGCGCCCGCGCGCTGTTCACCGCTCAGGCCGGGGACCAGGCCGAGGGGCGCGACCCGCATGTTGGCGCCGCAGCCCTTGGAGTGGACGCGGGAGGCGTCCTGCCAGGGGCGGTCCTGCCGCTCCAGCAGCCGGCATGCCTCCAGGCAGGTGGTGCCGGGGGCGCGGTCGTTCTCCGGCGAGCGGTACCAGGCCACGAACGCCTCGCGCAGGGGCTGTTCGAGGTTCCGTGCGGTGAGCGGGCCGCGGGCCGTCGCGGTGCGCAGCGCGTGGCCGAGCGCGAGGGTCATCTGGGTGTCGTCGGTGACCAGGGCGGGCGTGGGCAGGGGCATGGCCCGCCAGGGGCCGAACGCGGCGAGGATCGAGGGGACGTCGCGGAACTCGGTGGGGTGGCCCAGGGCGTCCCCGAGGGCGAGTCCGGTGAGCGTCCCGGTGGCGGCGCGCTTGGTCAGGGTGGTCGTGGTCATACGGGACGTCCTTCGGGAGTGGGCCTCAGCAGCGGCGGGTGGAGGGCGGCGGCGGGGCCCGCGCGGTACAGCGCGGCGGGCTTGCCCCGGCCGCCGGTGAGGCGCGCGGCGCCGGGCACGGCTTCGACGAAGCCGGGGGTGGCGAGCACCTTGCGCCGGAAGTTGGGGCGGTCCAGGGTCGTGCCCCAGACGGTCTCGTAGACCTGCTGGAGCTCGCCGAGGGTGAACTCGGGCGGGCAGAAGGCGGTGGCGAGACCGGTGTACTCGAGCTTGGCGCCGACCCGGTCCCGCGCGTCGGCGAGGATCCGGTCGTGGTCGAAGGCCAGGTCCCGGGCCGCGTCGTACGGCGTCCAGCGGGCCCGGGCCGCGTCACCGCCGCCGCGTACCTCGGGCGCGTCGGGCAGCAGGGCGGCGAAGGCCACGGAGACCACGCGCATCCGGGGGTCCCGGCCGGGCTCGCTGTAGGTCCGCAGCTGCTCCAGGTGCGGCCCGGAGACGTCCGTCAGGCCGGTCTCCTCGCCCAGTTCGCGCCGGGCGGCCGTCTCGGCGGACTCGTCCGGCCGCAGGAAGCCCCCGGGCAGCGCCCAGCGGCCCGCGTAGGGCTCCTGGCCGCGTTCGACGAGCAGGACGTGCAGCGCGCCCTCGCGGACCGTGAACACGGCGAGGTCGACCGTGACGGCGAAGGGCTCGAAGGCGTGCTTGTCGTAGCCGTCCGGCACGACGTCCACCCCCTTTAATAGTCAGTGCGACTATTAAAGGGGGTGGACGGGCGGGGACGCAAGCCCCTGCCAGGACGCGACCCGCTCCGAAGGCCGGTCCGGCGGATCGGGCCGGGCCGGCCCTGCCGGGGCCGGTCTAGAGGTCGACCTCCTGCATGAGCATCCCGACCTCGGTGTTGGACAGCCGCCGCAGCCAGCCCGACTTCTGGTCGCCCAGGGTGATCGGCCCGAACTCGGTGCGCACCAGCTTGTCGACCGGGAACCCGGCCTCGGCGAGCATGCGTCGCACGATGTGCTTGCGGCCCTCGTGGAGGGTCACCTCGACCAGGTAGTTCTTGCCGGTCTGCTCGACCACCCGGAAGTGGTCCGCCCGCGCGTACCCGTCCTCCAGCTGGATGCCGTCCTTCAGCCGCTTGCCGAGGTCGCGCGGGATCGGGCCGACGATGTGCGCGAGGTAGGTCTTCTTCACGCCGTACCGGGGGTGCGTCAGCCGGTGCGCCAGCTCCCCGTGGTTGGTCAGCAGGATGACGCCCTCGGTCTCGGTGTCCAGCCGTCCGACGTGGAAGAGGCGCGTCTCGCGGTTGGTGACGTAGTCCCCGAGGCACTGCCGGCCCTCGGGGTCCTCCATCGTGGAGACCACCCCGGCGGGCTTGTTCAGCGAGAAGAACTGGTAGGACTGCGTGGCGACGGTCAGGCCGTCGACCTTGACCTCGTCCTTCTCCGGGTCGACACGGCGGCCCTGCTCCAGCACGATCTCGCCGTTGACCTCGACCCTGGCCTGGTCGATCAGTTCCTCGCAGGCCCGCCGCGAGCCGTAGCCCGCGCGCGCCAGCACCTTCTGCAGGCGTTCGCCCTCCTGCTCCGCGCCGGGGAACGTCTTCGGCAGCTTCACCTGCTTCTTCCCGGCGTACCGCTCCCGGTTGCGCTCCTCGATCCGCGTCTCGTACTCCCGGGAGCGGGCGGGGGCGGTCCGGCCGCGCCCCTTCTGCCCGGAGGCGGCGCCGCCGCGCCCCGCCTTGGGGCCCTCCTTGGTGGCGCCGGGTCCCACGTCGTAGCGGCGTTCCTCCGGGCGGGGCTTGCGGGGGCGGCCCTGCCCCTGCTTCTGGTCCCTGTTGTTGCCGGCACCGCGGTGGTTACCGCGTCCGCCGCTGTGTCCGCTGCCGCTGCTTCGCATCACATGTCCGTCGTCGTCGTGTTCGTCGGGGGACCGTCGTCCGCATCCGGGGCGTCCGGATCGAACGACGGCACGCCTTCCTGGGTCTCGGCCTCGATCGCTTCCGCCTCCGGCAGGAAGGGCGCGAGCTCCGGGAGCTCGTCCAGACCGCGCAGGCCCATCCGCTCCAGGAAGTAGTTCGTCGTCGTGTACAGGATCGCACCTGTTTCGGGTTCCGTGCCCGCCTCCTCGACCAGACCGCGCTGCAGCAGGGTGCGCATCACACCGTCGCAGTTGACGCCCCGGACGGCGGAGACGCGGCTGCGGCTGACCGGCTGGCGGTAGGCGACCACCGCGAGGGTCTCCAGCGCGGCCTGGGTGAGGCGGGCGTGCTGCCCGTCCAGGACGAAGCCCTCGACCGCGGCGGCGTACTCCGGGCGGCTGTAGAACCGCCAGCCGCCCGCGACCGGGCGCAGCTCGAAACCGCGCCGCTGGGCGGTGTACTCGTCGGCCAGCTCGGCGAGCGCGTCCGCGATCCGGCGCTTCGGGCGCTGCAGTATCTTCGCCAGGTGCTCGACGGTCGCGGGCTCGTCGACGACCATGAGGACGGCCTCCAGGGCCGGCTTGAGGTCGAGGTCCGCGACGGCCGGGGGGTCCGCCGGGCCGCCGGACGGCCCGGTGGTGTCCTCGCTCACGCCTTCTCCTCCTCCTTCGTCCCCGCCACGGGCTGCTCCGGCGGCCGGTCGAACTCGTCGGTGACGGCCGGGACGGCGTCCGCGTCCCCTCCGGTCCAGCGCACGGTCAGCTCTCCCAGCGCGCTCTCCTGGTCGAGGGCCACGACCTTCTCCCGGTACAGCTCCAGCAGGGCCAGGAACCGGGCCACCACGGTGAGGGTGTCCTCGGTGTCCTCGACGAGCGTGCGGAAGCCGGCCTCCCCGAGTTCCCTGAGCCGCGCCACCACGATGACGGCCTGCTCCTGCACGCTGACCAGCGGGGCGTGGATGTGGTCGACGTACACCTGGGGCCGCGGCTTGGGCTGCATCGCCTTCACCGCCAGCTTCGCGAAGCCCTCCGCCCCGATGCTGATGACCACGTCCGGCAGCAGCTCGGCGTGGTGCGGCTCCAGTCCGACGGTACGGGGGTACCGCCGGGCCTCGTCGTCGAGGCGCCCGCTGAAGATCTCGGCGATGCGCTTGTAGGCGCGGTACTGCAGCAGCCGGGCGAACAGCAGGTCCCGGGCCTCCAGCAGGGCGAGATCCGCCTCGTCCTCCACCTCGGCGGCGGGGAGCAGCCGGGCGGCCTTGAGGTCGAGCAGGGTGGCCGCCACGACGAGGAACTCCGTGGTCTCGTCCAGGTCCCAGTCCGGGCCGAGCGCGCGGATGTACGCCATGAACTCGTCGGTCACCCGGGACAGCGCGACCTCGGTGACGTCCAGCTTGTGCTTGGCGATCAGCTGCAGCAGCAGGTCGAACGGCCCCTCGAAGTTGGCGAGCCGGACGGTGAACCGCCCGTCCCCGGCCTCCTCCCCCTCGCCGGTGCCCGCCCGGGTGCCCGCGTCCGCCCCGGGTCCGCCGTCCTCGCCGGGAGGGTCTTCGCCGGGAGCCTCTCCGCCGGGCGCCGGCATGGTCCCGCCCTCTCCGTGCCCGGCCCCTGCGGGCTGCACGGCGGCGGCCTCGCGGCCCGGCCCGGCGGGCGCATCGGCGGGACGCTCGGGCGCCGTCCGGGTGGCCTCGGGTGCGGGTGCGGCGGGTGCGCGCCCGTCCGTCGCGGGTTGCGCCCCGGGCGCGGGCCCGACGGGCTCCGGCGCTGCCGGACCGGGGTCCGGGTGCGCGCCGGCGTGCGCGGGGGCCGGGGCGGGCCACCCGTCCTCCGGGCGGGGCGGCGGACCGTCCCCCCGCGTAGGCGGCGCGTCGGCGGGGCCGGGCGCCGCTTCCGGGCCCCGCCCCAGTGCGCGGCGGCGCCGGGGCCGGTCGCGGGGGGCGGGGGCGGGAGGGTCGTTCGAGGTCATGGCCTCCGCAGGCTACCGCTAGCGTCCCCGCAGGCGTCGTACGAGGATGCTGGCGTCCCCGCGGGTCTCCAGGTCGGCGAGGACCACGGCGACCGCCTCGCGGACGATGCGGCCCCGGTCGACGGCCAGGCCGTGCTCGCCCCGCAGCACCAGGCGGGCGTGCTCCAGGTCCATGAGTTCCTCGGCCGACACGTAGACCGTGATCTTCTCGTCGTGGCGCTCCCGGCCGCTGGGGCGGCGGGCCGCGGTCCTGCCCCGCTTGCGCGGCGGCGCGGCGGCGGTGGCGTCCTGGGCCGGCGCCCGGCGGGTGCCCGCGGGGCCGGTGGCCGTGCGGCTGCGGGACTCCCCCGCCTCGGCCGGCTGCGCGCCGGCCGCCGTGTGTTCGGCTCCCTCGCCGTCCCCGCCCTGGGCGGGCACGGACGGGGGTGCGTCCTCGGCGGACGCGGCCGCGTCGCCCTCCCCCGCCGGAGCGGGGACCCGGGCGTCACCGCCGGCCGGGCGCCTGGGCGTGGACGCCTGGAGCGCTGTCCCCCCTGTCGTACGGAAGAGTTCGTCGGCCCCGGGCAGACTCACTCGGCGTGACACCGGGCGAGCACCTCCCTGGCGAGCTGGCGGTAGGCGGCGGCACCCACGGAGTTGGACGCGTACGTGGTGATCGGCTCGCCGGCGACCGTGGTCTCCGGGAAGCGGACCGTGCGCCCGATGACCGTGTGGTAGACGTGGTCGTCGAACGCCTCGACCACCCGCGCGAGCACCTCGCGGCTGTGCACGGTGCGCGAGTCGTACATGGTGGCGAGGATGCCGTCGAGCTCCAGGTCCGGGTTGAGCCGCTCCTGGACCTTCTCGATGGTCTCGGTCAGCAGCGCCACACCGCGCAGCGCGAAGAACTCGCACTCCAGCGGCACGATCACCTTGTGCGCGGCGGTCAGCGCGTTGACCGTGAGCAGGCCGAGGGAGGGCTGGCAGTCGATGACGATGTAGTCGTAGTCGTCCAGCAGCGGCTTCAGGGCCCGCTGCAGCGTGGACTCGCGCGCGACCTCGCTCACCAGCTGCACCTCGGCGGCCGAGAGGTCGATGTTGCTGGGCAGCAGGTCCATGTTGGGGACCGCGGTCTTCAGCAGCACCTCGTCGGCCGCCATGCCCCGCTCCATGAGCAGGTTGTAGACGGTGAGGTCGAGCTCCATCGGGTTGACGCCGAGGCCGACGGACAGCGCGCCCTGCGGGTCGAAGTCGACGAGCAGCACCCGGCGTCCGTACTCGGCGAGCGCGGCACCCAGGTTGATGGTCGACGTGGTCTTGCCGACGCCGCCCTTCTGGTTGCACATCGCGATGATCTTCGCGGGACCGTGGTCGGTCAGCGGGCCCGGGATCGGGAAGTAGGGCAGCGGGCGGCCGGTCGGCCCGATGCGTTCGCGGCGCTGGCGCGCCGCGTCGGGCGCGAGGGTGGCCGCGTACTCGGGATCGGGCTCGTACTCGGCGTCCGGATCGTAGAAGTGCCCCTCGGGCAGTTCGTCGTAGTCGGCGAACTGGTTGTGGGACGCGCCACTTCCGTCGCCGGCCATGGCGTTCACGTGATGGCCATCCATGCTCTGGTGTGCAGTGAGAGTCGTCTGCTGACTCTGGTGGGCTGCGAAGGTGCGCACAGCGACGGAGCCGACAGCAGCGAACCCCGCGGGACCCCGGCCCCCTGCGGGCATTCCTGGTTGACCACCCCCGGGAGTAAATGTCGACTCATTCACAAGTCGTCTTACCTCCTTGGTGACCAGGAAACTTCTAGACAGGTCAGCGTGGCACCATGCCGACGGTTGGCGACTCTATGGCGTGTCGGGCGTCCACAGCAACACAATCCGCCGGACCCGGCCCGATGTGTCGGCAATGAAACATCCCTCTGTCAAGGGCGTACAGCCGTCGCACGGCAGGTTTCACCGGTGTGCGAATCGGTTGAAGCGTTACGTTCGAGGCGAGTTGTCCGGGTCCCGCGACGTGACCATACCCACATCCGGCCGCACCTGGTGGGACAAGGTGCGGCCGGATGCACGGTGTTGACGTCGCGTCGACGTCCCGAATTGATCTGTCTCCTTTGACAGCAGGTGACTTGGTCGACTTGGCGTCCCGGCGGAACCGGGCCGCGGGTCAGACCAGCAGCGAGGCGAGCTCCACGTGGTCCATGCCGTGCGCCTCGGCGACCTCGCGGTAGACCACCTCGCCGTCATGGGTGTTGAGGCCGCGGGCGAGAGCGGGGTCCCGGCGCAGGGCCTCCCTCCAGCCGTGGTCGGCGAGTTCGACGACGTACGGCAGCGTCGCGTTGGTGAGCGCGTAGGTCGACGTGTTGGGCACCGCGCCGGGCATGTTGGCGACGCAGTAGAAGACCGAGTCGTGGACCCGGAAGGTCGGTTCGGCGTGGGTCGTCGGACGGGAGTCCTCGAAGCAGCCGCCCTGGTCGATCGCGATGTCGACAAGGACACTTCCGGGCTTCATGCGCGAGACCAACTCGTGGGAGACCAGGGTGGGAGCCTTGGCGCCGGGGATGAGGACCGCGCCGATCACGAGGTCGGCCTCCAGGCATGCCTTCTCCAGCTCGTAGGCGTTGGAGACGACGGTCTGGACCCTGGTGCCGAAAACCTTGTCGGCCTCCTTGAGCTTGTTGATGTCCTTGTCCAGCAGGGTGACCCGGAAGCCCAGGCCGATGGCGATCTGGGCCGCGTTCCAGCCGGAGACGCCGCCGCCGATGACCACCGCCCGGCCGGCCGGCACGCCGGGGACGCCGCCGGGCAGCACACCCCGGCCGCCGTTGGCCCGCATCAGGTGGTAGGCGCCCACCTGGGCGGACAGCCGGCCCGCCACCTCGGACATGGGCGCCAGCAGCGGCAGGGCACGGTTCGCCAGCTCGACCGTCTCGTAGGCGATGGCGGTGGTACCCGACTCCAGCAGGGCGTCCGTGCACTCCTTGGACGCCGCCAGGTGCAGGTAGGTGAAGAGGGTCTGGCCGCGGCGCATCCGGTGGTACTCCTCCGCGACCGGCTCCTTGACCTTCAGCAGCAGGTCGGCGGTGGCCCACACCTCGTCGGCCGTGCCGAGCAGCAGCCCGCCGGCGGCGGCGTACTCCTCGTCCGGGATCGAGGAACCGGCACCGGCGCCGCGTTCGACGACGACCTGGTGGCCGTGGCGCACCAGTTCGTGCACGCCTGCGGGGGTGATGGCCACCCGGAACTCGTTGTTCTTGACCTCGCGGGGTATGCCGACCTTCACGTCGATCACGGTCCTCGGTTCAGAAGGGAAGGGGGAATGGGCGTCACTGATGCACATACCCGGGCACTGAGGGCACACCGGGAGGACCGCGGAGAAGGTGCGGCCACGCCAGTTTAATGAAGGTTTTCTCGCTGTCCAGCCTTCTTTTGCATCAAACTTTGACGCAACTGCTGCGCTTTCTTAGGTTCCGGCCGGGTGTTCCGGGGTCGCGTCCTCCGGCGGAGCCTCTTCTCCCAGCATCCGCTCCGCCGCGCCCCGGTGCACGGCGGCGGACGCGGGGTCGCCGAGACGTTCGAGCGTGTCGGCGAGCCGGAGGTGCAGCGCGGCCTGGAGCCGGGTGTCCTGGGCCCGCCGGGCCCACTCGACGGCCTCCCGGCAGGTGCGCAGCGAGTCCTCCGGGCGCCCCGCGTACTCCTGCACCCGGGCCAGTTCGCTCAAGGACCGCGCCTGGGCCGCCGGGTCGCCGTTCTTGCGGTGTCCGGCGACCGCCGCCCGCCAGTTCCGCTGGGCCTCGCCGTAGCGTCCCGCGTAGGTGTGGGCGGCGCCGATCCGGCCGTACAGGCGGGCGGCCTCGGCGCGCTCGTCGCGCGCGAGCCGCTCGGTCAGGGCGCGGCCGAACCAGTCGCAGGCCCGGTCGTAGTCGCCCAGTTCCAGGTGGGCACCGCCCACGGACTCCATCGCCCGGCAGACCGCGTACGGGTCGTGGGCCGCGCGGCCGGCGTCCAGGGCCGCCCGGTAGCGCGCCAGGGCGTCGGCCGTGCGGCCGGTGCGGGCGTCCAGATCGCCCAGGTTCAGCAGGGCCGCCGCCTTCTCACGGGGCAGGTGACGGCGTTCCGCCACGTCCAGGACCAGGCCGTGGATGCCGTAGAGGTCGCTCGCGGCGGCGTGGGTGCCGAAGTGCGCCACCATGGCGCGCACCAGCTGGGACATCAGCCGCCGGGCCAGGGTGTCCAGCTCCCCGTCGGCGACCGCCAGCCGGGCCGAGGCCAGCAGCGCGGGCCGGCTCAGCCGCAGCCAGTCGGCGGCGGCCCGGGGGTGGGGGAAGCGCAGCGAGCGCGGCATGCCGAGCAGTTTCTCGCGGGCCAGGGCGCTGTCGGTCTCGGTGATGGCCCGGCACGACTGGAGCAGCCGCACGGTGCGCTCCAGCATGCGGGCGCGGGCGAGTTGGAGCTCGGCGGGCCGCTCGTGGACCTCGGCGAGCCCGCGCAGCAGCGGGTGCAGACAGCCCGGCACCTCGTACTGGGGCAGCGGCGAGCCCGCCCGGTGCAGCAGGCCGAGCGAGGCGAAGTCGTCCAGGGTGGTGCGGGCGCTGCTCACCGAGCAGCCGGCGAGCGCGGAGGCGATGTGCGGGTCGGCCAGGCCGGCCGGGGCGAGGCTCAGCAGCCGCAGGGTCCGGGCGGCGGGCGCGGGCAGCGCCGCGTGCACCAGGTGCACGGCGCGGCCGATCGGGGTGCCCTCGTCGGTCCCGGCGTGCAGCTGCTTGGCGAGGTCGGCGACGGCGGCCTTGGGCCGGGCCGCGAGCCAGCCGCCCGCCACGACCAGGGCGGCGGGCTGGCCCTGGCACTGTTCGGCGAGGCCCTCCGCCGCGCGGGGGTCGACGGTGACCCGCACCGAGCCGGCGGCCCGGGAGAGGAGCTCCACGGCGGACTTGGTGTCGAGTCCGCCGAGGGTGCAGGGGCGCACGTCGCTGATCCCGGTGAGCGGGCCCTCGGAGACGGCCACGACCAGGCAGTCGGGGGTGTCCGGCAGCAGCGCGTCGACCTGCTCGGCGTCGACGGCGTCGTCCAGCAGGAGCACGGCACGGCGGTCGCCGAGGGCGGTGCGCAGGGCTTCGCTCAGCTCGTCCTCGCCCGCCCCGGCGGGGGCCGGCACGTCCAGGGCGTCGAGGAGTTCGCGGGCCGCGCGCTCCACGGGCACGCGGCTGCCGTCGGGCTCGCTCAGCCGGGTGCGCAGCACCCCGTCGGGGTAGCGGTCGGCGATCCGGCGCACCAGTTCCCCGGCGAGCGTGGTCCGGCCGGAGCCCGGGCGGCCGGCGATGAGCAGCACCCGGGCGCGGGGGGCCTTGCGGCCGGAGAGGGTGTCGAGTCCGGCCCGCTCGATGTCGGCGCACAGTTCCTTCAGTTCGCGGACACGGCCGAGGAACCGGTCCGGCACGGCAGCATCCCCGGTGACCCGCACACCGTCCGTGTCCACCGCCTGATCCGTCACGGGCCACACTCCCGTCCCACCGCACGCGCAGGCCCGCCGGGACTCCGGATCGGGCGTTTTCCCGAGCCTAGTTCACGCTCCGCTACGTTCCGTGCGGGGCGCCGCGCGCACATCCCCCGATCGGATCAGCCGATGGTCACACCACGGTCCCGGGTTCCGGCAACTGCCCGCCCGGAGGCCGAACGTCCGGGGTCCTCGTGCTCGGCGCAGGGCTCCCGGACACCGGGCGTCGAGGCGTCCCGGGCGGCGGGAGGCCGACAGGTCCTGCCGACGGGTGCTCGGGCACCAGGGGTTCCGACGAGCACCGGCCGGGCATCGGGCCGTGCGGATGCCGACCGGCCGGGCATCGGGCGTCGACCGCCGACCGGCCGGGCATCGGGCGCCGACCGCCGGGCGGCACGGGACCGGCTCCGCCAGGCGTCAGGCGCCAGGCGGGTAGGCGTCAGGCATCGGGCGTCAGGCGTCGAACGGGCGCGCCGGCCAGGGCGCCTCGGCCGGGCGGAGCGCGTCCAGGCCGTCCCCGGTGCGCGCGGCGACCAGCGACAGCACGCCCACCACCAGGCAGTTGTTGTGCAGCTCGCCCCCGAGCACCCCGCGCACCAGGTCCGCCACCGGCACCCGGGCCAGCTCCATGTCGGCCTCCTCGTGCTCGACCTCGAAGCGGTCGCCGGCGGCCTCCGAGAGCCTCCGGGCGAGGAAGATGCGCACGGCCTCGTCACAGCCGCCGGGCGTGGTGTAGACGTCGGTGAGGACCCGCCAGTCCTCCGCCTTGACGTGCGCCTCCTCGTACAGCTCGCGCTGCGCGGCGTGCAGCGGGTTCTCCCCGGGCACGTCCAGCAGGCCGGCCGGGATCTCCCACAGCTTGTGGCGCACCGGGTGGCGGTACTGGCGCAGCACCAGGACCCGGTCGGCGTCGTCCAGGGCGAGCACGGCCACGGACCCCGGGTGGACCTGGTAGTCACGGCCCACCACGGTGCCGTCGGGCATGACCACGTCGTCGGTGCGCACGGAGGTCTTGTTGCCCGTGAACGGGGTCGCGGTCGCCCGGATCTCCCACTCCTCCGGGGTGTCCTTGATGGTCATGCCTGTCCTTCCCGACGTCCTGCGGTCGCGCGTGCCCGGCGTGAGAAAAGCGGCCGGGGTGCGCCCCCCGTTGAGGGTTCGCACCCCGGCAACCGTACAACCGGGTGTGCTACTTCGAGATCTTCCGCTCGACCGCCGCCTTCACCAGGCCGGCGAAGAGCGGGTGCGGACGGGTCGGGCGGGAGCGCAGCTCGGGGTGCGCCTGCGTCGCGACCAGGTAGGGGTGGACGTCGCGCGGGTACTCCACGTACTCGACCAGCTTGCCGTCCGGGGAGGTGCCGGAGAAGACGATGCCCGCCTTCTTCTCCAGCTCCGCCCGGTAGGCGTTGTTGACCTCGTAGCGGTGCCGGTGGCGCTCCTCGACGTACTCCTTGCCGTCGTACACCTCGCGGACGATCGAGCCCTCGGCCAGCTTGGCCGGGTACATGCCGAGCCGCATGGTGCCGCCCATGTCGCCCTCACCGGCCACGATGTCCATCTGCTCGGCCATCGTGGAGATGACCGGGTGGGCGGTGGCCGGGTCGAACTCGGTGGAGTTGGCGTCGGAGACACCGGCCAGGTTGCGCGCGGCCTCGATCACGATGCACTGCAGTCCCAGGCACAGGCCCAGCAGCGGGATGCGGTTCTCGCGGGCGTAGCGGATGGCGCCGACCTTGCCGAGCACGCCGCGGTCGCCGAAGCCGCCGGGGATGCAGATGGCATCGACGTCCCCGAGCTGCGCCTCGGCGTCCGCCGGGGTCCTGCAGTCGTCGGAGGTGACCCACTTGATCTTCACGCGGGCCCGGTTGGCGAAGCCGCCGGCGCGCAGCGCCTCGGTGACCGACAGGTAGGCGTCGGGCAGGTCGATGTACTTGCCGACCAGGGCGAGGGTGATCTCGTGGTCGGGGTTGTGGACGCGGTCCAGCAGGTCGTCCCAGGTCGTCCAGTCCACGTCGCGGAACGGCAGGTCCAGCTTGCGCACCACGTACGCGTCCAGGCCCTCGCCGTGCACGGTCTTGGGGATGTCGTAGATGGAGCGGGCGTCGGGGCAGGCGACCACGGCCGCCTCGTCCACGTCGCACATCAGGGAGATCTTCCGCTTGATCGCGGTCGGCACCTCGCGGTCGCAGCGCAGCACGATCGCGTCCGGCTGGATACCGATGTTGCGCAGGGCCGCGACCGAGTGCTGGGTGGGCTTCGTCTTCAGCTCACCCGACGGGCCGATGTACGGCAGGAGCGAGATGTGCACCACGAACACGTTGTCCCGGCCGACCTCGTGCCGGACCTGGCGGACGGTCTCCAGGAACGGCAGCGACTCGATGTCGCCGACCGTCCCGCCGACCTCGGTGATCACCACGTCGACCTCGTCCGTCGCCATGCGGCGGATGCGGTGCTTGATCTCGTTGGTGATGTGCGGGATGACCTGCACGGTGTCGCCGAGGTACTCGCCCCGGCGCTCCTTGGCGATGACGGTCGAGTAGACCTGACCGGTGGTGACGTTGGCCGAGCCGTCCAGGTCGCGGTCGAGGAAGCGCTCGTAGTGGCCGATGTCCAGGTCGGTCTCGGCGCCGTCGTTGGTGACGAACACCTCACCGTGCTGGAAGGGGTTCATCGTGCCGGGGTCGACGTTGAGGTACGGGTCGAGCTTCTGCATCACCACGCGCAGGCCACGGGCCTTGAGCAGCATGCCGAGGCTGGAGGCGGTCAGACCCTTGCCGAGCGAGGAGGCGACACCCCCGGTGACGAAGATGTGCTTGGTCGTCGAAGCTGTGCTGTTCCGAAAAGCAGCGGGCGGCATGGCCAAAGGGGGGCTCCCGTGGTCGCGGTCTGGAGGGTGCGGTTCGGGGGATGTCTCGCCCACCGGTCCACGGGCTACCAGCGTAACAGCGCCGGACGGCCCCGGCGTCCGGCCACGCTCCGCGCACGGCCGGGCACCCGCCGCCGACCGGGCACGTTCCCCCCGCCCGCCGCTCACCCGATCGGCCCAACCGCGTTGTCCGGAGCGGCACACAGATCATCTACGTGCGTCGTATCCTGCTCGGACACTCGCTGCCGAGCAGGGCCGGCCGAACGGCACCACCCCCGTCCGTCGTACCGGCACAACTGGAGCTCGTCGGTTCGTTGAGCAACAATGGACGCTTTGCCCTCGTGGCTCAGCAACTGCTTTGCTTCGTGGCTCAACGACGCATTGCACAAACCCCCTTGACCGCACCAAGCGACAGCCCCCTTGCGGGGTGACGTGGCCGTTCGACTGGAGTTGCACGTGGCCGGGCGCATCGAAGACTACGCACTCATCGGAGACATGCAGACCGCCGCGCTGGTCTGCCGGGACGGCACCGTGGACTGGCTGTGCCTGCCGCGCTTCGATTCCCATGCCATCTTCGCCGGTCTGCTGGGCACCGAGGAACACGGTTTCTGGCGGCTCGGCCCCGCACACGCCGACGAGCAGCAGCCGCCCGCCGCCACCCGGCGCCGCTACCGGGGCGACTCGCTGGTGCTGGAGTCGGAGTGGGACACCCCGCGCGGCACGGTGCGGGTGACGGATTTCATGCCGCCGCGCGACGGGGCACCCCAGCTGATCCGGATCGTCGAGGGCGTCTCGGGCCGGGTGCCGATGCGTTCCGCGCTGCGGATGCGGTTCTCCTACGGCCGGGTGGTGCCGTGGGTCCACCGCCACGAGGGCCGCACGGTCGCCGTGGCCGGACCGGACTCCGTCTGGTACGACACGTCCGCCGACACCTACGGCAAGGACCTGACGACGTACTCGGACTTCACGGTCGCGCCGGGCGAGCGGATCGCGTTCACCCTGTCCTGGGAGCCCTCGCACAAGGAGCCCCCGGCGCTCCCGGACCCGGAGCAGTCGCTGGTCGCGACGGAGGACTTCTGGCGCGAGTGGGTGGAGCACTGCACGTACCACGGCCCCTACCGGGAGGCCGTGATCCGCTCCCTGATCACGCTGAAGGCCCTGACCTACGCCCCGACCGGCGGCATCGTCGCCGCGCCCACCACCTCCCTGCCCGAGGACATCGGCGGCGTCCGCAACTGGGACTACCGCTACACCTGGCTGCGGGACGCCGCGATCACCCTGTCGTCGCTGCTGCGCACCGGCTACCGGGAGGAGGCCCGGGCCTGGCGCGAGTGGCTGCTGCGGGCCGTCGCCGGCGACCCGGAGAACCTGCAGATCATGTACGGCATCGCCGGCGAGCGCGAGCTCGGCGAGGCGGAGCTGGACTGGCTGCCCGGCTACGAGAACTCCGCCCCCGTGCGGGTCGGCAACGGCGCCGCCCACCAGCTCCAGCTGGACGTCTACGGCGAGGTCACCGAGGCCCTGCACCTGGCCCACATGACGGGCCTGGCCCGCAACGACTACGCCTCGCTGCTCCAGCTGAAGCTGATCCACTACCTGGAGAAGCACTGGCAGGAGCCCGACGAGGGCATCTGGGAGGTGCGCGGCCCGCGCCGCCACTTCGTGCACTCCAAGGTGATGGCCTGGGTCGCCGTGGACCGCACCATCAAGCTGATCGAGTCCGGTGACGTGGACGGCCCGCTGGAGCGCTGGAAGCAGCTGCGCGACGAGATCCACCGGGACGTGTGCGACAAGGGCTACGACAAGGAGCGCAACACCTTCACCCAGTCCTACGGTTCCCGGGAGCTGGACGCGGCGCTGCTGCTGATCCCGCAGGTGGGCTTCCTGCCGCCGGACGACAAGCGGGTGATCGGCACCATCGAGGCGATCCAGCGCGAGCTGTCCACCCCCGACGGCTTCATCCTGCGCTACCCGACGGAGGGCAAGGACGAGGGCGTCGACGGACTGCCCGGCGACGAGGGCGCCTTCCTCGCCGTCTCGTTCTGGATGGCCGACGACCTGGCGATGATCGGCCGGGTGGACGAGGCGCGCCGGCTGTTCGAGAAGCTGCTGGGCCTGCGCAACGACCTCGGCCTGCTCGCGGAGGAGTGGGACCCGCGGCTGCAGCGCCAGGTCGGCAACTTCCCGCAGGCGTTCAGCCACGTCCCGCTGATCGACACGGCCCTGCGCCTGACGGCGTCCGGCGCGTACGGGGGCTGAGCGGAGAGTCGCGCGGGGCGCCCGGGGCCGTGGTCCCGGGCGCCCCGCGGCACGTCCGGAGGTGCCCCGCGGCCCGGGGCACGGGTAGCGTCCGGGGCATGGACAGCGGCAGGAACGGCGCGGACGAGGAGCGGGAGGCCCGGGGCACCGGGATCACCGTGCGGCGGGCCCTGGAGCTGCCCGGGCTGCGCGGCGGCCTCCCCGAGGTCGTGGCGGGCACCGAGCGGCTCGAGCGCACCGTGCGGTGGGTGCACGCGGGCGAGGTGCCCCACATCGCCTCGCTGCTCAAGGGCGGCGAGCTGCTGCTGACCACCGGCTACGGCATGGGCAACCGCCCGGCCGACCAGCGGGCGTTCGTGCGCACGCTGGCCGAACGGGGCATCGCCGCCCTGGTGGTGGAGCTCGGCACCCGCTTCACCCGGCTGCCGGCCGCCCTGGTGGACACCGCCCGGGCCGCGGAGCTGCCACTGGTCCAACTGCACCGCCAGGTCCCGTTCGTGACGGTCACGGAGGAGATCCACACCGAGATCGTCAACGGCCACTACGCGCTGCTGCGGCGCGCCGACGAGGTACACCGGCGCTGCACCGAGGCGCTGCTGAGCGGGGGCGGGGTGCCGCAGGTGCTGCAGATCCTGGCCGGGTTCACCGGCAACCCGGTCTTCCTGGAGACGACGGACGGCCAGTTGCTGTACGCCGCCGGGGACGGGCCGGAGGGCACCGATCCGCTCCAGGTGTGGGAGGGGCTGCGGGACCGCAACCAGGACGCCCCGCCGGCCGGCTCGGTACTGGTGGACGTGCCCGGCGGCGGCCCGGGCAGCGGCGGGGTGCGGGCGCGCCTGGTGCTGCTGCCGGTGCGCGGCCCGACGGCGCCGGTGCACCGGATGGCCGCGGAGCGCACCGCCGACATCCTCGCCGTGGTGCTGATGCAGGCGCGCCAGGAGGAGGAGCTGGCGGCGCGGGGGCGCGGCGACTTCCTCTCCGACCTCGCCGAAGGCCGGGTGACTCCGCAGGACGCGCCCGCGCAGGCCCGCGTCCTGGGCTTCAAACCGGGCGGCGGTCCCCTGCTGCCGGTGGTGATGCGGCTCGGCGACGCCCTGTCCCCGCACGGCGGCGGCTGGGCGGTGCTGGCCCGGGCGGTCGCCGAGGAACTGGCCTCGCTCGGGGTGCCGGTGCTGCTGGGGGTGCGGCCGGTGGAGGGGCGGGTGCCGCTGCTGCTGGGGCTGCGCGCGGAGGCGGAACGGCCGGCGGTCGCCGACCGGGTGGCGGCGGCGCTGCGGGCCGGTGTGGAACGGGCGGGCCTGCGGCGGGCGGGGGCGCAGCCGCCGGTGGTGGTGGTCGGGCCGGCGGGCGGCTGGGCCGCGGCGGCGGCCGGGCTGCGGCACGCGGCGGAGACCTCGACGGCGGCCCAGGGGCTGCCGGAACGGCCCTGGTACGACGCCCGGCGCCTGGACATCGACCTGCTGCTGTGGCGGCTGCGCGACCACCCGGACCTGGCGGCCTTCGTGAACCGGGCGATCGGCCCGGTGCTGGAGCACGACCGCCGCTCCCGGCCCCCGCTGCTGCCGACGCTGCAGACGTATCTGGCGCACGCGGGACGCAAGGCGGAGACGGCGCGGGAACTGCATCTGAACCGGCAGACCCTCTACAACCGCCTCGCCCGCCTGGGCGAGTTGCTGGGCAGCGACCTCGACGACCCGCACACGGTGCTGGCCCTCAGCCTGGCCCTGCGGGCCCGGCGGCACGTGCCCTGACCGGGGGTGCGGGCGGATCGGCCGCCCGGGCGGGTCGCCCGCGCGGGCGGACCGAGCAGGGACGCGGGTGGAGCGGGGCCGGGGACGACCCCAGGACGGCGACAGCTCCGGGACCGGTCGTGGACACGGACGCGGTCAGATCAACGGCAGGGGGCGGGTCAACTCGTCGTAGACGCTGAGCACCTGGGCGACGGTCTCGTCCTCGGTGGGCCAGCCGGCCGCCTGCCGGGCACCCCGGGCTCGGAGTTCCTCCCGCCGCGCGGGGTCGGCGAGCAGCCGCAGGGCGGCGTCGGCGAGGGCGCGGGCGTTGCCGTAGGGGACGAGTTCGGCAGCGTCCCCGACGAGTTCGGGGGTTCCGCCGACCCGGGTCGCCACCAGCGGCACCCCCGCCTGCAGGGCCTGCTGGGCGAACCGGGAGCGCGCCGCCCAACGGCCGGTCAGCAGGGCGATGTCGGCGGCGGCGAGCAGGTCGGTGACGTCGTCGCGCCGGCCGAGGAGCCGCACCGGCAGGTCCTCGGCCCCGATGCGCCGCTGGAGTTCGGGCCGCAGTGGTCCCTCGCCGGCGATCACCACCAGCGGGGACGGGTCCAGCCGCATCCACGCGTGCGCGGCGTCCAGCAGGGCGCGGTGGCCCCGGTGCCGTTCCAGGGCGTCGGCGGCGACCATCAACGGGCGGCCGGTGGCGCCGAGTTCGGCCCGCACCTTGGGCCGCAGGCGGTCCGGGTCCCCGGCGTCGGTGTCGGCGGGCCGGGCGGGCGGCGGGACCGCCGCGAGGCGGGCGTCGCGGGCGCCGGTACGGCGGGCCAGGTCCACCAGCGCCGACGTGGTCCCCAGGACGACGGTGGCGGCCTTGGCGACCCGGCGCTCCAGCAGCCGCAGGAAGTGGGCGCGCGGCCCCTCGGCGGGTGCCCGGTCGTGCCAGGTGACGACCAACGGGGTGGGCTTGCCGCTGAGGGCGAGCGCGGCACGGAAGGAGGCGTGCAGCCCGTGGGCGTGGACCAGGTCGGCGTGCGCGCAGGCGGCCCGCAGGGCGGCGACCGAGGCCGGGTCGCTGCTGCGGGGGACGTGCAGGTGGGCGGCTCCGGTTCCGGTGAAGTCGTAGGTGTGTTCCGCCTCGATGGGGGCGCACACCGTGACACGCACGCCCCTCGCGACGAGCCCCGTGGTCAGCGAGCGCACGTGCGCGCCGGTGGCGGCGTTGCCCCCGCCCAGCACCTGCACGGTGCGCAGCGGCGACCGGCCGTGCGGTGAGTGGCTGCTCGCGGGGGTCACGTGGCCGGGCTCCTGGTTCGGGTCGGGCGGTCACGACGAACGTACAGAAGGATCACGCGGAGGGGGTGGACCGCGTGTTTCCTTCGCGTACTCCGTCAAGGATGCCAGGGCGTACGGGCGTTCCCGACCCGACGACAGGCGTGGGGCTCGTCAGTACGGAGCCGCCTGTCACCCGTTCGAGTGAGGGAGGGTGCCGTTCCGGACGGAGGCCGGCAGCGGGCGGCGGGCCACCGCGCTCACCCGGTCGCCGCACGCCGCGACGGCCACCAGGGCGGCCGCGTGGGCCGCCAGGCCGGCCCGTCCGGTGCCGGCGACGATCGCCGCACCGAGCGCCGCGCCCAGGGCGTGCGCCCCCGCGTCCCCGAGCATCCCGCGCTCCGCGAGGTCGTCCGGCAGGACGGCCGCGGCGGGCCCGGCCGCGGCGGCGGCGAGGGCGGCCGTCGCGGTGCCCCGGCGGGCCAGTCCCGGCGCGGCCAGGGCGAGCACCGTGGCGGCGGCCCGGCCCGGCCGGACGTCCACCAGGTTCACGGCGTGCGCGGTCCCGGTGATCACGATCCCGGCGAGCAGCCGGTCCATCGGCCGGTCCACCAGCGCCGCGCCCGCGGCGAGCGCAATCGCCGAGATCCCGAACAGCTTGACCGCCCCGCTGGTCACCTCGCCGTCCCGCAACGCGCCCAGGTGGGCCCGGAAGCCGCGCCGCGGGTCCCCGGCCCCGGCGAAGTCGTCGTACGCGCCGCACGCGCCGGCCACCAGCACCGCCGCCCCGGCGGCGGGCCGCACCGCCCCCGCCCCCGCGGCGGCGGCCAGCGCGGCGGCCGGTCCCGCGTAGAGCGGCACGACCCGCCCGGCGTGGTTGCGCCGCTCCCAAACGGCCGGCCCACCGGGCGCCCAGGTGCACGCCCCGTGGGCGCTCGCGCTGGCCGCGCGCCTGTCCGAGCGGTACGGCATGGACGCCCAGGTGATGCACGCCGACGACGGCATCGTGCTGCGGCTG